>JAFLCH010000033.1 GCA_017303775.1 Anaerolineae bacterium | reverse complement strand
AAGAGTCCTACACACATTTTCTGATGAGGTTCGCCATGTCACTCACCCCCATTTCCCACCAACACCCTCTGCCTGATATGGCGGATGTGGCGGCGATGGCGGCGGTTGTCTGCGGCAGTTCCCCATCTTCCCGCCTGCACCCTGTTTCTGTCGGCGGCAGTCTCCCTGCTTCCCGCTGCCATTGCCGCATGGCGGCAGCCAACACCGTATTTCCCGCAGCCAAAAGCGCCACATTCCCGTCTTCCCGCCGGCAAATGACACAAACGCGCGCCGCTGCTGCCTGTTCCCGCCGCCAATAACGGCGGCTGTTTTTACCGACCTGAGTCATATGGATTTTCAACAACCTATGCCCATTAAGCCCGAAATCATGAGTCCCGCCGGATACTGGCCCCAGCTTCACGCCGCCGTCGAAGCCGGAGCCGATGCCGTTTATTTTGGCCTCAAACACTTCACCGCTCGCGCCAAAGTCGGCTTTACCCTCGCCGAACTGCCCGATGTCATGCGCACCTTGCACACCCGTGGTGTCAAAGGCTACGTCACCTTCAACACCCTCATCTTCGACCACGAACTCCGCGAAGCCGTCCGCACCATCGAACAAATCGCGCAGTCCGGTGCTGATTCGCTCATCGTGCAGGATGTCGGTGTCGCCCAGTTAGCCCATCGCATCGCCCCCGATGTCAACATTCACGGCAGCACCCAGATGAGCATCACCAGCGCCGAAGGCATCGCCCTCGCGCAGCGTTTCGGGGTCAATCGCGTCGTCCTCGCCCGCGAGTTATCCCTCACCGAAATTCGCCAGATCCGCGCCGGGACCGCTTGTGAACTCGAAGTCTTTGTGCATGGCGCGCTCTGTGTATCCTATTCCGGTCAGTGCTTTTCCTCGGAAGCGTGGGGCGGACGCAGTGCCAATCGTGGCAAGTGCGCGCAGGCTTGCCGGCTCCCTTACGAACTCATCGTCGATGATGTCTTGCGCCCCTTGGGAGATGCCCGCTATTTGCTCTCCCCCGGTGATCTCTACGCCCTGCATCAAGTCCCCGAATTGATGGAAATCGGCATCTCCACCTTCAAGATCGAAGGTCGCTACAAGGACGAAAACTACGTCGCCCTCACCACCAGCGCCTACCGTCAGGCCGTCGATGCCGCGTGGGAAAATCGCCCCAACCCCATCACCCCCCAGCAAGAACTCGAACTGGAGCAGGTTTATTCGCGCGGCTTAGGCCCATTCTTCCTCTCCGGCACCAATCATCAGACCGTCGTGTCCGGTCGCTCTCCCCGCCATCGTGGCGTTTTATGTGGCCGTGTCACCCGCGTCAACAAAGATCACGTCATCATCGAACCGGCCACCGCCCACGACATCGCCCCGCTCAAAGCCGGTGATGGTGTCGTGTTCGATGCCGCCGACTGGCGCAGTCCCGAAGAACCGGAAGAGGGCGGTCATCTCTATCAGGTGAACCCCGCCGGCAGCCGCTTGGAACTGCGTTTTGCCAACCGCGCCCTCGATTTCACCCGTATTCGTGTCGGTGATTGGGTCTGGCGTACCCATGATGTCAACATCGACCGCGCCGGTAAACCCTTCACACAGGCCGGCTCACCGCTTCAGCGTCAGCCGCTGCGGGTTCATGTCGTCGCTCGCGAAGGCCAACCCCTCAACCTGACATGGACTCTGTCTGCGCGCCCGCAGATTACCGTTCAGGTGCAGTCTGCCGAACCGCTCACCCGTGCCAACAACCGCAGCCTCACGCCCGATTATCTCTACCAGCAGCTTGATCGTCTGGGGAACACACCCTATCGCCTCGAAGCAGTAACCACCGACTTGTCTGGTGACCCCTTCATCCCCGGTTCGCTGCTCAACCGTCTCCGGCAGGAAGCCGTCGAACAGCTCATCAATCTCCAGTCGCAGCCGCCGCCGGATGCGGCACGCAGCGCTGGCGAAGTGCTTGGCGAAGCCCTCTCCGCTGTCGCCCATTCACCGGCGCAGCCCGACCAGACTCCGCAGCTTCACCTCTTGGTGCGCACACCCGAACAATTGCAGGCTGCGCTCGCCCTCCGTCCCGCCACCATCACCTTGGATTACCTCGAACTCTACGGCCTGCGCCCCGCCGTCGAACAGATTCGCGCCGCCGGCATCACCCCGCGTGTTGCCAGTCCGCGCGTCCTCAAGCCTCACGAACAGCGTGTCGTAAACTTCTTGCTCCGCCTCGACTGTCCCATTCTCGTGCGTTCCGGCGGCCTACTCGAAGCCCTTCAAGGTCGCCATCAACACCCGCTCATCGGGGACTTCAGCCTCAACATCGCGAATCAGATCACGGCCGACACCTTCTTAAAACTCGGCGTCCAAACTATCACCCCCACCCACGACCTCAACGCCGACCAAATTGCTGCCTTAGCGCAGTCCATCGGCGGCCAGCACTTTGAAGTCATCGCCTATCACCATCTGCCCGTTTTCCACACCGAGCACTGTGTCTTCTGCCGCTTCCTCTCCACCGGCACCAGCTATCAGGATTGCGGTCACCCCTGCGAAAAACACAAAGTCGCCCTGCGCGACTCGCAGGGTCGCAGCCATCCCGTCATGGCCGATGTCGGCTGCCGCAACACCGTTTTCGGTGCCGAAGCGCAGGTCGCCGCCCGTCATCTCGACCAGATGCGCCACAGCGGCATTACCCACTACCGCCTCGAATTTGTCCACGAATCCGCCGACTCCGTCCGTCAGGTTACGTCGGCCTTCCGCGCTTATTTCGATGCCAAGTGGACTGCCGCTGAACTCGATCAGCGTTTGCAGCGTCTGGTTCCACAGGGTACGACCGAAGGCTCTTTCTTCGTCCCACAAGACTACCTTACGCTGCCGGTCATCTAACCCTGCCGGAATCAAAAGGGAAGCCCGTTACAGACTTCCCTCAACGGTTGTTCGTGAGTTGCTTGATGGTGATTTATTGCAGACCGTTGTTCATAAACAGCCGCCGTCCGCTTTCCGTCAGCGCCGCTGCGATCAGCGCTTTCACCAGATCGGGCGCGAGGAACGGCGCGACGCCCGACTGCCATGCAGTAGCCCAATCCATGCCCGTGTTCACCTTCAGCAGCACGGCACCAAACAAATAGATCACCGCGATCCCTACGACGCCCGCCAGCCAGCGCTGCCAGACTCGCTGTCCGCCGTGCTCCACCAGCCAGCCCGCCGCCCCTGCTGCAGGGATGAACCCGATCAGGTAACCGGCGGTCGGCCCCAGTAGAGCAGCCGTTCCGATTGCTCGTGCATCCAGCGGTGCGCCCAGAGCGATCAGCCCGACATAAGCCGCTTGGCTCAGCAGCCCGTCGCGCCACCCCAGAATCATACCGCTTAACAGCACGGCCAGCGGTTGTAGAGTGAATGGCACTGGCCCGATCTCAATCGTGACCCGCGCCGAGAGTATCGTAATTAACGTGAAAACCCCGATGCCAGCCAACCGATACGTGAGGTTTTGGCTGCGGGTTTGAGGCAGTGTACGTAGCATATTCGATCCTTCTGTGTTCCAAATAACGAATAGTAGTCTCTCAATGGAGATAACACGGACTCGAACGATACGTTTCTATGATCTCTCATGATGTGGATACCAAACAGAGCAGAATGTGAGAAGTTTCACATTACATTGATCGTGTTTTAGCCGACCGCTGCCACATCATGCTGCGAACTCAGGTGTTATTACCCGGCAGTGCCTCAGCGATGACCTCGGTCATATCAAACTCGGACTTGATCTTATTCCCGTGCGTTGCATCTTTGTGGCTTTCCACCAGCGTCACGCGGATACCCAGTGTCGGCAGCTCAAATCGCGTCATCCAGCGCCCCACACCTTGCGAATTGCGGAAGTACACCAACCGCCCTTTCGGATCTAATCCTCGCACTTTTCCCTTGGCTTGGTTGAATTTCAATGTCTTTAGTTCATTCACAAGTTTGGCGCGCTCTTCAGCGTTCAGGTAAGCCATCTTCGGCGGACTCCTCAACTGTTTTCCATGATAACCCCGCCTATTGTATAATGTCAGACGCAGATAACCAAAGGGGATTCCATGCCCGACGCCTATTCCATTACCCAGATCACCACCCACATCCGCGAGATTTTCGAAGTCAATGAACATTTGCAGGATATATGGGTGCAGGGCGAAGTGTCCAACATGCGTCGTGCTGCTTCCGGACACTGGTATTTCACGCTCAAAGATGCCGGTGCCCAGCTAAAAGCGGTGATGTGGCGTTCCAGTGCGGATCGCCAAACCATTCGTCCCGATGATGGTGATGCCATCATGGTACATGGTTATATCAGCGTCTACGAACCGCAGGGCGTCTACCAGCTTTATGCCGATCAGGTTCGTCCGCTCGGTATCGGCGATCTCTATGCCCGTTATGAAGAACTGAAAGCCCTCCTGCAAGCTGAAGGTCTATTTGACCCTGCTCGCAAGCGCCCTATCCCATCATTCCCCCGTCAAATCGGTGTCGTTACCTCGCCGGAAGCCGCCGCTTTTCAGGATGTTCAAAATGTTCTCCGCCGCCGCTTCCCGCTTGCCGAAGTTATTCTCAGTCCCACTTTAGTGCAGGGTGCGGATGCTCCGCCTCGCATCGTGGCAGCTTTGGAACGCCTCAATCAGCACACGCAGGTTGATGTTATTTTGGTCTGCCGGGGTGGGGGAAGTATCGAGGATTTATGGGCTTTTAACGATGAACGTGTAGCCCGTGCCATCGCTGCCAGTCGTATTCCTGTGGTCACCGGTGTTGGTCACGAGACTGATTTTACCATCGCTGATTTCGTCTCGGATTTGCGCGCGCCGACACCCTCCGCTGCGGCAGAACTCATCACGCCCAATAGGGATGATCTTCGTCTTGCGCTCCGAACAGCTACCGATACCCTCTACGGCTTGCTAGATGATACCGTTGCCCACCGCCGCGCCGATCTGACGGCACTCCGTCGTACACTCGGCCATGTCTCACCCTTGAATCAGGTACGCAATCTGCGTCAGCGGGTTGATGACCGCAGCGCCCGTCTGCTCAACCTCCAGCATACACGCTTGGATCGTCTGCGTGAACGGCTGGCCGCCCGCAGCGCAGCCTTACTCGTCGCCGACCCGCGTGCTATCCTTAAACGCGGATTTGCCATCGTCTCGCGCAGTGAAGATGGTTTGCCCGTCACCCAATCTGCTGGCGTAGCACCCGGAACCGGTATTACCGTTCAATTCTATGATGGCGAACTCAAAGCCCGTGTAGAAGATAAGGACTCGCATGAGCGATATAAACGAACTCTCTTTTGAAGCTGCCTACACCGAACTCGAATCCATCATCACCAAACTTGAGTCGGGCGAAATCCCGTTAGATGAGTCGGTGACCTTATTCGAGCGGGGGCGTCAGCTTTCCGAATGGTGTCAATCGCTGTTGGATAAAGCCGAACTCCGTGTCAATCAATTGAGTCCGGATGGCCGAGTCGAACCGCTCGAATAACCCACATATCCCAAAAATTGCGATAAAATTGGGATATGTGGTGTTATCGCAGCCGCTCGTTAGCTCAGCGGCCATTCCTTGCTCACAAACTTCAGCTTCTCAACCGTCTGGAAGCTCTCGCCGCCTTCATGGTTGTTATACGGCCAAATGCGTATTTCTTTATCACCCGCATAATGATTGTAAGCCGCATAAACGGTTCGGGGTGGGCAAATATCATCCATCAACCCGACTGAAAAGAGTGCTTTGCTGTGGGCGCGTGTTGCAAAGTTCACCCCGTCAAAGTACGACAGTGTTTTGAACACTGCCTCATCTTTCCCACGATGTACTTTCAGATAGCGTAGGATTTCCAGATACGGGTCACGCTCTGCTTTTTCGGTCGCGACCTTGTAGTGACACAGGAACGGTACATCAGGCATTGCCAGTTTAACTCGCTCATCCAATCCCGCTACCGCGAGGCTGATCCCCCCGCCTTGGCTCCCGCCGGTGATGGCAATCCGGTTAGTATCGACTGCCGGGTGAGAACAGGCCGCGTCCACTGCTCGTACCGCGTCCGTGAACACACGCCGGTAATAATAGGTTTCCGGATTGAGGATGCCTCGTGTCATGAATCCCGGATGCTGCGGATTGGAATCACTCGGTTCAATATCTGGTGTATCGCCCGGACGCCATGTACTGCCTTGCCCGCGCGTGTCCATCACCAGATGCGCGTAACCTGCCGTGCTCCATAGTACCCAATCAATCGGTAGTCCTCGTCCACCGCCGTAGCCAATGTATTCCACAACACACGGTAATGGGCCACTTCGCGTCTTGGGGAGTGATAACCACCCCTTGATCGGTTGACCACCATATCCGTTGAACGTGACATCAAACACTTCAACCAGCTTGAGTGGTGTCTCAATCGGGACAAATGAGGCATTCAGTTGATATGCCCGCGCCTCTGCCAGCGTTTGCGCCCAGAACACATCAAAATCCGGCGCCTCGGTTCGTTCTGGTCGGTAGGCTTCTAATTCGTTAAGCGGAAGATCAAAATAAGCCATAGTGAATTTTCCTTATTGCAACAGTGCAAACCTGCACTGAGGGTGAATGAAGATTAGTTCGTTACCTCAAATCGGGTGCCATTTCAACTCATCGCCATCTCGTATAACATGCCCCATGCCGGGGAAAGGAAAGTGATACGCCATCACGGCAATCTGTTCGCGTTCAGCCATCTCAATCAACCGTTTACGTGTTTCAGCAGAAAGTACCGGTTGCTGATCAAATTGAGGCGACCATTCCGGATAGGTAATCTGGCTGGGGTGATGAATCGCGTCAACCAGATGCAGGAATTGTTCTCCACCAGACTCAATCCGGATTACCATGTGCCCTGCGGTATGCCCCGGCGCATGAATGGCATGAATTCCCGGCAAAAACTCGCTTTCCGTCTCAATAAGCTGAACACGGTCTTTGATTGCCGGTAGATTTTTGCGTACCGGATGCTCCGGATCACTAATCTGGTCGGCTTGCTCCATCCAGTAATCCCACTCCGCTTTCCACATATGATAGCGTGCGCGTGGGAAGATCAACTGGCCATCTGCACCCGTCAACCCCCCGATATGATCGCCATGCCCGTGTGTGAGGATGACATCATCAATTCGGTTGAGTTCGATGCCAGATAGCAGCAGGCTTTCCGTGAGCTGGCTCTTACCAACACCTAGGCCGCTGTCAACTAATATGCTTCGTTCTGGAGTCCGAATATACAAGATATTGATCGAAAACTTGAGTATCTCTGGTTGGTAACCGAGTCTCTGCATCCCGCTGTTAACTGTTTCTGCCGGAGTACTGGCAAACAGGCTGACCCCATCTCGCGTCTGGTCGGCGTCACAAATGACCACACATAAAAACTTGCCAACGGTGAATCGATGCGTTTCGCCAGTCATCACATGCTCCTTCAGCGTTTCAACCGTCGTGAAATAGCGTTGAACACGGTATACGTCTCTTGCATCTTCAACAGCACACTACTGCCAAAAAATGCCACGATGCCGATCAAGCTTCCGCCCAATCCATACACCACAGGTTCAAGCCGTTCTCCTGCTATGATCACAAAAACCACCAGCGCCACCAGCATCACCCCGCTGGCGGCCAGCGTTCGTAAGATGCCGTCCAGCACAAACCGGTCGTTCAAATCACCGATCCGTCGTCGCAGCAGCCACCATAAACCGACTGCTTCCAGCAGCGTGGTCAGTGAATTAGCCAGTGCCAGCCCTGCCACCGGCCCTTGTGCGAGGCTGCCCGGATCACCAATGAACTGGATAAAAATGATGCTCAACAAGATATTCGATCCCAGTGAGACGATTCCTACTGTAACCGGTGTTCGTGTGTCGCCCAGTGCATAGAATGCCCGTGAGAGTACCTCTAAACTTGCGTGTCCTGCAATTCCGATCCCGAAGAACATCAGTGCCCACGCCGTGCCCAGCGTATGCTCTGTCGTCCAATTATCGCGCAGAAACAGGATTCGGATGAACGGCCCCCCGAATAGAATAACGCCAACGGTGGCCGGAAGCGACAGAAAAAGTACCGCCCGCAGCGCCCGTGCCAGCCGGTCTTTATACCCCTCCATATTGTTTTCCGCCGCATAGGCCGAAAGAGAAGGAAAGATTGCCGTCCCTGTACTCTGCCCGATGATCCCTAGCAGCGTAAACATCAGTGTCCACGCTACCGTCATAACCGTCTGGCTTCCCTCGACCATGCGCGAGGCGAAATTGGCGTTCACAATGAAATTGATCTGCCCCACGCCCAACCCCAACACGCGCGGCCCCATCATCATCATCACATCGCGGACACCCGGTGTGCGCCAATCCAGCAAAAACCGTAGCTTTCTCGATGCCGTTTTGATGGCGAACAAACCGGGAAGCTGCACAATCAGATGCAGCATAGCGCTCAACACTGCGCCCCATGCCAGCCCGTAAACATTTGCGCTTCCCACCTGAGCAGGGCTATCGGGTAGGGGAGGGATAATATGTGACAGCACCAATGCCCCGATGATCAATCCGATGCTGTTCATGCTGATTGCCAGCGACGGCAGTACAAAATTGCCGAAAGTTTGCAGCATTCCCATCATAAGCCCGCTGATGCTGAAAATGAACGGCGTCAGCATCATAATCCGCATCAGATCAACGGTAATGGCCTGTACTGCTTCCGATTGACCCGGAATTAGAATCGTGCTCACGATGAAAGGGGCAATCAGCACCGTGATGACCGAGAGCGCAGCCGCCCCAATCGACGACAGTGTGACCGTCGCGCTTGCTAATCGCCACGCTTGTCCATCATCGTCATGTCGCAAGTATCGGGCGAACACCGGAATGAATGATGACCCCAATGCCCCACCTGCCACCAATGTGAAGATCAACTCTGGGATTCGCTGTGCCGCGTAAAACGCATCCAACGCAGCGCCCGCGCCGAATGTGCTGGAAATAAGACTGGTACGCACAATACCCAGCACACCGCTGGCAAGAAATCCCAGCAGGGCGATCAAGGTCGCGCGTAGGATCTGTCGATTGGAAAGAACAGCCGAACGTGACAATGTGGTGAATAACCTCTAATCAGGCGATGAAGAACCTATCGGATTGTAGCATACTCTGTCATCAGATCGAATCAAAAGCGACCTATCCGGTCTGTTAACATTCTCGGTAGGTCGCTTCAATAAGGTAGTCTAATCGGAATTTAGTCCATTGCGCCCGCTAGAATAGTTGCTGTATCCAATCGGCTCTGCTCCGCCTTATAGGCCTTAATATTTGCTTGCCACAGCATATACAGCGCTACGCCTAGACCGATTGTCCCTAACAGGAAGCAAATGCCATAAGCCACTGGCATACTCCCCGTCAGGCTAATACCGAGATCGCGCAAAATGCCCGCGCTGGAAACGCCGCCGCCCCGTGCCAGCGTCACCACCAGACTCCAGAATCCGAGGAAGGTTCCGGCCCGTCCCGCTGGACTCATATCCATCATCAATCCGGTTGTGCCCACGTTCCAGATTCCCAGCCCCAACCCGAGGAAGATTAATCCCCATGTCACCAGTGGTCGCATAATTGCGAACGCCGCAATCGTGAACAGGGCGAAACCGATCACTAAAAAGCCCACACCCAAATAAGACATCACGCTGTTCGTCAGTGACTTGAACCGCCGTGAAAGAATCAAGAATACAATCGTGCCCAGAATGGCCATCGACGCCCAATAAGACGTGAACCGCGTCGTGATGCTAGCGTCCATATTGAACACATCCCCGCCGAATGGCTCCAGAATCAAATCCTGCGAGAACGCGAAGAACATCGACAGCCCCAGATACCAGAAGAAATAACGCATCGGTCGCAGGCTAAAGACCAACTTCAGATCAGCTCGTGCCGAAGTGGTGTATTCCTGCTGCGCTTTTTTACTGAGGATTTGGCCAGATTGGGTACGTTTTTCCTCACCAATCAGCGACACGAACCACAGGACGCCCATGGCGATGGCACCGCCGAGGAACAGCCCTTGCAACTGTTCCGGGGTGAACAACATGTTTTCACCCTGTTCGTGTGCGGGCAGCAGTCGCCCGAATGTAAACCCGCCCACGGCGAACCCAATTAGCAAGAATGTCCACACGATCCCAACTGCACGCCCCCGCTGATTTTCTGGAGCGCGGTCATAAATCAGCGCGAGGAATGTACTGCCAGAAATGGCTGTCCCTAGGCTGAACAGCAGCAGCGATAGCGCAATCGCGATCCAGTGAAGCGCATCTTTTCCTGCCATTCCTACCGCGCCGCCACCTGCCGTGAGCGCTGCGGTAGTCAACCCCAGCGCGATTGTGCTAGCCACCATCATCGCCCGCCCCAGCCAAATCCAGAACATGCGCCGGTAACCGCCGATTGGACGCTGGTCGGAGATCCGCCCTGCCCAGATGCCAAGCGGTGCGAGGAAGTACCGTAGGCTGGTGAGCAAGCTGACCGGGGTAGCCGCATATCCCAAATCAGTAATCATAATCCGGTTCCAGACCCCGGTAATAATCACATCCGACATCCCGGATGCAAGGTGGAACAGGCCGATTTTCATGTTGCGGCCTACCGACAGTTTCGGCTCTTGTGCGTGTTCGCTCATACCCTGACCAATTCTGTAGATTTCTGTAGATTTGATTGGAATTTTATAATGAATTGACCGGGTTCGGCAAGAGACAAGTTCGAATGACTCCGAATTCTTTATCCTTGTCTCATGAATACGGTAGAATGAAATTAGTTTTTGTTGGTTTGAAAGGAGTGAATACATGCCGGCAACGAGTCGTTACAAGAAAATTGTCGTGCCGATAGATGGTTCAGGCTGGTCGCGTCGTGCCATTCCCCACGCCGTCGATATTGCTCGTGCCAATGGCTCTGAACTGATTCTCCTGCATATTTTCCATCCCCCTGCGGCTGATTATGCTGACCAGCTCGCTTTAGCTGGTCAGGAAGGTCAGCTTCAGCATTTGCGTGATGCGGTCAACCAAACCATGACTAGTATCGCCAATGAACTGCGTGTTTCAAATGTTGAGGTAAAAGTTCAGATTATTGAAGGATCAGGTGTTGCTGGAGCAATTTGTGATTATGTGCGCGACGAAAATATTGATCTTGTGGTCATGAGTACCCATGGCCGTACCGGAATCGTCCGCTTCTTATTTGGTAGTGTTGCTTCCAAAGTTATGGAAGGCGTCAAAGTACCTGTTCTGCTTATCCATCCGGATAAAGACTGAGAATCTTAGCGCACAGCATTAAAGGGCGTTTCTCGTGCTGCAACCCGTTGTTGCAGTGCTTGGATCGCCCGTAATGCTGCCATTCGCTCATCGGTTTCGAGGTTCAAAGTGTCGAATTCTTCTTCATCCAATAGGATGATTGTTCCATTCGGCATCACGAAAACATCCAATTCCAAATCATCCGCTGCCACCATTGTATCGCTGATGTGTGCTGGTCGGGTGATATTACAGTACCAGCCTTTGATGATCGTTGTATCGCCTTCGTGAACTTGGAAAATGTTATACCAGCGGTCATCATAGAACCACTCGAAGAACACATCTCCCTGCCGGAAAACCACAAATCCAAGATTGGCTTCTACCCGGTCAAATACCGCCCGCAGGCAAACATAATTCGCGCCGCGTTCGATCACCTCACCCGGATATTGCCAGACTGTATTCCCTTGATGATCGCGTTTTTCTACGATGATGCTTATCATACCCGGCAGTCAACCTTATGCTTCCTGTTAGGACAGCAGCCCATTGTAACGGTTTTTTCAGGCGCGTCCAAGCGTGTGTACCACCAGCAGCAATCCAGCCTCCAACCACACGCGTGCTTCACTGCTCGTCAGTACATTGCTAATTCCACGTGCCGGCCCGAAGCGCAAAGTTTCATTCTTTAGAGGATAGTAAAGGTTCTCGGTGCGAATACCTTCCGCTGCCCCGTTCACCGGGATCAGGGAGAGCGTATCCCCTGCGTGGCCGGAAACGACAATCATACCGGGATATGCTAGCCATGCTTCTTGCTTACCGGCGACAATTCGTACATCCCGCCCTTGTAGTGCGTTCAGCCCCAACAAATAAATATTGCTCAAGGTTTGGTCGAGCCGGTCACCCAATGCGGCGAACAATCGGATCTTGTTCGCGCCCATTTTTGCCGCACGCAGTAGGGCTAATTCCAAATCAGTTTCATCTTTTTCCACAGGATGCCGGAGAAGGGTAGCGCCCGCTGCTTCGAGCGCTGCAATTTCATCATCATCTAGTGAATCCATATCACCGATAACTTCGTCAATTACTTTTCCATAATAAATGGCTTGCCGGGCGCCGCCGTCTGCGGCGATCACCGTGGCATCTGGGTACGTGCTCAAAGCCTGCCGAACGAGCGGCCCGTCATTGGCATCACCATTGGCGAAGATGAATACGGTTTTGTTTAACGGCTGCGGCGTTTCCAACGCTCTTTGACTTCCAGTTTGCTGATGTCCGGTAGCTCTAAAAATTCATTCACCAGACGATTAAACCGATCATACTCCAACATCGGGAAATGTCGAACCCCCGGTAGGGGAATCGGCAGCAAATTGTCTTCCTTATCAGCCGTCACATAATCCCACACGCTTTCTGTGGGTGGTTGGATGAATGTATCTTCTTGTCCATGGATGATGACTGTAGGCATCGAAAGCAGCCATATCGAATCCAGAAATCGCCCACCATCGAATTGCATCGCGCTCGTCCGCAAGGCATGAACATCGGTTTTCGGCAGATCAACTTCAAGTTTGGTGTAAATCGGGTCAGATCGCTTGAAGCACCGTTGCAGCAGCATCTCCAACGAATTGCTTCCGATCACATCTTGCAGCGGGTTATAGCGAACGGTATTCGCCTCTGGCAGTGGTGCCGCCGGAATCGTTGCTGTATCGGGCGCACCGCCGCTGGCTTGAGCGGCTCGCAGTCGTTCCAGCATAGCGGTACGAATGCTGGAATTCATGATCGTCGCTTCATTGATTTCGTGCCGTCCCTGCACCGGCGCATTGAGTCGCCCCGGTCGGGTTCGGTTTTCCAACTGGGGTATCTCGAAGAGCGGCGCGCTGATCAACATGATGCGTGGTGCGCGGTCAGCGTATAACCGTGCGAACTCCGCCGTCACCCATGCCCCCAACCCATGCCCGATGATGGCCGCCTTCGGGATAGCCATTGCGTTCATGAAATCTGAAAGCATCTTGACTTGGTTATCCAACGTGTATTTCTGCGGATTCTTGCTCGAATCACCAAACCCGTGCAAGTCAACCGCATACACACGATACTTCAGTTGCAGGTTCTGCATCGTGGGAACCCAATATCGCCACGATCCCACCCAACTGTGGAGCAGCACAACCGGCCTCCCTCGGCCTAGCACTTCATAATGGATGAGTTCCCCACCAATACTTATCGCACTCATGAAATTCGTTCCGAATCAGGATAGGCCGTTAGATTTGAGGATGTCACTGATCTGGCGAGTCAGTTCATCTGGTGAAAAAGGCTTCAAAATGTACGCGGCAGCGCCGACATCCATGCCGGTTTGTACTTCCTCGTCCTGTCCTTTCGCCGAAAGAAAAATGACCGGCGTATTTTTCAACGCATCCAGCTTTTTCATTTCAGCACAGGCTTCATATCCGGTCATCTTGGGCATCCGTACATCCATCATGATGAGATCCGGTTTAACCTTGGGTGCCAGCTCCAGCGCTTCAGCGCCGTTCGCCGCTTGCGTGATCTGATGCCCTGCGAACATCAACGTGAATTGGATCAACTCACGGATGTCTCGCTCATCTTCTGCGATCAAAATATGAGCCATACAGCCCGTTCCTCTCTGGATGTCTTTACAATCATGCAAGCTGTTGCAGGAAGTACATCAATTGCTATCCACTCAATTGATTCAGTTTGGGTTGTTGAACGGGTAGGGCAATAAAGAAGGTTGTCCCTTTTCCCAATTCCGACTCAAACCATATTTCTCCATTATGCATCATCACCAGTTCACGAACAATTGAAAGTCCCAACCCGGTTCCCGGCACATCCATGACCAGTGCATGATCTTCGAATCGTTCAAACCGTCCCCAGATTCGTGACTTAAATTCATCTGCGATCCCGATCCCCGTGTCCTTGATCGAAATCAAAACACGTTTACCATCCCGCTCCAATTCAGCTCGCACATCAACATAACCACCCTCATAGGTGTAGTTGAATGCGTTATCCAGAATATTGCTGATCACCTGTGTCAGCTTCAGCGAGTCCGCCTCAATATTCGGAACATTCGGCATCACGTTCACGCTAACGTTCAGCTTCTTCTGTCCGTTCTCGCCCCGTGTCTGCACATTGTTCAGCGCAATCGGGATCAGCTCGTGCAGATCAACCGCCTCGATATTTAATTCTTCACCAGCATCCAGTTTCGAGATGTCCAGCAAGTCTTCCACCAGCTTGCTCAACCGGTCGGCGTTCGTCTTAATCTTCGTTAAGAACGTGCGCTGCGAGTCCGTCAGTTGCCCCGCCACACCCAGTAGCAGCAAATCGGCGAAACCCTTGATGCTGGTCATCGGGGTGCGCAGCTCATGCGACACGTTCGACACAAACTCGCTCTTCACCCGGTCAGCTTCAACTTCGCGTGTGATGTCTCGGAAGGCCGATACCGTTCCGAGGAATCGCTCACCGATATACACCGGAGACAGGTGAACCTGTACCACCTTAGAACCCAATTCCAGCGTTTCTTCGAGGTATTCGCCCGGTTCGTAGCTGCCGGGGTTCATCGTCCAATTTTCGATAGACTTTGCCCAGTGTCCCGCCGACTTTCCGAACAACCCCGTCATGCGGAACATCGATTGTCCGATCACCTGATCGCGTGGCAGTTCCAGAATACGCTCGGCGGCGTTGTTGAACAGCACGATGCTGCCTTCTGCGTCCGCCAGCATAACCCCGTCCGCGATGCCTTCCACGATAGCCGAGTTCTTCTCAGACTCTTCTTGCTCCACTCGCACCAGCGTTCCCAAACGTTCGGCTTGGTCGCGGATCAAGTGATACAAATCCGCGTTATTGATAGCCGCCGCGACTTGTGTCGCCGCCGCGATCACCAGTTTCAGTTGCAGCTCGGTGAAGGCGTGCGTCTGCCGGTTCAGCAGAACCATCACCCCCTGCGGGTCATCATTGCTTTCGAGGATTACCGCCAGCGCGCTGCGCCATTGTGCCGCCTCTGTATTCTGCGTATCCCAATAAGGCTCAAGATGCAGATCAGGCGCGATCAGCAGACGGTCATTTTGCAGTAGCCAATCGGCCAGCATTTCCGCTGGATGCTCGGTCTGCCCATCCGCCGCCGAAAGTACCCCATCACGTAAAATCGCCCGCGGCACCATTCGGTCGGACAGGGGATCGATCAGCATGATGATACCTTCGTCCGCGCTCACCGCGTTCGCTACCGTTTCCAGCGCTCGTGCCAGCACCCGATCCATGTCCAGCGTGCGCGACAGTTCCGAGGTGATGCGGTACAGCGTATCCAGCCGGTCACGTTCTTCCAGCAGTTCGTCTGTCGCTTCCTTCACGCGTTGGTTCAATTCCGCCGCAAAGTTATTCACCCGTTCGAATAACCGCGCGTTCTGAATCGCCGCGCCCAACTGTGAACCCACCGTCGTCAACAAGCGCTCATCATTGATTCCGAATGCCCGCGTGTTCCGTGTATCAATCAGCGCCAGCACCCCCAGTACCGTATCGCCCGATGCCACCGGCACACCCAGATAACTCTTCGCATCAGCCTCCGCGTTCGAAATGCCGAGGTTCCGCCGCATCTCATCACTGCTGAAGTTTCCACCGCCCAACGACAGTGAACGCCGCCGCTTAATGATGAATGAAACCTCATCGGTGTTCAGGTGCCGCTCAGAGATGTTATAGGGCTTGCCGTCCTTCACCGCCATCGGGAAGGTAATCAGGTTTGTATCCGGTTCATACAGCGCCAGATACATTTGTTCCGCCCGCGTCACCTGTGGTACTTGGTCACGCACCACCGCGATCATGTCGTCGATCTTCAGCGTCGATGAAATGGATTGGCTCAAGCTGTTTATCAGGAAGCCTTCTTCCACCAGCGCCGCCGTTTCTGTAGACAGACGCGCGTTCTGAATGGCAATCGCGGCCTGCGCACCCAGCGCCTGCGCCAACCGGATTTCTCGGTGGCTGAACTCTCGCTGCTGCACCCGCTGCTGCACTTGAATCAAGCCAATCGCTTGATCGCGCACCACCAGCGGAACCAGAACCCGCAGCGCGTCCCCTTGTTGCAGCAGCTCCGTCACCTCGCTCACATCCTCGACCACTTCTTTCGCGCGGATCACCACGATTTCCGTGTGCTCCAGCGCCCGCAGTTTCGCCGGATAATGGCGCAGGTTGTACCGGGTTCCTTCCGGTGCCACCTTATTTATCTCGCCTTCCCGGTTCATGTTGATCTGCACTTCGAGGATATTCTCAACGTTATCCCACATCATCACCGCGCAGTCATCCATCTCCAGCGCATGCAGCATCAGCGCCACCACACTCCGGAATGCATCCTCAAGATTCAGGGTCAGCGAAGTCGCCTGAGCCGCTTCGAGCAGCGTTTCCAACTCGCGTGTACGAACCAGTGTTTGCTCCAGCAGGTTCGTGTTCTGCACCGCGATAGCCGCCTGATTGGCGATGATTAAACTGAGGTCAATTTGTTCGGGTGTGAAGTAGCGTGGCCCGTTCTTCACCTCCATATCAAACGCCCCGATCACCTGCCCCGCCACGTTCATCGGGATCATCACATACGCCGCCACACGACGCGGTTCCAGCTCTTTTCGCAGCGGATCATCCGCTGGCAGCAGCAGCACATCATGTACAATCAGCGGTGAACCACTCCGGCGTATGGTCTGATAGGCCGTGCTTCGGCTGAGGTCGATCACCTCCATAGGTGGTTCATCCCCGCGTGGGAACTGCATCACCACTCGCCCCAGTTGCAGCCCGCGCTCAAATAGGAACGCCCGTGCATCACTAATCTTCATCGTTTGCGCGATTTCACGCAGTGCGATTTCGAGGATGTTCTCGCTGTCCAACGATTGCGCCAGCAGCACCGAAACCCGGTTCAGTAGTCCTAACCGGTCTGTTTGATGCTGTGCTTCCGTATAAAGGTTCGCGTTTTCTAGCGCGATAGCCACTTGGTTCGCGAATGCGAATGCTGCTTGTTTCGCCTGCTCGTCATAGTAGTTAGGTTCTTGCTTGGTGAGCGAAATCACCCCCACCACATTCCCTTGGTTCACCAGCGGCACACCCAACCAGCTTTGCGCGTTCCCATCTCCCGGTATCTGGTCAAGTCCCTTCAACCGGTCAATAGCAAATGGTACTTTCCGCTCAATCAGCGTGCGCATCCGCTCATGCTGCTGGATGTTAATGTGCGCTTCTTCATCCGCCACAATCACGATGTCATCGTTCAATCCGCTCGAACCCTCGAGGTTCAGCATATCTCCGTTGCGCGTCCACAGCGTCATCGTGTCATAATTCAACACACGCCCGATTTCCTCAAGCGCCAGATTGATCACCTCTTCTCGATTCAAGGAGGCGGTAATCCGGCTGGAAACCTCGGTCAGTACGCCCAATTGGTTCGCCCGCGCTTCCAGATCGCGCTCCAGCATCGCCCGTTCCGTCACATCTTCCACCAGCAGCACCGCCCCGCGCACCCCATCAGCGCTTTGCAGCGGGTAGGTGTAGAAGTTCCGCACCATCACGCGTCCGTCATCGTAGCGCAGCGTTTGCCCGATCTTCTCGCGCGGCTTGCCCGTTTCGAATACCAGCCGAATATCGTCTTTCAGGTAATCCCGCAGTTCCGGTCGGTATGCGAACAAATCTTGCCGCAGCGCCTCCACCGGGTTCCAGCCGTATCGCATCTCCATAAAGTCGTTGATCGATAGAATCCGTCCGGACTTATCCAGCACCACAATCCCTTGCTGGATCGATTCAACGACCGATTCGTTAAAGTTTTGCAGGTTCAGCGCGCGGTTGAATAGACGCGCGTTCTGCACCGCCACCGCCGCGAGATTGGTGATACGCTTCAACAGCGGACGGAACGTTTCAAAGTGGCTCCCGTCAGCTTCGTTACTGCCGATGTGCAGCGCCCCCAATGCTTGCCCCGCGATCAACGGCAACACCAGTGAAATCTGTTCACCTTGTTGCTGCCATGCCTGTACATCCGCGTAACCTTGTCCGCTGCTGTCGCTCGCTAGATATAAGGTGTCTTGTCCATCCAGCACCGCGCGCTGGAGCGCCGTCCCCTCGATATGTGACCGGTGTTCCGTATGGGTCACCAGTGCGCCATCGTTGTTGATCGTAATCTTCAGGATTTCGTATCCGCCGCCCTCGGTTGCGGCCAATGCCATCGTCATCTGGTTGTACGGAACCAATCGCAGCGTACCGTAAGCTACCGCCTCCACGATCTGTCGCGTATCCAATGAGGTGGAGATCGCCTCCATCATCTCATTCAGCCGCGCTTCCTGTTCCGCGCTCTGTACACTTTCTAGGTACAGTCGGATATTTTCGATACTCGCCTCGGCCTCATGCCCGAAAATTTCCAGCACCTCGACCACGCTGCGGTCAGGTCGGTTGTTGTCGAGCGGGCGGTCAAGGCTCATCACGCCCAAGCGCTTTCCATCCGGCCCCTGCAGCGGCACCAGCAGCAAATCGCCGTCGTGCCATGCCTTTTTGTTGCCCGTAAAGGTTAGCGCTCGCTTGCCGGGGAAGTCCATCAGCAGCGCTTTCAGGTTAATCGTTCCCCATTCCATGACATCCTCTGCCGGGAAGAAGTACGATTCGCTGATCTTGTATTGGGTTTGCAGCAGCCCTTCCAGATCACTAACCGGCATCACGTGCACTTTTGTGCGCTCAAAATCATCCAGCGGCATCCCCAACTGTGCCACCCGTCGCAGCACGCCTGCCTCTTCATCCACCAGTGCCACCACGCCCACCGTATAACCCGTCGCGTCCTGAATACTTTCAAGGATCGTCTCTAGCAGCGTGACCTGATCCAGATTCCCTTGCAGGTTGCGCCCCAGTTCGAAGATTTCGTTAAGCTGCTCTACGCGCTTGCTCAGGCGGTTGCTGCGTTCCTGTTGCTCTTGGTAGCGTACATAATTCCCGTATCCCAGCGACGCCTTCGCTGCCAGTGTCATCAAGAAGGCCGCTGCCCGGTCGTCAAAGTTATTCGGGCGGTTGTGGTATAGGTGAATAACACCCACAATCTGATCTTCGTACAGGAATGCCGCGCTGATTGCCGAACGGGCGTCTGCTGGTTGTGCCACCATCGAAACCGTCATGTAATCGGTGATCAACACCGCCTGCGCCCCACGGTTCACCGCTTCTTGTTCAATCGCGGCCATTGCTTTTAGGTCGAGATCACCCAACCGTCGTTCCATCTCCGGTTGGTCAGCGTGCGCCCAACTCGCGTTTGGCCGCAGCAGAATCACGGTGCTGCCGTCCGCCCGTGTCGCGCGCGCAGCTTCGTTACGGATCAAGTTCAGCACCTGATCCAGATCCAGCGTTTCCGCCAGCACATTACTGATCCGCGAAATGGCGTCCAGTTCCAACAAGCGCCGGTTCAGGTTATCGCCTGCTGCTTCGTACAAACGCAGTCGCTCAATCGTTGCCGCGATCTGTGCTGCAATCGCTTCCAAAAGCTCCACGTCACTCTCGCCATAAGGCGCGCCTTGCCGGTTAGCGATCCCGATCTCACCCAGACTCCGGTCACCCACCAGCAGCGGAACCAGTACCGTGCTCTTCATGCCGAACCGTTCTACGCTGGTTTGGTACGATTGCAGCACCCGCGTATCGCTTTCCAAATCATTGCTCACGAAAGGGTGGTGCGAAAGGGCGGTGCTGTTCTCAAAGTGAGGGCTGTAAATGTCATGAACAATCGGCTCGGCCAATTCGCTGCCGTATGCCCATCGCGGGTAGGTAATCAAACTGCCGGTTTGCTGGTCAAGTACATTGATGTAAACCAGTGGGCTGCGGGTCAACCGCGAGATCTCCGCCAGCACCGGCGTGAAAGTATCATCCGGTGTCAGTACCGATCCTGCCAGCTCTGCCACCTGCCGCAAACTGGTCGCTTGTTCCGCGCTCTGCTGCATATCACGGTACAACCGCGCGTTCTCGATCATCGCCGCGACCTGTGTCGCGAAGATTAACAGCAGTCTTGCGTCCTTGTCGCTAAAGTCCTCGCCATTCAGCTTGTTCGAGGCCTGCACCACGCCCAACCGCCGCCCGCCGACTGAGAGCACAACCAGCAGCGTTTTGTTCACATTCAGTCGAGTGGCGAACTCCGCTAACCCCGCTGCATGCACCACCGCGTCGGATTGCGCCCGGTTCGTGTACCAGTAATCCACCTCATCCCAGATCGTTTCCAGTGGGCTGCCCGGTTCTAGCTTGATTCGATAATCGCTGATCTGTTCATCGCTCACCCCGAAGAATGGTGCTTGGCTTGCCAGTTGGTGCTTGTTGTCATCAAATAGCAAAATGCCGCACATCGCCACACCCATCTGCTTGGCGATCCGCTCATTAATCGTCGAATAGAATTCTTCCTCGCGGCTCAGCGAACCAATCGCCGTCGTAATTTCCTGCAAACCGCTTAATTCAGTATCGCGTCGCTGTTCTCGCTGGTGCAGTCGCAGGTTCTCCACCACCACCGCTGCCTGCGCCACCAGCAGCTTCATTTCCTTGATGTCCTGTGCGTTGAATCCGCTCGCCGATTTCTTATTGCTGATTTGCAGCATCCCGATCCGCTGGTTGCCAATCTGGAGCGGCAGCAGTGCCGTATTGCGAATCCCCGCCACACCGAAGACCGGCTTTAACCCCAGCGCCTCGATCAGCGGCTCATCCGTCACATCATTCGTCACCCAATAATCTTGCCGCTCATAAATATCCCGTTGTGGGCTGTCCGGCGGCACAGGTATCACGCAGCTTTGTGCCAGTTGATCCGGTAGTCCATAAAACGGCAGTTCCGGAACCAATGACCGCCGGTTCTCATCATAAATCAGAATACCGCTCACCCCGGCGTTGATGATCTTCGCGATCCGCTCATTCAAAGCCTTGAAAACCTCGCGTGAATTCACGCTGTTTTCTTCCTGCTGCTTCAGGTCACCCACGCTCGCCATATCATTGATGCGCTGCGCCTGTTCGCTGTATAACTCCGTGTTGTAAATCGAAATTGCCACCTGCTTGCTCACCGCTTGCAGCAGTGCCAGATGACCTTGCCCCAACCCGTGTGCTTGCCGGTGTGCCAGCTCCAGTGTCCCGATGAACCGTTCGCCCAGCGTCAGCGGCACACCCACGAAACTCTCGTAGAAGCCGTCTAGCTTCGGTTGAATAGCCGTCCCCTCCGCCGTACTCCCTACCAGAGCCGCCTTGCGATACTGTGCCATCCACCCGCTGATGCCTTCGCCTTGCTGGTAGCTCCCACCGCTCTCTTGCAGCTTGATCAAATACGCCGAGTCACCCACCCATCCCAATGGTGAAAGCGTTCGCTGCTCCTCGTCCCACACGCAGATTTCACCCGCGCTCGCAGGAACCGCCTTCATGATGATCGTCAGCAGCGCTTGATACACCTGCTGCACACCCATGCTCGCGTTGATCGTCTCCCCAATTTCGTTGATGATGTTAATCGCCAACGACAAATCCAGCGCGCCGGGGTTGCTCGTGTTGCTCGCGATCTCGCGCATCACCACCACCGTCCGCGACTCGTTCCCCGATGGAATCGTATGCGATGAAGCCTCCACCCACCGGTTCCCCAGTTGGAACGATGCCTGCCCCTGTCCGGCGAATAATTCCAGAAAACTGTCCGTCGGTTGTGCCATCGCCGCGATATATTCGAGGCTCGGCTCTCCCCCGTTCACTCCCACCCAGTTTCGCGCGCGCTCATTCGCGAACACCAGTTGACCATGCTCGCGTGAAACCAGTATCGCGTCATCTGCCGACGCCAGCGGTAAATCGATGGTCGGTTCTTGCTCGCTCGCCGGGATATGCCCCAGCGCCTGCCGCTGCCGTGACCACACGAACAACCCGCCGATGATGACCAGTCCGCCTAGGAAGAGAAGAAACCCTAATCCCATTGCGTGCTACCTATCCACTCAGTCCATCTGGAAATAACAAACAGCCTGCGCTCATCAGCAGGCAGGCTTCTGCAAGGCACTCAAACAACATGGATGCCGTCCGGGATTGCTGCGGGAACATCCCCAATATCCACCTCCCTACCACGCGGTCAGGATCGGCGGCGGTGCATCTCCGCTCAGACCGCGTCGCCGGTCTTCTGCCGCCAGTTCTGTGATCTCACGAATGTCCGAAAATTGGTGCGTCAGCGTCGAAACAGAACCCACCGAAAGCGTCATCAGCGGTTCCTGCCGTTCACCCTGCACACTATCCGGCACCAGAATGTAACCCCGTTCACGGTCGATGAACGAGTAATGCTGCGTCACATCCTCGTTGAACCGTTCCACCAACCGCGTCTTCAACTCATCCGGATACTGCGTGTGGCTGATGATCACGAAATTGTCGCGCCCCGGATGTCCGAGGAAGTCATCCGCTGTCCCCGCCTCATCCACCACCTCGCCCATCATGATCGCCATGAAGCGCATCACCTCATCCGCCGCCACGAAGCCGTAAACCTCGCTGAACGAGTCCAGATGGTTGATCTTCATATCAATATACGTCCACTCCGACCCGCTGTGCATCAGCGAGCGCAGGTGATCTTCAATCAACCGCCCTGTCGGCAGTCCGGATTTCGAGTCCGTATTCGTTGTGCGGTTGGCCGCGCTGATCGCGTTCTGCACCCGCAGCTTCAGTTCTTCGATGTCGAACGGCTTGGTGATGTAATCATCCGCCCCCAACTCCAAACCAGCGATCTTGTCGCTCCGTTCATCCTTCTGTGTCAGGAAGATGATCGGAATATGGCTCGTGCGGCTCGTCGTCCGCAGCTCACGGCACACATCATAGCCGTTCATATCTGGCAGCATGATGTCCAGAATGATCAAATTCGGGAGCTGTTTGCGCGTCATTTGCAGCGCCTCACCCCCGCGCGGAGCAACCTGCACCTCGTACTGCTGCCCATTAAAATAAATCCGTAACATGTTCGAAATATCAAAGTCATCTTCGACGACCAGAATGCGACCTTTACTCATACTTGCCCCCGCAGGTTGATCTCCGGAACTAAGTGCTGTTACAGTCCTGTAATCACATCATACTGGTGATTATCCCACTGCGCTACCACCAGCACATCACAACTGATTTTAGTATACGCCAGAATCGCGCACCGCGGCTAGAGATTTGCGCCATCCTCACCACGCCACCACCGGCAGCGTCATCAGCACCAGCAGGTTATCCTCCACCACACCCGGCGCTCCGAACCGTTTCTGGTCGCCGTACCAGTACACCGCCATGCTCAATGTCACATTGCTTCGCCCGTAAGGGTAGGGGATCTGCATCACCCGTTCTTCCACATACATCTGCCCCGGCGTCCACCGGCTCGTCTCCACCGCTGCCTCTGCCGGATAAATCACCTGTGGTGCGCTGTCGGATTGTGCCAGCGGTTCAGCCCCGTTCAGGTACACCCCCACGCTGTAATCCAGCGGCACTGGCGCATCCACCGACCACCACATGCGCACCCGCAGACTTTCTCCCTCATGGTAAGCCGTCGGAGTCTCCATAGGCTTATCCCCATCCATGATCTCCGCCCCATGAAACCGCATTCCGTTCTCGAACAGCACACCGCTTGTGTCCGGCGGCCCTTCATACAGCCGGAAGAAACACCCCGGCGGCCCCACGAACCGCCCCGGCATCCGTCCCTGTGTGAGTGCTTCTGTCACCGCTTGGCTCGCCTCGTTCAGCGAAGCCGCGTACCACACCCGCCGCACACCCGCAGCCTCGTCCACCACCCCCAGCCCCGTCGGGAAATACACCCGCCGGTAATAATCCCATTCCTCCGGGTAGCTGCAATCCAGCGCCGGATCAATCAGCAGCCGGTCGCCCCCCTGCCAGTGATCCCGCAGCCACCGCAGATTTTCCCCCAGCGGCGTCACGATATAGCTGTAATTGTTCAATCGGAACGGCACGAACATAACCCCGATCAGGATCACGCCCGCCGCCCAATAGCCCGCTCGCGGCAAATAGCGCAGGCTCACCCCCAAAAACAGCGCCACTCCGAATACGTACCACCACCCGTAGCGTCGTGGTGTGAAGAAACCCAGCATCGGCTCAAGCACATACAGCAGGATCGGCACACCAATCACCCACACCGCCCAGAACCACTCTGCCCGCACCCCCCTCTGCCCATCTCTGCGCCGCCAATAGGCATAAACAATCGCCGCTCCACCGGTCACCACCAGCCCATACCACACGATCGGAATCGTCGTGAAGAAGCTGAAGAAACTGAAGAT
>JAFLCH010000329.1 GCA_017303775.1 Anaerolineae bacterium | reverse complement strand
CCTATGTTCTCGCCCCCCGCCTATTCAGCCATCTCGCCGCCGGTCACCTCGACATTCTCTACGCCCTCGCATGGTGGCCGTGGCTCATGTGGTCGCTGCATCAGCTTCACGCCCGCCCATCCCTCCGGCGGGCGCTGTTTCTCTCCACAGTCGCGGCTTTACTCCTCATCGCTGACGTGCGCGTGAGTCTCTATGCCTATCTCACCGCCGCCCTGTACACCATCCTGCTCTATCGCCAATCCCGCAAACCCTTACCATTCATCCACTTAGGCTTTACGGGCATCATCTTCCTCCTGCTAATCTGCGCCCTCATCATTCCCTTGCTTCTCTGGCAGCCTTACATCAATCGCGCCTCTCTCACCCTCGAAGATGCCGGCGCGCTCGCCCTTCAACCCGCCCAGTTGATCGGCCTATTTCTCCCCGCCAACAATGTCGATACCGAAACCAACATCTACCTCGGCTTACCCACCCTTGCGCTCGCCTGCTTTTGGCTCATCACCCGTCCTTCGCGCCAGCGCTTGCTGCTCATAGTCGCCAGCCTCGTGGTTCTCTGCTTCGCCTTTGGCGTCAACACACCCTTCTGGCCGCTCCTTGCCAGCAGCTTTCCACCCTTGCGCTGGTTTCGCGTCCCCGCCAGAGCATGGTTGATCTTCACCCTCTTGCTGCCATTAGCCGCCGCCTTTGGCCTGCAAGCCTTCAACGCCTATCTCAACCGTCCCCACCCGTTACCCGCTCAACGCTTGCGCTTGCTGGGCTGGGTTGCCGTGCTCATCCTCCTGATTGTCGGCCTATTCATGCTGCTCGCGCTCCCACAACCCGCCGCTGGCCTCACCCTCCTCATAGCCGGTGCCGGATCAGCCTTCCTATTCAGCCTCACCCTCGCCCGCCACCTATCGCCCTCCCGTTTCACGGTTGTCTTGGTCGCCCTAATCGTCTTGGACTTCGCATGGACAGGCGTGAACTGGCTCTCGTGGCGTGGCATGGAATACTGGCTTGATCCTGCTCGCCCCCTTGCCGAACGCCTTGTCACCGCCGGCGCAGACCGCATCTACTCTCCCGCCTATACACTCGAACAGCAGGTCGCCGCCGCCTATGATCTCCATCTGTTCGGCGGAGTCGATCCCTTTCAACTGGCAGGTGTAGTCACCGCCATCGAGCAGGGCAGTGGCGTGCCGCTCACCCGTTACGAAGTGGTTCTACCGCCCCTCACCGGCGTCACCTCCGAAGCCGATCTGGATCGCGCCAACCAGTCCGCCGTCATCGATACCGCCGTTCTCGGCGCGTGGCACGTTAGCCACATCGTCGCCCGCTATCCCATCCAGCATCCCCGCCTTCAGTGGTTGGATACCGTTGCGGGAGCCGAAATCTACACCAACTTGGATTATCAGCCCTCCTCCACCCCCTCTATTCCCGCTTGGCCGCCTGCTTGGCCCATGCTTCCGGATTCCCAAACCGTGTCCGGCCTCAACCAAACCACAAGCCTTACCCTGTGGATTTCCGCGTTAGCATGGATAATAACCATTGCGCTCTTGCTCATTCTGTCGAGGCATCCTGTCCATGATTGATCGTTTCTCCAATCAGCGGAGTTGGTCGCTCCTCATTCTCGCCGCCGCCTTACTCATCGCCTTCCATCGCCTTCTGCTTGGCGAAGTCTTTTTCTGGGGCTTGCCCGCCCTTCAGTTCTACCCGTGGCGCGAATATGCCTTCGATCTCATCCGGCAGGGGCAGCTCCCCCTCTGGAATCCCTACAACGGTGCTGGCGCGCCGCTCCTCGCCAATTACCAGTCAGCGCTTCTCTATCCGCTCAACTGGTTCGGCCTTGTCCTTCCCCTCGCGTGGGCGATGAGCGTGACAGCCGTGTTGCATCTGTTCATCGCTGGATGGGGCATGTGGCGTCTCACCCATCGCCTCGGCTTTTCCGTCTTGGGGCAGGGCATCAGCGCTCTCGCCTTTGCCTTCACCGGCTACATTGTTGCCCGTCTCGGCACCTACCCCACCGTCTTCACCGCCGCATGGATACCATGGGCGCTCTGGGCAGCCCTCGGCCTTCTCCAGCACACCCGTCGCCGTGATGTTGCCACCTTAGCGCTCGTCATCGCCATGCAGCTTTTAGCCGGTCACGCCCAGACCACATGGTACAGCATGCTTCTCCTTGCCACCTTCTCCGCGTGGTGGCTCGTCACCCATCGTCCCTTTCAATGGCGTGCCCTACCTTTGCTCATCCTCGCCCTCGTACTCGGTGCAGCCATCGCCGCCGCCCAACTCATTCCCACCGCTGAACTGCTCGCCCAATCGCAGCGCTCCGATGGCGTTGACTATGAAACCGTCATGAACTTCAGTTACGCCCCCGCCCGCCTGCTGAATTTCCTCTCCCCCAATATATTCGGCAATCCCGGCGACGGCTCCTACATCACCAAAGGCGCGTTCTTCGAAGACGCCGTCTACATCGGCCTCATTCCGCTGGTGGCCGCCCTCGTCGCCGTCATCACATGGCTTTGGCGCAAGCTGCGCCGCGTGGCTCCAGTCAGCGGCGATACCATCGTGCCTTTCGCCCTCTTGATCACCGTCGTTGGTTTGCTCTTGGCCTTCGGCAAAAATGCCCCCTTCTTCCCCTTCCTCTACGACAACATCCCCACCTTCAGCATGTTTCAAGCTCCCGTCCGTTGGCACATCTGGACGGTCTTCGGCCTCAGTCTGCTCGCCGGGGTAGGGGTCACGTTCTGGTCGCGGGGCTATTGGTTATTCTTTGCCACCCGCCTCGCCATTGCCGGTTGCCTCGGCGCTGCCATCTTAGCCCTCATCGCCCCCGAAATCCTGCCGCCGGAAGTCACCGAAAACGCGGGTCTGCTCGTCATCATTCATGCCGTTGTCGTCACCGGTTTGCTCGGTGCAGCCGCTGGCGTCCTCACCCTCATCCAGCCCGAATCGACCACCTCATCAACCTATCCGCGCTGGATTCTGGCCGTCCTGTTGGTGGTCGCCCTTGATCTCATCTACGCCGCGCAGGGCTTGAACCCCACCATCCCCGCCAGCTTCTTCGACCGTCAGCCCGCCGCATCAACCGCCGCTCGTGGCTACTGGCCCACCGAAGTAGATCGCATAGTCAAGTACGACACCTTCTTGCTCTTTGATGATTACCGTGTCGCGGTCGATCAGCAGGCCGCCTTCCGCACCAGCCATCTGACCAACCTCAACCTGTTGGATCGCATCCCCATCTTCAACAACTTCGAGCCGCTGCTCGTCGGCCTCCACAAGCAGTACGCCGACCTTCTCGAAGACAACCCCGCCGCCCGTGGTCAATTGCTGCAAGCCGCCGCCGTATCGCAGATCTATACCGCCGCCGCTCAGTCTCAATCCACCACGCTCCCTGCTCATCGGGCATGGTTCGTGTCCGCCGCCTGCTATCATCCTGACCTGCAATCGCTGCAAGCCGCTCTCATTGGCACATGGGAACCCGCCGTGCAGGTACATCTGCTAGGGCAGGGGGACTGTCAACCGCCCTCAACTCCCGCCGGCTCGGCCACCGTCCAGATCACGGCTGACACTGCTGCCGATCTCCGCTTGACCTTTTCGGCTCCACAGGCCGGTTGGCTCGTCTTGGCCGATACCCACTACCCCGGTTGGCAGGCATCGTTGGATGGAACACCGCTAACCATTCAATCAGCCAATCTTGCCTTTCGTGCCGTTCCCGTCCCCGCTGGTGAGCACCAGATCGCTTTCACCTATCAACCCGCATGGTTGCTACCCGCCTTGCTCATCAGCTTTGTCGCCTTTGTCATCGTGCTGGTGATGTTCCGTACCATCCATCCTGATTCGCCCATTACGCCCCAATAAGGGAATGATCTGATGCTGTTCTCGCCCTCGCCGCAGCGCCAACGTCTTCAGCTTCAAATCTCCGAGCGTCGCCTCCTTCTCATGGCGGGTGATGTCCTCGCCGTTCTCATTGCCGTCACCATCGCCTTATTCATCTGGTCAATCGTCGCCCGCGAACCCTTCAATGCCGATTTCATCTTTCCCCGCAGCCACTGGTTCTTCATTCTCACCGGCGTCTGGTTGCTCCTTGCCAGCGCCAACGACTTCTACGATCTCCGCATCGCTGCCCGTCGCCTTGCCACCAGCCAGCGCCTCATCCTCATCACCGCCCAATTGTTCATTCTCTATCTCATCGTCTTTTTCTTTTCGCAGCCCCTCGCGCTCCCCCGTCTCTTCATCATCTACTACGCCGTCGCCTCATTCCTGCTCATCGCCCTCAGCCGCCTGCTCAATCCTGCTCTCTCCGGCTGGATCAGCACCCGCCGTCGTGTCCTCATCGTCGGCACGGATTGGGCCGCCATGACCGTCATCGGTGCCATTGGCCGCCATGCTCACGAAATCTATGACATTCGCGGGGTGATTGCCGAAGCCGATGATATTCTCA
>JAFLCH010000328.1 GCA_017303775.1 Anaerolineae bacterium | reverse complement strand
TGAACCGCTGTGGTGAGATAAGCGCGTTCGCGTTCTGGCTGACGGGCGATTTCACGGGTGAGCAGGGTATTGAGGCCGAATTCGGCGATGAGCGAGAGTGGGAATACCCATGCCATCGCTGTTGAGTAGACTCCCAGTCCTTCTTTGCCGTAAGCCCGACCGATGATAGCCGACAGCGCGAACAGGAGCAGAGCACTGCCGATATTGCTCACCAGCAGGATGAGCGTGTTGCGGCTGAGGCGGTTGGCTGTGGTCATGCGGATGCCCGTTCAGCGCCGCTCAAATTCGATCCAATAGTGATCAGCTAGCAGCGCCAACTGCCTGATGCCGCCGAAGCGTTCTTCCAACCGCAGCAACAGGTGCAGCAGGCGTGGGCGTGTTTCAATGACCCCGTAGACATCACTCGGCGGCAGGAACAGACCGATCCCCCGTACAAAACGCACCGTGAAATGCGGGGAGAATGCTCTGGTTATACGGCGAATAGAGGGGTAGTTGATGGGTATCGGATGCGGGGTGTCAGGTAGTGTGAAGCGTGCATTCTGTCGCCAGCGGCGAGTGGCCGTTTTGAAGTTCCCGTGCAGACCGTGCCAAACGGGTTCCCATAGGCAAGCCGGACTCATCACCCCCAGCGCGACTATGCCTCCCGTATTGACTCGTTGGGCTGACCAAGCGGCGAGTGTATCCCATTCTTGTAAGCAGTTCACCGGCCCGAAGTTGCTGAAGATGCCATCCAGCAGCGCGTCGGTGGGATGTGGTGCTGGCAGTGCGCGCAAGTCCAGACGTTCAATTTGGATTAGCGGTTGGTGCTGGCACTTGGTGCGTGTCGTCGCCAGCATCCCTTCGCTTACATCGGTAGCGATGACCGAGACTCCCCGGTTTGCTAGCCAGAGCGCGTCTTCGCCGGTTCCACACCCCAGTTCGAGCACCCGCATCCCGCTCGTAAAATGTCTTTCGAGGCGCGCTTGTACTATTCCCCGCAGATATTGCGCGATGGTGGAACGAGTGAATGAGTCGTCGTACTGTTCCGCCAGCGAATCAAAGATTTGGGGCGGGTTCATGGAGTGCTTTTCCCTGTGTTTCCCGGCTGCCCTGAGTCAATGTCATGCCAATACGCCCGATGCGTGCGTTCGCCCACAATTTTAGCTGCCGCCTGAGCGGAACACTCCCTTGTTTGCGGGCACGATTGAGCGCAACTTCGCTGACCATCCAGCGGGTCGCGTAGTTGTAAAAGCGGCGGGAATAACGTCCGGCAACCGTGAGATCGCGGTCACTGCGTTCATCCCATGACTTCTCGCTGAGGACGCGGCTTTCGACTTCGGCATAATAAGCTGTGCCTTTGATGGGGTAGGCGACTGTGGTCAGGAAGATGTCCGGGTTGGAGATTTTGAGGTGTTCGACCGTTTCTTCCAGATCCTGAATAGTCTCGCCGTCGTACCCTAACATAATAAACATGCCAGTTTCGATGCCATAACGCTGGAGGAGGTGTGTTTTTTCCTGCACATCCTTGACCTTAACTTTGCGATCCATTGCGTCCAGCACCCGCTGTGAACCACTCTCCGAGCCATTCCATAAACGATAGCAACCCATGTCGGCCAGCGTTTTGACGACTTCTTCATTCAAGCGGTCGGCGCGCGAAATGCACTCAAATGGAATGCGGACTCCGCGCTGTTTGAGCGCATCCGCGTATTGGAAGAACCAGCGGGAATTGATGGTGAACACGTCATCGGCGTACCAGATGAGGTCGGGGTTATAGTGCTCCTTAATCCACAGAACTTCATCAGCGGCGTCTTCCGGGGTGCGGCGGCGGTGGCTGTTGCCGTACACCGAGTGGCTGCACCAGCGGCAGGTATAGGGGCAGCCGCGTGCTTGAATGACCGAGACAGAGCTTTTGCCGTGATGATCTTTCCATGTTTTCATGTACATCGGAATATCGATGGCTTCGCGGTCAGGCCAAGGGTTGGCGCTGAGATCGGGGATGAAAGGGCGGGGCAGTGTTTCCACCAGTTTCCCATCACCGTCCAGAAAAGCGATCCCTTGAATTGATTCGAGCTGCACTGTGCCAGAGAGCGCGAGATGAGGGATGAGTTCGGCCAGCGTCAGCTCGCCTTCGCCCTTCACAATAACGTCGGCGCCGCGCTGGAGGTAATCTGCTGCGTAGTAGGGTGGCTCTGGCCCTCCCAGTACGACCTTCAGCTTGGCTTCCTTGCACAAGCGCACCATTTCCAACACATTCCGTTTGGTCATCATGTTGGTATAGATGCCGACGATTGATGGACGTTCGCTGGTGATGAGATTTTTGAAGTCATTCATGGTGCGAAAGGTCGAGTCGAACACACCGACGGCAAATCCCTGCCGCTTGAGGTAGGCAGAAATATAGAGGATGCCCAGCGGCGGATAGGGCTTCATCACCTTCAGTTCGTGGGGGTCTTCGTAGAGGAAGTAGCCGTGTGCGAGCAGAATATCCATGCTGTCAGTCCTCACCGCATCATAACGCGTAAATCGTATCCTGATAGTTTGGCATATTTCACGAGTGGATCACCACATTACTCACACGCGTCGGTTCATGCGGCAGCTTCGCGAGTGTGTCAAGCCGGGCAAGTGCACTGCCTAAGGTCAAGCGGTGATAAATCATGGCTGCGGTTTGTTTGAAGAGACCCGGTCGGAGATCTGCCGGGTTACGCAGCAAGGTCTTGATTTCGCCCCATGTTTTACGGGAACGGTAATCCTTGTGCACAACCGTATGAAGCTGCCGGTAAAACTCGGTGGCGAACGGGCCACGGTAGAGCATGGCGAGGTCAGCACTGTCCAGCCAATTGGCCTTTTCGCCCAGTTCGTGTTTCACGTTTTCGTAAAACGGCGTGCCCGGCAGCGGATAGCTGACGCTGATGCCGATGTCGTCCGGCATCAGATCGCGCACCATCTTCAATGTGAGTTCAATATCCTCACGGGTTTCGCCGGGATAGCCAAATTGAAGGAAGAACGCGACTTTTACACCGTGAGCGTGTAGTTGACGAGTCGCTTCATAAATTTGCTCGACGCGCGTACCTTTATCCATCGAATCCAAGATTTTCTGCGAACCGCTCTCCGCCCCTACCCACACAATCTTGGCACCGGCGCGCGCCAAAGCCGGAATGGTATTGCCCCGCAGCAGCAGATCAACCCGATTGAGACTCTTGAACGGGATATGCAGTCCTTGCGCATCCAGCAAATCCGCGAATTCTTCAATCCACTTATCCTGAATGCCCATGATGTCGTCCATGAACCAGATGTGGTCAGGGTTAAAGGTTTCTTTCAGCCACGCCATTTCCGCCACAACATTGGCCGCACTGCGAACATTGTATTTCTGCCCCCAGATTGGCTTCGCGCACCAGTTACAGTGAAATGGGCAACCGCGCGTGGTGACCAGATTCATCGAGTAGTAACCGTGTCGTTCGATCCATATGCGCCGGTATTTCTCCCGCTCAACCAGATCCCACGCAGGGAAAGGCAGCGCGTTCAAGTCGCGGATCACGGGACGCGGTGGAGTCTTGGTGACCTGTCCTTCGCGCATATAGGCCAATCCGCTGATCCGGTACAGTTCATCGTCATCCTGAACAGATGGAGCGCCTTCGAGATAATGTATCAGTTCACCGAGGGTTTCGTCACCTTCACCCACCAGCACAAAGTCGGCTCCACGTTCAAGATACTGACCGGCATGGTCAGTCATATCTGCGCCGGTGACGATCATGGTGCAACCAGATGCTTTTGCGGCCTCGATCATCTCGAAGGCCGCTGCTCGCATCCGCAGTAGGCTCATCTTGCTGAGATAGTTGAAATTATCTTCGAACAGGACGGCGTAGCGTGGATTGTGCTGGCGCAGCGCGGTTACCCATTCATGTGTGCCTTCCGCCAGCATGGCGTCGAACAAGGCCACACGGTAACCTTTTTCGCGCATGGCGCTGGCAGCATACAACGTCCCCAGCGGCGGATAGGGCTGCATCGCCTCCCACAGCTTGGGGTCGAAGCGCAAAAAGTAAGATTGTCCGAATAGAATATCGACCATATGCTGCCTCTCAACTCCCTCTCGTCAAGGCTTCCGGGTTCAGGATATTGATTGGATGACCCGCTGTGTAGGCTAGAATTTGCTCAAATGCTGCGTCGAAATACATTTCATAACTATCTTTTTCCACATAACCGAGATGGGGTGTGCAGAGTGCATTATCCACGTGCAACAGCGGATGATCGTAAACTGGCTCGCTCTCATATACATCCACCGCCGCATATCCCGGTCGGCCTGCGCGCAAAGCCGTTACCAGAGCCTCTCGTTCGATGAGATCGGCACGGCTGGTATTGACCAAAATCGAGGTCGGCTTCATCGCCGAAAGATCAGCTAGAGTCACAATACCACGCGTCTCGTTGGACAGCTTGATGTGCAAACTCAACACGTCTGAC
>JAFLCH010000327.1 GCA_017303775.1 Anaerolineae bacterium | reverse complement strand
GTACTGGCATGGGTGCGCGGGCAGGCACAACGCGGGTTCATCATATACTTCAAGAGCGACTTTTTAGCTCCGTTCCCTATTCAAATCGAAAACGAATTTCCGTACTTCCGCCTGAATGAAGTCAATTATGTACGGGTGATGGAAGCGGAAAAAAGCGCGCTGCGTGAACAGTGCCAAAAACTGCTTGACCTGTTTAACAGCGATCATCCCTATCGTGTGGCCATACTACAGGCTCTCCTGTTGGCATTGTTGTATGATTGCAAGCGATTGAACCAGCAAGAGCAGGAGCAAATGAAGCGCGGGACTCCGGGGGAAGCGCTGGCGATACGCTTCCAAGCCTTCGTCAACCAGCAGTTCCTGACCCATAAAACGGTTGAGTCGTATGCTGAATTACTCAATGTTTCGACCGATTATCTCGGTCAGACGGTGAAAAAGGTCACCGGCAAAACGGTGCATCATATCATCGCGGAACGCGTCCTGTTGGAAGCGCGTAAACTCCTCCTCTACAGTGACCTGACGATAGCAGAGATCGCCGATTATCTGGGTTACAGCGAAGCAACACACTTTGGACGGTTCTTCCGCCAACAGACAGGGACTAGCCCGCTGGTATGGCGAAAGACGCAGCGCAGATAACCCCCAAATTGGTCATTTTTCCACGGGTATGGGTTACCGAAGCGGTCAGTAAGCAGCATAAAATAGGCTCATCGGCAGTCAATGATGAGAAAGTGTAACCATGCTCCGCGAAGTCAACTCAACCATCGCGCTTGTAACCGGTGCCAGTCATGGGATTGGATTGGAAGTGGTGCGGCAGCTTGCCAGCACGGGTATGACGGTCATCTTGAGCGCGCGCAGCCTCGAAAAAGCTATCAAGGCGGCGGAACCCCTGCTGGAAAGCGGATACCCGGTACACGCGAAAGCACTGGATGTGTCTAGCGATGCGAGTGTGGAGGAGTTGGCCGAAGCGATTAAGCTGGAATTCGGGCGACTGGATGTGCTGGTGAATAATGCGGCGGCTTTCGCTGATTGGACGGAAACGGCATCCAACGCGAATTTGGAGGCTGTAAAAGCGGTGATGGAGACTAACCTGTTCGGCGCGTGGCGCACAACACAAGCGATGCTCCCGCTGCTGCGCCAGAGCGCGCATGGAAGGATTGTGAACGTATCCAGCGGAGGAGGGTCGCACGGGGATCTGCAATTCGGGCTGACCACTAACGGGGGTACGGTTGCCAGTTATGGGATTTCGAAGGCCGCATTGAACGCGCTTACAGCGAAGTTCGCAGCAGAACTCGCGGATAGCCCGATTCTCGTGAACGCAATTTGCCCCGGCTTAACGGCTACCGCTCCGGGCATGGAAGCGATGGGGGCGAGGCCAGTAGCAGAAGGTGCAGCAAGCGTGGTATGGGGCGCGACACTGCCGGATGATGGGCCGACGGGTGGTTTTTTCCGTGATGGTCAGCGACTACCGTGGTAGACGATGACGGGAAAGTGATGCACTTATGCCTAAGACACCGACTACCAACGAAACCTTTTATGCGCAAGACCGGCAAGCGTGGCGAGACTGGCTGGAAGCTAACCACGCGAGCAAAACTGGAGTGTGGTTGATTTATTATAAGAAAGGGAGCGGTAAGCCGCGTGTGGCTTATGATGAGGCTGTGGAGGAAGCGTTGTGTTTTGGCTGGGTGGACAGCCGACCGAATGCGATTGATGAGGAACGGTATATGCAACTCTTCTCGCCACGTAAGGCAAAAAGCCCATGGTCGCGGCTTAATAAGGAGCGTGTGAAAAGACTGATTGACGCGGGGTTGATGACAGCGGCAGGATTAACAAAGATTGAAGCTGCTCAAGCGGACGGGTCGTGGGGGGATTATGACACGGTAGAGGATTTGAGTGTGCCACCTGATTTGGAGGCTGCACTGGATGAAAGCCCGACCGCACGCGCCCATTTTGAGGGGTTCAGCCCGTCGTCTCAAAAGGTCATTCTGTGGTGGATCGCCAGCGCGAAACGCCCTGAAACGCGGCAGAAACGAATTGAGGAGACGGTGCAGTTGGCGGCAAAGAATATCAAGGCGAATCATTACCGGCAGTGACGGGGAGGCGCGAGGGAGCGGCGCTGCCTCGTAGTGTGCTTTACAAAATGAAAATTCTATGAGAGAATATTTTGTGATAGTTTAGGATAGGAACCTGGTTTGAGATCGCAGTTCACGCCCCGTTTGTACGGCAGTCTAGTGTCTGTTCTTGTCACCTCGTTCGGTTCCACTATCAATCGTCTTTTTTCCAGTTCTAAATAGGAGAACATTGTGAATAAGAAGCTATACATTGGCAATCTGCCGTATAGCGCGACGGCAGAGGAACTCCGGGCGCTTTTTGAACAGGTTGGTGAGATCGCTGACGTCGCTGTGATCACAGACCGCGAAACAGGTCGTTCCAAGGGCTTCGGGTTTGTGGAGATGGCAACCGAAGATCTGGCAGAAGCTGCTATCCAGCGTTTTCATGGCTACAGCTTGAACAACCGCGCGCTGACGGTGAACGAAGCACGTCCGCGTGAAGAACGTCCGCCGCGCCGCGATGGTGGTGGATACGGGGATCGCCGCCGTTATTGATTGTTACCTTATTACTAGAATCGTCTGATTCAGGGGCGCAGCATGACTGCGCTCCTTTTGATTCATGGTGTCAGCCGGCAGTGAGGACTTGAACAGGCAGGCTGCTCATACCCATCCAATAATCCACGACGGGACGCAGGGCAGTCCATTCGCCCTCATCGCCCATGGGGACGAGGGCGAGGCTTTCCACCCCATAGAGCAAATAGTCACGGGCGAGGGTCATGAGAGCGTTTTCGACAAAGCGCAGGCGAGTCATGCCGACGGCAGACTCGCGCACGACCATAAAGAGGAGGCGGGGTTGGGACTCCGACCAGATCCAGAGCATGCCGGGTTTGATACGCCCGCTGCGACACTGCTTGCGAAAGGTGGCGAAGGCAGCCGGGAATTGATCGTAGAGGCGGGTGGCAAGCGGATTCATCTCAATTTGACCACGGGCGTTGAAGCCAAAGGCCAGCGTTTGAGCTGAGGTCGCGAGCGGATCACCCGCCACATACTCGACGGGCATCAGGCGGCGGCTTCCAAACGGAGCACCGAGCCACCGTGATTGAGGATGTACAGCTCGCCCGATTCGTCTTCGCCGAAGGAGCTGATGCTGTAATCGGTATCCATGAAGAGGTTGGTTTGCCAGACTCCGGCTGTGTCGCGGTAGCTCGACCAGATGAGGCCGCTGCAATAATCGGCAAAGAAGTAGACGCCCTGCAAAGCGGGAAGCGCCTGCCCACGATAGACATAGCCACCGGTGACCGAACAACCGTTGCTGTGGTTGTATTCGAAGAAGGGGTCGGTGAGGCCGTCGATGACCGGTTCGCCGGAATAGCGGCGTGTGCCTTCCATGATGTTCCAGCCGTAGTTGAGACCCCCTACCCCGGCGGGCTGGAAGTTAATTTCTTCCCACTGATTCTGCCCGACATCGGCGATGTAGAGATCACCGGTGAGGCGGTCGAAGCTGAAGCGCCACGGGTTGCGCAGGCCTAAAGCCCAGATTTCACCGGGTAAACCGGAATTGGTGAGGGCAGGATTATCAGCGGGGATGGCGTAAGCGTTCCCATTATCGACATCCAAGCGGAGGATTTTGCCAAGCAGGTCGTTGGGGTTTTGGGCGCGGCGCTGCGGGTCGCCCTGTGAGCCGCCGTCACCGGTACCGATGTAGAGATAGCCGTCGGGGCCGAAGCTCATGTGACCGCCGTTGTGGTTGGGATACGGCTGATCGGCGCGGAGCACGTAGGTGGCGCTGGCGGGATCGGCAAGGTTAGGGTCTGACGCCGAGACAAGGTAGCGGGCGACGACCGTATCGCCACTGACATCGGTGTAATAGATGTAGAACTGACCGTTTTCGGCATAGTTGGGATGGAAGGCCAACCCCAGCAAACCGCGCTCGTTGGCATCGGTGCTGATGACACCGGACACATCGAGGAAGGGCTGCGGTAGGAGCGCGCCATCCTGCATGATCCAGATATGACCGAACTGATCCATGATGAAGAGACGGCTGCTGGCATCACCCGCGCCGGTCACGAAGAGGGGACGGTTGAAACCGCTGGCGACTTCGACCAGCCGATACTGGCTGCCAAGCGGGGTGTTGGGCACGTCCTGTGCCTGTACCGTCGTGGCGAGTAAAAGCGTCATGAGAAGGCTGAGAAGAAACAATCTGCGCATTCCTAATTACTCCTGATCGCTGAACGAACTGCCACTTTACTCTACCATTCATTTGCGAGAGCAGGGATGAGTCGGCGCAGATATTCACCAACGGTTAAGCGGCGTTTCAGATTTATGGAAGGGGCGCGGTCAATGTTTGCCGTCGAGATAGACACCTTCGATGGGGGTGTCGTCTTCAGGATCGCCATT
>JAFLCH010000326.1 GCA_017303775.1 Anaerolineae bacterium | reverse complement strand
AACCCGCTCGACTCGCGGTACGCCTGCTGCATCGCCGCCTCGTCGATATGCATCGCGATCGTCGTCACATGCTGGCTCTCCGCCCGCTTCAACGCCTCACAGGCGATGCACGCCCCGCCCGGCTCCAACCGATCCGCCAGCTTCGTCCCGCTCCCCAGCAGCCGCGCCAGCCGTGACCGTGCCGCCGGGGATGCCGTCGCCTCCTTCAGCAGTTGATCCAGCACCGCCGAATGCAAAATCGCGATTCCCAGCACACTCGCCCCGAACTGCGTCGCCTGTTCGCTGTGCGTCGCGCACAACCCCCGCGAAGCCCGCAGCGCCGCGTGCGTTTCCGGCGTATTGATGAACTCATACAGGTGCGAGTCCAGATACCGTTCCACATCCCGTTCCACCAACCGGCACACCACGCAGCCGTCCGCGTGGAACGAGTCAACCAGATCATAAAAATTTAAGGGTAGGGCGGTCATATTCATTTCCGTTCACACATCGTTTCGTTGCAGTGTACCACGCAAAACAAAGGAGGCTTCGCAGCCCCCTTCGCTCGATTCCATGTCCCATCTCCGGCTACGATGAATTGGTCGCCGGTGGGTTGATCGTCTGCGCCCCCAGCGAATAATACGCCGGATACGGAGTATCGTCGTTCATACCCGAAATCGCCACCACCAGAAACTCGCCCTCCCGCAGCCGGAAGTCCCAACTGCCGGCAGTCTCCCGTGACCGCGGGCCGATCAACCGTCCCACCTCATTCTGGTTCGGCGCGTCCGGTCGCAGCAGCGCGTACTGCACCAGATACTTCTGCGACACTTGGTTCGTCAGTTGCTGCCAGCCGTTCAGCGTCCAGCCCTGTATCCCCGCCTCCGCATCATCGCGGTAGCCGATTTCCTCAATCGCGATATTATCCACCGCGAACCCGTCATCCCCGTACTCCGACGTGCTCACATAATCGAACCGCACCAGAATCTGCTCACCGGCATACGCCGACAAATCCACGCTCTGTCCTGTCCAGATCGGGTCAATCGGGAAGGTGCGCGTCGGGTGCGTCCCCAGCTCCACCGCCAGATCATAAAACGTATCGCCCCGCTTCATATAGAAGTTGACCGTATCCCCCGGCTCATAATTCGAGAGGAACGCCAGCAAATTGACCTGTCCCTCCCACGCCGTCCCATCAAACCCCGCGAACGTATCCCCGATCTGCGCGCTCGTGTTCTGGATCGGCCCGTTCGCCTCAATGCTCGTGATCGTCAGCCCATCCGTGTCCAACCCCACGCCCAGATACGGGAACGGCTTCGGTGCAACCGGATTGCTGATCCCCGTATACCCCGGTCCATACCCCACCGCATACGGGTTCTTATCGCTGCTCCCCTCCGTCCGCATCACCTGCCACGTCTGCCCGCCGTCCTTTGAAACCGTCACATAACCATAATTCCACCCGTCGCTCAGCGCGTACCATGCGTCAAACGTCAGTTGCGGAGCCGCCGCCAGACTCAAATCAAACGAGCGCGTCATCCACGTATGCCGGTTGATCCCGTTCCCCGACCAGTAAAAATGGTTATCCAATTCCCCCGGCAGCGCCAGTCGTGGCACATTCCCAATCCCGCTGAAGAACAGCCGGAACTGCTTTTCCGCCTCCGTCGTGCTGAACACCAGATAATTCGTGCCGTACTGGTTCACGCCGATCTCTTGCGCCTGAAAATCAAACTGATCACGCGCGCTCAGTGCCGTCGCGGCGAGGTTCTGCGCCCCTTCCAAACCCGCGTAATAAAACCGCCCATCGCCCACCGGCGCATTAATGATGTTCGCCATCACGAAATCCGCGAACACATCCTGCGCCGTCACCGCCTCGCCCGTCACCATATCGCTGATCTGGTTGCGTTCCAGCACCCGCGTCAGCGCGCTCATCCCCGTTCCCTCTTGCGTGAACAGTTCACGGAAAACCGTCCCCCCGAATCGCTGTTGGATGTAATTCAGGAACAACTGCCCCGCCATCACCGACTCGCCGCTGTTCAGCGCCGTGATCGACGTTTCCGGACTCGCGAAAAAGGGCTGGATATTCTCCGCGCTCAACGCCCGCTGTTGCAGTTGCATCAGCATATACCCGCCCAACGCCTCCCGCAGCCAATCCGCTTGCTGCGGGTTATTTTGCAGCCCCAGCATCACGTAATACTGCCGCAGGATGATGCTGATGTACGCGTCATCATGCAGCGCCAGCCCCGGCGTAGCCGACGTGTTAATCGTGATCATCTCGTGCTGGTTGGTATATCCCCCCGCCACCCATTCCGCCGGCAGCGCGTCCGCCGGATTGTAAATCGCGTTGCGCGTCGTGTTCAGGTCGCGCGCGAACAGCACGTACAGGTGCGGGTCATTGTCCACGTCGCTCAGCGGCAGATAATTCTGGTTCTCGAATTCTGCGCTCGTCTCCGGCACAATCCGTATCCCGCCCTGATTCTCCCGTATCCGCAAGATTCGCAGCAGCGCATCCATCTGTCCTGTAATCTGCTGTACCGCCGCCCGCTCGAACGTCAAACCCTCCTCCACCCACACGTACAGCCACGATGACACCCCCGCCAGTTGCGCCGTGATCTGCTGCGGTGCATCTGCCCCCGCCTTGCTCACCCAGAACTGCGCCTTATCCCCCGCTTGGTACATCGGCGACGGCGGTGGAATCGCCACCTCCGCCTCCCATCCCAACAGCTCGCGCGCCAATTGGTCAGGGTCGCGTGTCGTTTCTTCTTGCGCGCTGCCCACCGCGCCCCACAGCATCAGGCTTGCCACGAGGGCCGCCGCTAAAACACGTTTGCTCATCATCAATCCTGTTCGTGCCGCTTCTCAATTTTTCCAACAGTGTAGATGCGGATTGTCTCCCTGAAAACTTTTCTCATCAAGAGCTAACTCGTTCACGCCCGCTGCTTCACCTCCTGACTGCCGGAATGTCACAACCCGCCTGTATTATTTTCGTAATTATATTAATGTCTTAGCTAATAAAGTAGTGATAGGCTAAGTTGCTGGACTATAAAGGTTTCTTTACTTTTATCATGATCCCTGCTACAGTGCTCAAGAGGCGATTTACCTTTTTCATAAATTGTGGTGGGTGAACCTCATCCCGCCGCATTGGGGCAGGCCAGCAGTTTCCACTGTCAGCCTGCTTTTCAAATGATCTGAAACAGGCGCTAGGCTATTCAACAAAAGGTGACAATATGAAGTCGTGGGCCTTACAGGATGATCGTAGACACACATCGCCGCCTTCCCTCGAGCAGTTCCTATACCTTCCATCATCGGCCATCGCGGAGATGGTTTACCCCAAGCGGCTCAGTATTTCGCTGCTTCTCAACGGCACCCGTCGCTACTATCTAACCCAGCGTTACAACGCCCCACCGCAGGACAAAAGCTATTTCCCCGACTACATGAACACAGTCGTTGACCAGCTTTCCAACCTGCTCACCATGTTGGCCGATCACGGCTTCTATCGCGTCTTTCTTCCAGTTTACTCCGAATATCAAATCAAGTATCGCGAGCGCACCGCCCACGACTACTTGCTCAAAGGCATTCAAGGTCTCACCCGTCACCCTCAGCTAGCCGATACCTACACCCGTTCCGGCTATAACGTCCGCTTCTATGGTGACATCCGCAGCCTCCCTGCCGAAATCCTGCCCGACATGATCAATCCTCCCGCCTTTGCCGGAGATGATCCCCGTCATTTCCTTTATTACGGTGTCGATGCTGCCTCTCCCCATACCTACATCTTCCAATTAGCCTATGAATTTGGCCTCAAGCATGGTCGCGCCCCCGAATGGGAAGACATGCTCGAACTCTACTACGGCGACCGCACCATGCGTCCGCTGGACATCATGATCGGCTTCAGCCGCCTCTACGTCCGTCCCGGCATCCCGCCGCTCCTCGAAGGCAAAGATCGCATCTACGCCACCGCCGTCACCCCCATCGCCATGTCCGAAACAGCCTTCCGTACCATGCTCTGGGACTTCCTCTACGCCCGTCACGACATGGGGCGCGACTACAAAGACGTACATCCCAACGAGTTCCAGCGCCTCAAGGAATTTTACGAAGCCAACCGCCATACCGTCGTTGGCTTGCTCAAAAAGTATGAAGACTTCTGCTATCCCATCCCCGGCCCCGTCTGGCCGGAAAACATGGATACCATCGGCGAACCCGAACCCGAATCGCTGGAGAAAGAATACATTCTCCGCTGAGTTTCGTCAGGAGTCTTCTTTCAGAAGTGATAGTGAACAGGGTAGACTATTCAAGTCCGCCCTGTTTTGTTAAGTCCTTGCTGCACAGGAGATACGCGCTGATGGCTCAACGTATCAACATCGTCACCGGTAACGCGGGTAAGGCGCGCCTCCTCGCCGCCTTATTGCCTGCCGACGCCTACGAAATCGTCCAGCACGACCTGCCTCTCATCGAACCACAGGCCAGCTCCATTCAAGCCG
>JAFLCH010000325.1 GCA_017303775.1 Anaerolineae bacterium | reverse complement strand
GATCGGCCTGTGAGTCGAGGACGATGAGGGTGAAGTGACCGCTGTCGTACCAGACGAGGGATGGGCCGGCGATGAAGGGACTTTGCCCCAGTTCGACAAAGGGGGCGAAACCGGTGAGCCACGTGATGGTTTCGGGGTGGGCGAAAAGGGCGCGGTTGAGATTGTGCTGGCGGAGCAAGTCGTGGGCGCGCTGGCGTTGTTCGTGGTGCATGGCATAAACCTCTATTTAATCTGTTATGCAATCGATTGCATGAACGATAAGTGCGTGTTATAACCTCACAAAAATGGAGTTTAACATCGTGAAGGCTGTAATGAAAGTTGCACGTGGGGTGGGGCAGGTGGAACTGCGTGACATCCCCGAACCCACTCCGTCGGTGGGGCAGGTGAAAATAAAGGTAGCGGCTGCCGGTATTTGTGGAACCGATTTACATATTTTTAAGGACGAATTTCGCTCGGTGCCGCCGGTGGTGCTGGGGCATGAGGTGGCGGGCGAGATCGTCGAGGTGGGGGCGGGAGTTGAGGGTGTGGCAGTGGGCGAACGGGTGACGACGGAGACTTACTTCGCGACCTGTGGAAACTGTGCTTACTGCCGGACGGGACACGCTAATTTGTGTTTGAACCGGCGCTCGATTGGCTCGGCGGTGAACGGGGGATTCACGAATTACGTGATCGTCCCGGCGGGGAACATTCACCGGCTGCCGGAGACGGTGGACTTTGAGGCGGGGGCGCTGACGGAACCGCTGGCGTGTGTGTGCCATGCTGTGCTGACGAAGCCGACGGTGACGCCGGGGGATGTGGCGGTGATCGCGGGGCCGGGGGCAATCGGGCTGCTGACGCTGCAAGTGGTGAAGGCGGCGGGGGCGACGGTGGTGATGCTGGGCACGAACGGCGATGAACAGCGGATGGCGCTGGCGCGGGAGTTGGGCGCGGATTATGTGGTGAATGTGAGCGCTGAGCCGCCGGAGCCGTTGGTTCAGGCGATTACGCCGGAAGGACTGGGGGCGGATGTGGTGTATGAATGTTCGGGGGCGGGGCCGGCGGCGCAACAACTGCTGACGCTGGCACGACGGAACGGGCGGTATGTGCAAATCGGGTTGTTCGGTAAGTCGATTGCGTGGGATCTGGATCAGGTGTGCTTCCGTGAGCTGACGGTGACGGGGAGCAACGCGAGTGTGCCGAGCGCATGGGCGCGGGCGCTGCAACTGCTGGAAAGCGGGAAGGTGCAGACGAAACCGTTGATCACGGCGCGGTATGCAGTGACGGATTGGGCGGAAGCGTTTGAAGGGTTTGAGCGCAAGACGGCGATTAAGACCCTGCTCAAGCCGGTGGATGCTTAACGAGATGGGAGGTGGATGATGCGACTGTCGGGCAAAACGGCTCTGGTGACCGGCGCGGCCTCTGAGCGCAGTATCGGCTGGGGGATCGCACGGGCGCTGGCGGCTGAAGGTGCGGATGTGGTGGTGAATGATGTGGCGCAGGCGGAAGCGCTGGCGGCACGGGCGGAACAGGTGCGGGCCATGGGACGGCGTTCGGCGGCGGTGGTGGCGGATGTGACGCAGCCGGAGCAGGTGGCGCGGATGTTCCATGAGGCGGTGGGGGCGCTGGGGCGGGTTGATATTGTCGTCAACAACGCGGGGATCATCCGCTGGGAACATTTTTTGGAGATCACGCCGGTTGAGCTGCGGGCGGTGGTGAACGTGAACATCATGGGGACGGTGCATGTGTGTCAGGCGGCGGCGCGACAGATGATCGCGCAGGGTGGGGGCGGGCGAATCATCCTGACTTCATCGGTGCAGAGCGATATGCAGTTCCCGATCACACCGGTGTACGGGGCGACGAAGAAGGCGGCGCATACGCTGGTGGGGGTGATGGCGCTGGAACTGGCGCAGTACGGAATCACGGTGAATCATATCGGCCCCGGTTGGGTGCAATCCGCGTTGAATGATCCTTCACCGGAATTGCAGACGGAAGATGGTATTGCGGCACAACGACAGGCAGTACCGCTGCGACGGGCAGGGGAGATTGATGAGATGGGCAGGGCGGTGGTGTACTTCGCGTCGGCTGACGGGGATTATACGACGGGCGCGTTCCTGCGGGTGGACGGTGGATTGGGGATTAGTAAGTATTCGTCATAAAGGGTGGTGTGATGAACACGCACGAAGCACTTTTAGGCAGGCGCTGTCTGCTGGCGGGAACTATTGACACGACACTTGTAGAGGTGGGCGCGGCATTGGTGGCGGCGGGGGCAGAGGTGATGGCAGCGGAGTCGCCTCTGTGGGGTGATCTGGTAACTGAGGCGGTACGGTTGGAGGCTGATGATCCGGCTGCATTGGCGACGGATTTGCGGGCGATTGAGCCGCCGGATGTGCTGGTAATTCAGGCTGGATGGCGGGAACGTGGGCGCTTTTTGGACTCGACCCCGCAAGATTGGGCGGCGGCACTGACACAGAATTTTGAAGCACCGGTGTATTTGTCGCAGGCGGTGGCGCGGCGGATGATTGAAGCGGGGAAGGGTGGGCGGATCATTTTCCTGTCGGGCGTGGAAGGGGTGATGCCATTTGAGGAGATGGGGACGGCTGGCACGACGCTGACGATGCTGACGGCGATGGCAAGGATGATGGCGGTTGATCTGGCGAGATATGGGATCACCGTGAACGTGGTGACCGTGGGCTGGATGGACAGTGGGCGCTTGGCGAATTTTGGAGCAGCGACACAACAGCACATCCTAGAGGGAATTCCGGCGGGGCAGGCGGGAACTCCGGCGGATGTAGGGGCGGCTGTTTGTTTTCTAGCGTCGGCTGCGGCAGGGTATGTGACGGGTGTTAATATGACGGTGGATGGGGGATATTTGCTGACACGAGCAGGTGGTCGAACGATGTTCGAGGGAGGATAAAACTGCCCCCAAGAACGGGGGCAGTTGATGGTATCGTGAGCGCGCAGAGGTTATGATGGACGCAACCAGCGTTCACCGGTTCGACCTTCAGAAACCCAGCCTTCACTCCCGGCAAAATTGCCATCCATCACTCGCACATACCAGCGGATGATGTTTTCATTATCCCCTTCGCAAACTGAGCCGCCCAAGACATATAACTCGGTGCCACCAGCCAAACCGCCAATGAGATTCTTGGCTCCCAGACTGCGCCAAATGGACAGCCCGCCGGGGGGCGGATTGGCGACGAAGGCGCGTTCCCCGATTGCCAATTGAGTTGGCGGCGCGAGGGGGCATTCTTCGTTAAAGACGGTCGGTAGAAGAGCGCGTTCCAAAATACGAGGGGAAATGAGGTAGTAGTCGTTGCCTTCGGCTACCCAACCGGTACCGGCGGCTTCACCTTCAAACAACAGCTCGACCTGCCACCAGTTCAGGCGACTTGAGCAGACCGGGCCGCCCAAGACACGGAACTGTGTGCCGAGATCCAGATTGTTCAATCGACCGCTTTCGGCGTTGGGCTGGGAGCGGATGGCCAGCCCCAGATTGTAGTTCACGTAGCCCTGCGCATCGATGGCAAGGCGTGTTGGCTGTGCGCCGGGGCAGACTTTAATGACTTCCTGCACGGGTTCTTCGGGCACATAGAAGACGGTTTTGGGTTCGTACTGGACTTCTTGCTCGACGGTGATGTTGAGCAGTTCAGGTTCATTCAAATGAATGACGCCCTTGCCATAATTCTGGTCACGAATATCCGGCACGTTGTTCATGAGGAAGCGGCGCAGGTCTTCGTTGTAGTAGTTGGGATAGGCCTGCTTGATGAGCGCGGCCATGCCGGCGACAACGGGTGAGGCTGCGGAAGTGCCGACAAAATCGCGCCCATCCGCGAGGCGGATTTCACCGGGCGCGGATAGATCGGGCTTGTTGTAACTGGTATCCTGTACGCCGCGCGAACTGTAGTCGGCAATGGTATCGACGATACCCTGAACCGAGCCAACGGTGAGCGCGTTGGGGGCATCACCGGGGGCGATCACCGAGCCACCCTGCTGTAGGCGGGAGATGTTGGCGAATTCGGCAAAGAGCATGATGGTGATGTTCTGATAGTTTTCATAGTTGCCGTCTTCGGGAATGTTGTTTTCCATGGGTTGGCCGGCATTAATGATGCGGATGCCCCACGGGAATTCGGCGTTGACGTATAGGTTTTCGGCAGGTTGCAGGTTTGCATCGTCGCGCTGGCGACGCTCCGAGCTTTGGATGACCTGATTGGTGGAAAGGTCAACGATTTGCAGGTCGAAGTCGGCATTCTGTTCGATGTAGTCGCCACGGGCATTGTAGGCGGCTTGACGAGTCTGCTGCCATGTGAGGAGAATATTGCCTGAATAGGGCGCGAGGGGCACTTCGAGCAGGTCTCCACCGGTTGCGAATTCGTGCAGGCTGTCGCCGGTGCGGTCGGTGAAGGCATCGACGATAAAGCTGTTGTTGAAGTTACCGGCTGAATTGATCCAGAGGAAGCCTTCCTGATAGATTTTTTCGACGAGCT
>JAFLCH010000324.1 GCA_017303775.1 Anaerolineae bacterium | reverse complement strand
CGGGATACGCTGGTGTTCGGGATACTGCGGGCGGAATATGTGAAGCAACAGACGACGCGCGGGACGTGAGGGGTGTTATACTAGGCGACAAGTTGTAGGGCGAGGGTATGAATATGCTGCCTGAGGTAATGACAGAGGCGCGAAACGATGCGATCGTGGCAACGGACGTGAGCGGTTCAGGCCGACGGTTGATTGTGCGCTACGAGATAACCTCATTTACGGAGATTACATTGTGACCGGTTATACATTTGCGGAAAAGGCATTGGCACGGGCAGCGGGTGTGAGCAGCGCACGGGCGGGGGATATTCTGGATGTCAAGCCGAATATCTACCTGAGCCATGATAATACCGCACCGATACGGAAAATTTTTGAGAAGATTGGCGCGCCGAAGGTGCTGCATCCGGAACGGATGGCGGTGACGCTGGATCATGCCGTGCCGGCACCAACCACCGAACACGCGATCAACCACGCGGAAATCCGTGAGTGGGTGAAGCTGCAAGGCGTGGGGCATTTCTTCGAGGTGGGACGCGGGATTTGCCACCAAGTGTTGAGTGAAGAGGCGGTGGTGCTGCCGGGTGAGGTGGTGATGGGGTCGGACAGCCATACGCCCCACTTCGGCTGGATGGGCGCGTTCGGGATGGGGGTTGGGCGTACGGAAATGGCGGCGATGTGGGCAACGGGCGAGCTGTGGCTGCGGGTGCCGGAAACGCTGAAGGTGGTGCTGACAGGCAAACCGCGACCCGGCGTGACCGCTAAGGATGTGACGCTGCGGTTGATGAAGGACAAGACGGTGGGCGGCGGGCAGTATCGAGCGGTGGAGATCAGCGGCGATACGGTGCAGTACTGGTCGCTGGATGAGCTGCCGGTGATGCCGAATATGATGGCGGAGTTCGGGGCGATGTGCGCGTATATCGCACCGGACGCGCGGGTGTTGGAGGCGATTGAAGCGCGACGGGCAAGGATCAGCCCGACGGAAGGGGAACGCAACCCGTACCGGATGCGCGAATACAGCCCGATTTATCCGGACGCTGACGCGGTGTATGACGAGGTGTATACGCTGGATGTGAGCACGTTGGAGCCGCAAGTTGCCCTGCCCCATGTGCCGGACAATGTGGTGAATTTGCGTGAGGCGGTTGGAACGCCGATTCAGCAGGCGTGGATCGGAACGTGTACCGGCGGGCGGTTGAGCGATCTGGAAGCGGCGGCGGAAGTGGTGAAGGGCAAGCGCGTTCAGTGCCGGTTCGTGGTGATTCCGGCGAGTTCTGAAGTGCTGCTGGAGGCGACGCGAAATGGAACGTTGGCGACCCTGCTGGAAGCGGGCGTGACGATCAGTACGCCGGGATGTGGGCCGTGCATGGGGAATCATCAAGGTGTACCCGCGCCGAATGAGGCGACTATTACGACGGGCAGCCGGAACTTTAAGGGGCGGATGGGAACCAGCGAGGCGACGATTTACCTGAGCAACCCGTATGTGGTGGCGGCCAGCGCGCTGGCAGGGGCGATCGCTGATCCTGAAGCGTATTTATGACAAGGCTCACGTAATTCTTACGTTTTGCTCAAGCATGACCAACCCTATAATTTAATAATGTCGCTACCCTGTACGTTGAAGCGTGACAGGGTTTTTATTCGTTTCTATCGTTGAGGATTTCATGAGCCGCTTTCCTATTATTGAAGTTGATGAAGTTGTGGATTCAAAAGTCAAAGCTGTTTACGACGAGATCATTGCTGAACTGGGGTTCGGGATTGTGCCGAATATTTTCAAGTCGATGGCGATTCACCCTGATTTATTGGAAGCCAACTGGAAGAAGTTCAAGGCTACGATGCTGACAGGATTCATCCCACGGACGGTCAAAGAAATGATCGGGGTGGCGATTTCGCAGGCGAATAACAGCCAGTATGCACTGAATGTTCATCTGCACGGGCTTTCGGCGTTGGGGATGAGCGAGGCGGTGTTGCAGACACTGGTTTCTGACTTTGATGCCTGTCCGCTGCCGGAACGGGAAAAAGCGGTGATCCGGTTCGGGCTGCTGGCGGCGACGAAACCGCTGGAATTGAGCACAGCAGACTTCGACAACCTACAGACATTGGGGCTGAACCTCGGCGAGATTTATGAGATTATTGCTACGGCGAATTTGTTCACCGAAGTGAACCAATACACTGACGCGATTGCTTTGGAGATTGATGCACTATGAGCACTGCGCCGCTGGGCGCACGCAAACTTGACCAGCTTGACCGCGAGGAGCTGCTGGCAACGACACGACGACTGCTGGCTGAGGCACAAGCGCTGTCCAGCCGAATTGCGGCCGTGAATGAGATCGGTATCGCGATCAACCGGACATTTAATCTGGATAAGATTCTGCAAGTGGTCGCCAGCCAAGCAAAATGGCTGCTGGATTTTGATCACCTGAGTGTTTGCTTGAAGGACGAGCATGAAACATGGCAGGTGATCCGGCTGTTTGGGGATGTTGAGGCGATCACAGGGCGTGATCTGCTGCAATCGGAGAACATCAGTTTTGTGCTGCGCGCCGGACAATCGCGGTTGATCCGTGAGGCGGGATCGTATACGTTTCTGGGGCAATATGCTTCGCAGATCATCGTGCCGCTGGTGAGCGAGGTGGAGGTGATCGGGACGATTAACTTCGCGCGGATCGCACCGCAATCATACACACAAGATGATGTACGGATCGGGTATATGTTGGGGCTGCAACTGGCCTCGGCAATCCGCAATTCGCTGCGGGTGCGGGAACTGCGGCAGACGCAGGAAGCACTGCAACGATATGCACAAGAGCTGGAACAAACCAACCAAGAACTTGACACGTACAACCATACGATCGCGCACGATTTGAAATCGCCACTGGCAGGCATTTTGCTAAACGCGGATCTGGTGAAACGGATCAGCGGGGATGCTCTGCCGGAAAAAGCCGAATACTACCTCAACAATATCAAAACCTCGACCAAGAAAATGTCGACGATGATCGACCAACTGCTATGGCTGGCGAAACTGCGCGATACTTCGGAAGCGCTGCACAGCGTGAATGTGAGGCAGGTGGTGGAGTCGGCTGTGGCGCGATTCCATCACCTGATTGACGAAAAGCATATCCGCATTGAGATCATGCCCGATATACCAAGCGCACTGGCGCATGACCAGTGGATCGAGGAAATCTTCGCGAACTTCATCAGCAATGCGATCAAGTATATGGGGGTGGATAACCCTGCCCCACACATTGTGATTCGGGGGCGGTGCATCGGAGATGACCGCGCCCGATTCGAGGTGACGGATAACGGTGTGGGGATCGCGGAGGCTGACCAAGAGAAGTTATTCGCGATGTTCACGCGGCTGCATACGGTCAAGGCGGAGGGACTGGGATTGGGTCTGTCTATCGTGCAGCGAATCATCAGCCGTTTGAACGGTGAATTTGGCGTGGAGAGCACCTCCGGCGAAGGCAGCACATTCTGGTTCATCCTCCCCTGCGGCGATGCCGACTCCCTGACATAAACTCAATAAAGATCACAAAGGGTCAAAAGAGTCTTGACAGACATGCATCCTTGGCTGATAATCAATTTCGATGCGCATCGAAATTGATAGGTCGTTTGTATGAAAGAAGGATCATGATGGAGGTATACGGACAAAAGCATCTCCTCGATCTCCTGAAAACCGTTAGTGATGAAAGCCGGCTGCATCTGGTGCGGCTGCTGCATGAACAGGAGCGGTCGGTAGGCGAGCTGGCGGGGTTGGTGGGATTGGGCGAGCCGACGGTTTCGCACCATCTGGCAAAGCTGCGGGAAGTGGGGTTGGTAACGCTGCGCATGGACGGCAACCAGCGATTCTACCGTGTGAATCAGGTCGGGTTGGAGCGCTTCAAACGGCTGGTGACGGAGATTGAAAAGATGCCGGCGAAGGAAGCGCGCAGCGAATCGGATGATAGCTGGATCGAGGCACTGGGATGGCCGAAAGAAGAACTGGATGTGCTGCGTGAGCACACTCATAATGGACGGCTGACGGTGATTCCTAGCAAGCAGAAGAAGCTGCTGGTGATCTTAAAGTGGCTGGCAACCCTGTTCGAGGCTGACCGCACCTACAGCGAACAAGAGGTCAACGCGATCTTGAAGGATAAGCATCGTGAAGATCATGTGAGTCTGCGGCGCGATCTGGTGGACTTCGGACATCTGGAACGCGAACGCAGCGGGAATAAGTATTGGCTGGCAAAAAAGGCGAGCCAATGAGGATGATGAAAAGCAGGGCGCACGATGATCGATGCGCCCTGCTGTGTTTTGGAGTGATTTAGCGCAGCCCTGCCCCGCGCCGACGGTTTAGGAGGGCGCAATTGATTTCCCCTGATTGACATTGCAGGATAAGCTGGCGATCCAAGATCACAATTTGGACGCGCGGGTTACCTGTGCCAAAGGGGTTCGGTTGAAGTGGTGCAAGAGCGGGGCTGAAGACCGGTGGTTGAACTGGCGGCGGATTGCCACCT
>JAFLCH010000323.1 GCA_017303775.1 Anaerolineae bacterium | reverse complement strand
AGCGCTGGAGGTCACGGACATAAGCGGCCAGCAGCGGCGCGCTCACTGTGCCCTGCCCCAAGCGGCGCAGATGTTCACGGACACCTGTCGAACCGAAGCGTCCGTCGTCGCTCATGCCAAGCTGGCGCAGCGCGTCGGCCAGTGATTCCGCAGTGAGCGGGTCACCGCTTGAAGGGTGAGAGTCCGGCGCAGGCGGGCGGATAGGGTCGGCCAAGCGCAGGGTGCGCAGGAACGGCCAGAGCAGATAAGCCATGACCAAGCCCAGCGAACCGCCTATGAGGGTTAGGGGTAAAAGCAGTCGTTCAATGTTCATTCACCGATTGTCGCCCACAGCCTTAAAAGCTGCCAGTGTGCGTTCGCGCGCCAGCGTCCGATCCACGATGGGCGGCGGGTAACCCTGCGGCGCGGGCGGATTCTCCCACGGGGCGTGGATGAAGCGGGTTGGCACGGCGCGCAGTTCTGGAACCCAACGGCGGATGTAAGTGCCTTCGGGGTCGAACTTCTCGGATTGTGAGGCAGGGTTAAAGATGCGGAAATAGGGTTGGGCGTCGGTGCCAGTGCCGGCTGACCACTGCCAGCCGCCGTTATTGGCGGCAGGGTCGCCATCAATCAGCCAATCCATGAAGTGGCGCTCGCCTTCGCGCCAGTCGATGAGCAGGTCTTTGGCTAAGAAGCTGGCGACGATCATGCGGGCGCGATTCGGCATCCAACCCATGGTCTTGAGCTGGCGCATGGCGGCGTCTACCACCGGAAAGCCGGTCATGCCTTCCTTCCATGCCGCCAGTTCATCCGGCGCATACCGCCATGCCAGCCGGTCATACTGGGGGCGGAAGCTGCCTGCTGCCACATGGGGGAAGTGATAGAGGATGTGCATGTAAAATTCGCGCCAGACCAATTCGCTGACCCATGTTTCCACCGACTCGCGGGCTTGGTTCTGGCCGGTGGCGGTGTAGGCATGACGCGCGCCCCAATAGGCCTGACGGGGTGAGAGCATGCCCATGCGCAGATAGGGCGAGAGGAATGACCAGCCGCCGAGGGTGTCATCGGTCACTGTGCCGTGCATGCCGTTGCGCCCTTCGGCGTAGTGGTAGACGCGCTGGTTCAAGAAGTCGTCCAAGCGACGCGCCGCCTCGGCTTCACTGGCAGCGGGGACGGGGATGGCTGCGCTCAAGCCCAAATCTGCGAGTGATGGAATGGCCTGCAACGGCAGTTCGCGCCCATCCGCCGTTTGCAGCCGCAGCGTGTCCACGGTGGCAGCGTCCACATAGGCGCCGGTTGGCACCGGATCGGCCATCGTCTGCTTGGGGAGGGTGAGCCATTTGCGTTTGAAGGGTGTGAAGACGGTGAAGGGTTTGCCGCTTTCGGTCATCACCGAGCCGGGAGGCAGCAGCAGCGCATCGTCGAAACTGTGCACGGGGATGGTGAGCGAGTCCACTGCTGCCTGATCCCGCCGCAGCGCCAGCGGGGAATAATCGCGGTTGTAGAAGAGTGCCTGCGCGCCGGATAGCTGCACCAGCGCGGGCATGAGCAGGCGCGGGTCACCATAGCCCAGCCACAGGCGGCTGCCCTGTGCCCGCAGCGCCATATCCAGCGCGGCGAGACCTTTGAGCATGAAGGCCAAACGCGGCAGTCCGACGCGACGGCTGTTGACCAGCGCCGGATCGAGGATGAACACCGGCAGCACGGGCAGGCCGGATTGGGCTGCCGCCGCCAGCGCCAGATTATCCGTCAAGCGCAAATCTCGCCGAAACCAGTGTATGACGGGTGCATTCGTCATGCCAATCTCATCCTTTGGGGAGCGTCCGATAGAATACGGTTGACTTATACCAGAGCTGGATGAGATGCAGATGTGTTTTTGAGGAGCGCAGCCTCAGCCCGCTATAATAGGGGTGAAGGCGCGTAGGAGAGATGGTATGGCGTTACCAAAACCCGATTGGACAGAAGCAGAATATCTAGCCTTTGAACGGGCGAGCGACATCAAACATGAATTGATGGATGGTGAAGTGCGCGCGATGTCGGGGGCCAGCGAACGGCATAATCTGATCGTCGCCAGCACACTCGCCAGTCTGTTCACCCAGCTTCGCGGGAAGGGCTGCAAAATATATCCCAGCGATATGCGAGTACGGGTTGGCCTGCGCCGCGAGTTTACCTACCCGGATTTGAGTATCGTATGTGGTACGCCGATCATGGCGGATGATTATAATGACACGCTGCTCAACCCGACGGTGATCATTGAAGTGCTGTCTGCCTCCACCGAGAGTTATGACCGTGGCCGAAAATTCACCCGTTATCGCACGATTGAATCGCTGCAAGAGTACATCCTGATCGCTCAAGATTATGTGCAAATTGAGCGATTTGTGCGCCAAGCGAATAACCAGTGGCTGTTAACCGATCTACAGCGTGCTGATGGCATCATCGAATTAATGTCCGTGGGCTGCACTTTAGCGGCAGCAGATGTCTATGAACAGGTAACCTTTGAGAACACCCCACCACCGGAGACTTAACATGCGTCTGCTCATCATCGCAGCCCTTTGCACGCTGCTCACGCTCAACCTCACCCGCGCGCAGGAGGTCATCCCTTCGCTCAGCGGCACCGATGTCCAGATCAGCGCGGCGGACGGCAAAACGCTGTACGGCAGTTATTTCGCGGCGGGCGAAGGTGATGCCAAGGCGGTGATTCTGCTGCACCAGTTGTACACCAACCGCAGCAGTTGGACGCCGCTGGTTCAGCCGTTGTTGGACGCGGGCTTCAAGGTGGTGGCGGTGGATTTGCGGGGTTACGGGCAGACACGCGGCAAGATCAACTGGAAGCAGGCTCAGCAGGATACCGCTGCGTGGGTGGATTGGCTGAAGTCGCAGCCCGGTGTGCAATCCATCGCGCTGGTCGGTTCCAGCATGGGGTCGAATCTGGCGCTGGCAGGCTGCGCGGCGACGGGCTGCGCTGGCGCGGTGGCGATCTCGCCCAGCTTGAATTATTTCAATGTGGTCACGGATGAGGCGATGCAGGCCGGTTTCCCCGCGCTGATCATTTATGCTGACCGCGACCCCTACCCTGCCGCGGATGTACCGACCATGCTCGAACTGGGCGGGAATCAGGCGACAGCCATTGTCTACAGCGGACGCACGCACGGCGTCGATCTGTTTAAGGAGCACGATGATCTCGTGCCCCTGATTGTCGATTGGCTGGCCGCCCGTTGAACGGAGCGCCTGTCTAGAAGATTACTGCCCCGGTTTGGTGACCGGGAAGGCGTGCGAGACACGCACCGGACGCATTTCAGTGGTACTGAAGGCGGAACGTTTCTCGGCGTTTTCCTGCACCGCCAGTTCGTAAGAATGCTGGATCGGATACCCCAGCAGCCGCGCGATGACGGCCAGCAGCTTGAAGGTCACCCGCTGCATCCAGAAGGGAATCCCCGCGATATAAATCGTATCGGGATACTGCTGCATCACCCGCGCCACAGCGAGGAACGGCACCCGGCCATCGGCTTTCAGCTTGCCCTTCTGCGACAGGGCACACATATGCTCGAAAATGTACTCCAAGCTGCCAGCAGGTTCGGCCACCATGCGGAAGCGTAAATCGTCGGTGAGGCTGGGGTTGCGCCATGTATGCGCCGCGCCAGCAGGGATGACCACGGTTTCGCCCGGAAAGGCGTAGAACGTCCGCCCATCCAACACGAACTCGCCCACACCGCTCTGGATATAAAATTGTTCTTGCTGCTTGGGGTGGATGTGAATGGGCGCACCTTTCGCGCCACCCCCCGGCGAACAAATCATATCCAACACCAACCGCTGACCATCCGTATCGGCTGCGGTCTCGATGAACACGAATTGTTCACCGGATTCAGCGCTGCGCATGGTTTGTCCTGCTCTCGCCATGATTGTGACTCTCTCTCTGTCTGTCGGACGGTTTCACGCTTTTCATTAAACGGGATTAGCGCCCGCGCAGAAACAAGACAAAGTCCGAGATCACGCTCCACCCTTTGGCCGATCCATGCGCCGTTGGAAAACCGGCCTAGCCGCACAAATCCAGCGACTGAGTCCGTGCCGCCGCCCAGATTTCATCCAGCGCATACACTTCCAGATGGGTGAGCTGCGCCGAGCCATTTTCCGCGAACAAGCGCAGCCCATCGGAGGCCGGATTGACGAAGGTTTGCGCGCTCAACGAGATCAGCCCATCCTGCGCCAGCACCTCCACCGAGGACTCGTCCACGAAAATGTGCAGCTTCAAGCGCGTATCGCTGAGCGGCGCGCCAAAGGCCGGATTGAACGAAGGGATGGTGCTGCCGTCCACAGTGTCCGAACGACCGATGAGGAGCTGCGAACGCGCCGGATTGTAAACGATGCGGGTGCGGTCGGTGCCGTTGGACTGCACATCTATTCCGAGACGTTCCGCCGTGCCTACTTCAAACTCGGCGATGATTTCCAGCCGCCGCCCATGCACATCCGGCACAACCCACTCGCCCTCCAGCGCCTGCGCGTCCCACTGCCCCAGCGGCTGGCGCA
>JAFLCH010000322.1 GCA_017303775.1 Anaerolineae bacterium | reverse complement strand
GGCATGAGGGCGGCTTGCAGCGGGCGCAGATCCCGCTTGCGCAGGGCGAGGTAATAGGCGAGGTTGAGGCCGCTGATGCGAAATTCGCGGCGCTGGATGCGCGGACGCCAGCGGTTATAGAGGGTGATGCCCTCGGTGTAGACTTCTTCGCGCAATTCACGGACGGCGGCTAGAAGGGTGTGAGGATCGGTGTAATCCGGTTCGAGTGTCAACGGGGTGCTCATGATTATTCCTGATTTCTGAATACAGCCGTAGTGTAGATGAGTTGAGGTGTGAGGTGATGTGTAACTCATCCCTGCTGTGTGATGCTATTCTACACCTCTGGTGTTAAGCCTTCTTAAAGTAGGCGAGGCTTATCCTATCCGGTGGGGACGGGCGAGGGGTAAGATGAAGGGTAGTTGACATGGCGGCTGACAAGGAAAGGATGATGCACATGTCGGATCAATGGCTGCACTGGGCACAGCGTTTGCAAGCGCTGGCACAGAGCGGATTGGCATTCAGCCCTAACGCATTTGACCGCGAACGCTATGAACAGATTCAGGCGATTGCTGCCGAGATGCTGGCGGCGGGGAGCGGCGGCGAAGTGGAACGTATTCAGGGCTTGTTGGGCGCAGAAGAAGGTTACGCGACGCCCAAGATTGATGTGCGCGGGGTGGTGTTCCACGAGGAGCGACTGCTGCTGGTGCGGGAGAAATTGGACGGCGGGCGGTGGACGCTGCCGGGTGGATTCGCGGATGTGGGCGAAGCGCCGGCGCTGGCGACTGAACGTGAAATTGAGGAAGAGGCGGGTTATTCGGCGCGAGCGGTGAAGCTGCTGGCGGTGTATGACCGGAATAAGCACGGACACCCGCCCTACATTTTTCATATCTACAAGCTGTTTATCCGCTGCGAATTGATCAGCGAGGAGCAGCATCTGGTGGCGAACGTGGAAACCGAGGAAAGCGGTTGGTTCCGTGAGGCTGAACTGGACGGGTTGGAACTTTCCGTCGGTCGGGTAACGTTGAAGCAGCTCAAACACTTCTTCGAGCATTTGCGGCATCCGGAATGGCCGACGGAATTCGATTGAAAGGAGCAGGCGTGATGTACGGACGGACGGGTAAGATCATCGCACAGCCGGGGCAGCGTGACGCACTGGTGAAGGTGCTGCTGAGGGCGGCAGAGGCGCTGGGCGAGGCGGAGGGCTGCTATCTGTATGTGGTGGGACAGGTGCCGGATGAAACCGACATGATCTGGATCACCGAGGTGTGGCGCAGCGCAGCGGATCATCGGGCATCGTTGGATTTGGAAGCTATTCAGGCCTTGATCCGGGATGGACGACCTTTGATCGCTTCGATGACCGAGAGTTACGAGGTGATTCCGGTGGGCGGGAAGGGGCTACCCTAACATTACGGCATATTACGAAATTCACAATTCTTATGTAATCGTGAATTCGTTCGCGATTACAATTGAAAATGTAAAAGGAGTGTGATTTTCGTATGCGTATCTTATTGTTGAGCCTGTTGTTGGTGATGGTGGCCGCCTGTACAACGACCACCGAAGAAAACAACAAACTGGCTCGTGACGTGAATGAAGTGCTGTCTGCATTAGGTGTAACCAGCATTGAACTGGATTGCAGTATGTTGGGGGACGGGATCAGCGCGGCGTATAACGGCATTTGCTTGCTGAAGCTACCTGAACCGGAAACGACGCAGATCGTCAGCGGCCTGAACCTGAGCAAGGTGACCGATCTGACGGTGAACTGGGGGCTTTCCGGGCCGGACTGCTGGACGCGGCTGGAATTTGTGAATCGGGAAAACGCCGATTGGTACGAGTCCACGATAGGCGATTCCCGGCTGCACCTGAGCGACAACCGGCAGTTTGAGTATCTGCGTTTGTTCGTTCACCCGATGCACGAGAACGGCTGCATCAGCGTGGCCTATTCGTTCGAATGATGGGCAGCGACTTTGCCCATCCTTAGGCGGTCATGGTGCGGACGCGCGGGCTGCTGAGCGAGACTAAGCAGAGCAGCATCAGGATTCCTCCAGCGCCGATGAACAGCAGGGAGAGATTAACCTCTACCAGCACACCGGCGAGCAGATTGGAAAGCGGCCCCAACCCTACCGAACCGAGCATCACCAGACTCATGACTCGCCCCAGCATCTCCGGGGCGATTTGCTTTTGCAGCCAACTGATGATGATGACATTGGTGTAACCCACGCACAAGCCCATCGCGGCGGCGGCGATGATGATGAGGGGCAGGCTGGTGAGCAGCCCGAAGAGGGTCAAGGCGACGGCAGCCGTGGCGATGAGCGACATGGCGACTATGCCGATGTGACGGGGGGTAGGGAGTGAGCCGCCCAGCAGCGCCCCGACGAGCGCACCACCACCGAAAGCTGAGAGGATAGCACCCATGGCAGCCGCGCCTTCGGGAAAGCGGGTGCTGGTGAGCACGGGGATGCCGACGCCGATAGGGCCGGTGAAGAGCAGGTTGGTGCCGGCGGTGATGATGACCAACGTCCGCAGCAGTGAGTCGTTCCAGACGATGCGTAAGCCTTGCGCGATGGACGCAAAGAGGTCATTCGGAGCGGCGCTGTCGCTTGACGCGAGTGTTGGGGCACGATGCTTGATGAACCAGAGCGCGATCGCCGCGATGATAAAGGTCAGGGTGTCGATGGCGAAGGCGGGGGCGACGCTGTTGACGTTGTGGGCTGCGGGTAGGGCATCGGCTGTTGGTAGAGCGCTGCCGGTGATGGCGGCGATGACCAGACCAGCCAGCGCTGGCCCGACAAAACTGGCGAACTGGGCGGTGATCTGGGTGAGGGCGTTGCCGGATTCGATCTGATCCCGTCCGACGAGCTGCGGCACCATGGCCGCCTGTGCGGGAAAGAAGAAGGCATCGACGGTGCCGAAGGCCAGCGCCATCACAAACAGCATCCACAATTGAATGGTGTTGGTGAAGATCAGCAGCGTGACCAGAGCGGCTAAGAGAACACGCAGCAGGTTGGAAACCAGCATGACATTACGGGGCGAGAAGCGGTCGGTGAACGCGCCGCCGAGCAGCATGAATAACGCGCGGGGGATTCCTCCGGCGGCGGCCACCGCGCCTAAGGCCAGCCCGGAACCGGTCAATTGCAAGGTGAGCCACGGCAGCGCGATGAGATAGAATTGATCACCCAACAAAGAGATGCTTTCCCCCAGCCAGAGTAAACGAAAATCGCGCACTCGCACGGCGCTGAATAGTGATGGGCGCGCGGCGGTTTGTGGCTGGCTGGTGGTTGTCATGCTCATTATCCCTTTGTTGATGTGGTTCCTATCTTCTCCTAACGGATGAATACGCAGCGTGGTTCGAAAGTGGTGCGCAATATCCCCGAAGCCGGGGGAATGGGTTACAATCTGGCTTCCGGTCAAGCGTTGATTACGAGGGGATTCAACATGCCTAAAGGCCTATCCACCCGCGCGATTCATGGCAAGCGTGAACCACATGCCCGTCCGGTAACGTACCCGATTTACCAGACGGCGGCGTTTTCGGTCGAGAATAGTGACGGGTACGCGCAGATCAATGATTACGGCGGGGATTCCTATTTTTATACGCGCTACGATAACCCGACGCTGCGAAATGTGGCGGAGAAGCTGGCGGAGTTGGAGCATGCCGAAGAATGTTTGTTGTTCGCCAGCGGCATGACGGCGATCACAACGACCCTGCTGGCGCATTTGAAGGCGAAGGATACGGTGGCGGTGTCGCGCACGCTGTACGGTGGGACGGTGGCTTTCTTCCGTGACTGGGCACCGCGCTACGGTATTCGGGTGGTGTGGTTGGATAATGAGCAGCTTTATCATGTCGATCAGCACGCGCCGAACGCCAAGCTGGTGTACTTCGAGACGCCGGTGAATCCGCGCTGCGACTGCGTGTCGATCCGGCGGGTGGTACAGGCGGCGACGCGCATCGGGGCGCTGGTGGTGAAGGATAATACGTTCGCGTCTCCGATCAACCAGACGCCGCTTGATCTGGGGGTGGATGTGGTGGTGCACAGCGCGACCAAGTATATCGGCGGGCACAGCGATGTGACGGCGGGGGCGGTGATGGGGTCACGCACACTGCTGACGCCGATCTTCAGCGCGCGCAAGGTGTTCGGCGGCATCCCTTCGCCGCACGATGCGTTCCTGCTGGATCGCAGCTTAAAGACGTTGGAGATTCGGATGGCACAGCATAACGCCAGCGCGCTGGCACTGGCACAGTTCTTCCAGCAGCAGCCGCAGATCAAGCAGGTGCTGTATCCGGGGCTGCCGACTTCGCCGGATTACGCGGTGGCGCGGGAACAGATGAGCGGCTTCGGCGGGATGTTGTGCATCGAGCTGGAGTCGTTGGAGGCGGCGAAACGGTTGTGTGACCGGCTGCGGGTGGCGCTGAACGTGGCACATCTGGGCGGGCCGGAAACGCTGGTGAGTATCCCGGTGCTGACGAGTCATTCGATGCTGAATGCTGAAGAATTGGCGCAGGCCAAGCTCTCGCCCGGTATGGTACGCATCTCGGTCGGGCTGGAGAACAC
>JAFLCH010000321.1 GCA_017303775.1 Anaerolineae bacterium | reverse complement strand
TCACCGACTGCTGTTTCACGCAGTTCTGTAATCGGTACACGTAGCTCATTCACGATTGCTAAGATTTCGGGATCAGGTGTGATATAACGAGAGAGTAGGATGGTGTCACCACTTGCGCTGGCGACCACGCCTTCTGTATCCCATGTCACATTCAGCCGCCCCATGTAACGCAAATTGCTGCCTGCCTGAACAATATAAACATTGTTGCCGTCCTTATCCTGCATAACCACAGGATACTCGGCTTCACCGGCGCTATACGCGTTACTTAATAGGGTGTGACTGTGCCCACCGATGATGATATCCACACCGCTGACTTGTGCCACGATTGTTTCATCCGCACCTTGACCAATGTGCGACATCAAAATGATCTTATTAATGCCCTGTTCCGTCAATTCATCCACATAGCTCTGAACTGCCCCCGCCATATCTTCGTTGAACACAACATCTTCACCGGGGGAAGACAGGATGCCCGTATCGGGCGGGGTAAGACCAACAACACCAATTTGTTCTCCAGCAACCTCAAGAACAGCATACGGTTGGATCTTTTCAGCAAGATCAGCGCCGAATGTTACATTGGCAGTCAAGAGAGGGAAGTTCAAAGAATCTGTGAAACTGACAAGAGCTTCATCTCCATCATCAAATTCGTGGTTGCCTACCGTCATAGCATCATAGCCCATCGCGTTCATGATGCGTGCAGAGTCCTCACCGCGCCATTGTTGGTGGAACAGCGTTCCGGTGAAGCGGTCACCGGCGTCCAGCAGCAGTACATTCCCACCTTCCGCTCGAATCTGGTTGACTACCGTCATCTGCCGCGCAGCGCCGCCATCAGTAGTGGCGTCTGCCGCTGCATTATACGGCCCGTACGCCCCGTGTACGTCATTGGTGTGCAAAATCGTCAGCGAAAATGTCTCATCCTGTGCTTGTGCTGCCGGGGCGATCATTATCACCACCATCAGCATGACCATCAACAAACTTATTTTCCGCGTCATAACGCCTCCTTATGAAATTTCCATATCAATATTGACAGCCGCATATTGAACGACCTCAAAATTGATTTTAAGAAAATGTTAAGAGCAGCGCAACAGCGGCTAACACAAAACACATCGTATTTTATTGTAAGCTTTCAATAGGGTGCTTAAACAGGGGGCCACGGGTAGTTAGGGCCGCCCGGTCCCGGTTCAGGGTACTTACGCGTTTTCAACAGATGATTGATCCGGTGTTGGAACGCCAAAATTTCCCGCTCCGTCACCAACTCGCTCAACGCCTGCCGGAAGGCATTATTGATGTCGGCGGTCACGGCGCACAGGCGGTCAATATCTTCCAGTAGCGCATCAGGAATCGCTTGCCCCGCGAATTCCCAGATCACGGTTCGCAGTTTGGGTGAACTATGGAAGGTGATTCCGTGGTCAATTCCCCACACATGCCCCTCGCTGTCCACCAAACAATGTCCGCCCTTACGATCCGCGTTATTGATGAGATAGTCAAACGCGCAAATTCGCATCACTTGCGGCACCTTCGAGTCATCAAACTCAAAGTAATTCATTTCCGGGTCGTGGTGGATGAAGAACTGCACCGAACCGAGACCATGCGGCCCTTCTCGCAGTACCGTTGGCGGCACAATCGACCACCCCAGCACTTCCGAGGTCAAATAGGATGCCATCTCTCGCTTGCACAGCATCCCATCCGGGAAGTCCCACAAAGGGCGTTCACCCTGCTGTGGTTTATAAATTGCCATCAGCGTCGTGTCATCTTGCTCAACCGAGACCAGAAAAGCGTAATTTGAACTCCAGCGCATCATACCGTGCGCGGCGTCAATCGTTCCTTTGGTCAGGATATCAAGCACCTGCTCACTGCTGAGGCCGCGTGATTCGGGTTCTGAATTGTTGGGTTGATCGCTCATTATGACCAGTAGTAGACTAAACGGCCATTCTGTTTGGGGTCTGCACGTCCCGACTTTACGACTTCTAGCGAATACTCACAGAGCATGCGCATCTGCTGGCGGCTGCACCACAGCTTTACCACGCCCGGCTCAATTTCTTCGGGTTCGCTTAGGTCACCGCCCAGTGAACTCACCAATTCTTGTGCCACCAGCACAATCTGGTCATGTTCTTCGTCGTAACCCAATCCCATTTGCGCCACACGGAACACCGGTTCAATTGGTTCCCGTAAATCCATATCGACACCGCTCAGATCAATCACATCTTCAGCATCCGGCTTGCGTTTGTCGAGGTCATCCAACATCTCGCGGATCGCCTCACTCAGTGCCCATGCTTGTTCCTTCTCGATGATGAGCGAGACGAGTTGGTTACCTTGTCCACCCTGAAGATGGAAGATGCGCTGCCCCTTGGGGCCAATTGTGCCTACAGTGATGAAATCCACTGGGTTAAGTTCAATTTCTTTGCTTGGCATAGCCTATCTTTCAATGAAGATGATGACCGAATACCGATTAGACGATCTTTTCTTGCCTGCGAGCTTGTTCCATCTGCATGATGTGTCCCACATCGTTCATTGTGCCCACATATGGCCGTCCGAATCCGAGGTTCAGGCTGCTGATCGATGCCGGCGCGATCACAATCCGCTGGAATTCATCCAGATGCATACCTAGATAGTGTGCCAGTACCATCTTGATGATGTCCGCGTGGCTCACAATCACCACCATCTCGCGCGGATGCTCGCTAACCAACTGCTCAATCGCGTTCACCGCTCGCGTCTGGACACCGCGCATCGTTTCACCATTCGGGAACTCTGCCCGCGATGGATAATGCTGGACAATCTCCCACATCTTCCGACCGGTCAGCTTACTAATCTCCATGCCTTCCCAATCCCCATACCGGACTTCACCCAGTTCTGTCGTTTGTCGGATTTGCAGGTTGGGATGATGCTGCCGGATCGCTTCCGCTGTTTCCATCGTCCGTTCAAGTGGGCTGGCGTACAGGTAGTCAATTGGTGTGTCGATCAGTCGTTTGCCCAGCGCTTCTGCCTGAGCCTTTCCCTCATCGTTCAAATGCACACCGGGGGTCCAGCCCGCCAGTTTGCCCGTTTTCACGAAGTCATTTACAGCATGTCGTATGAGCAGGATTTGTGTCATGCGCTGTTCTTATTTGTTGTCCTCACAAGTTTCGATGATAGCATAACTGAGGTTAAAATTACATACTTTTTTAGCATGGACTAATCAACGTGGACGCAGCGCCCAGATGCGCCCGCCTCCCGAACTGACGTAGATCCACCCCTCGCGGCTGATCGTCACATCAAACGGTCTGCGCGGCCAAAATCCGCTCGCCTGATAATGTATTTTTTGGAGGTTGATCCCTTGCCAATTGTCTTCTTCGCCCGGTATTTCCGGCAAGATGATATGAGGTTCTTGTGGCCTTTCCTCCGCATCCACCGCCACCGTCACCAGCGTAAATCCGTTCAAATAACCTTGGTTCACGCTGCCGCCCAATGTCATCAGGAATTGACCTCTAAGGTGCGGAAACGCTTCTCCGTCGTATACTGCAATTCCCAGCGGATTACTGTGAGTTGGCAGACTCAGGGCCGGGGCAGTGGATGTTGTACAGTCGAACCCCGTCTGTAGCGGCGTGGAGTCACGCCCGACGCAGTAAGGCCAACCAAAGTGCGCCCCTGCCGTAACCCTATTCAGCTCATCTAAATCAGCCATTTCCGCCAGCCCATCGCTCGCGGTATCCACTGTCCACAGCGTCCCATTACGGAACGCCAGATCAGCCGGTTGCCGCAGCCCCGTAGCGATCACTTGGCGGTCACCCCCCGTTAAGTCATAGCTCAAAATTGCGCCCCGTTCGATTGTTTCCGGTATACAAGCGTCACAGGGTGCGCCTGTCGTCACATACAGCCGTTCATCCGGCCCGATCACCAGACTCCCCGTCCAGAAGCCGCCACCGGCTGGTAAATCGTCAATCAACGTTTCGATCAGGTCATCAGTCATCCGGTATACGAACGCCCCGCCGGAGATGTACAAGCTGCCAGCGTAGTAGGCCAATCCATTCGGCAGCGTCAGTCCTTCTGCCACCACTTCAGCCTTGTCCGGCAGCCCATCCTCATCCGTGTCTCGCAGCGCCACCACTTGCCCGTGCAGCGGGCGTGTCGCGTAAAGAGTTCCGTCCGGTGCTGCTGCCAGCGACGTGAATCCCATCTCACCGCTGCTTTCATCCCGAATCACTTCTTCAGCACAGTAATAACGGGCGTCTACCCACGGCGGGTCGATAAAATGGGGTCGTTGATCACAGGCGGCTAGCACAGGCGCGTCTTGGCCGTATGCACCGCTTGCATACAAACCGATCACCAGCAGAAATAGTACACGTCGCAAAATCTCTCTCCGTCCGCTTAACAATTTGCCCGAAACGCTGCCTATCCTCCCCGGATGAACGACACTATCATACCCTGTTGCCGTCCCCATACCCATCCGTTTCCCCCACGTTTCTCCCCTCAAAAATTGAGTAATCTATCGAAAATATGTTTTAACTCTAACAAAAAGGACAGGTTATTTTAAGATTAATCGTCTATAATAGA
>JAFLCH010000320.1 GCA_017303775.1 Anaerolineae bacterium | reverse complement strand
CAACCCGTTCCTACCTATAATCCTCCTTATTCAACCCATCAAATATTAGCGGCTACAACTCGATGACTGACGTATTTGTCTCCTACTCTCGCAAGGACAAAACCTTCGTCCAAAAACTGCTCGAAGCCCTCACCCGCGCCGAACGCGATGCGTGGGTGGATTGGGAAGATATTCCCCGCGCCGCCGATTGGTTGCAGGAAATCTACAAAGGCATCGACGAAGCCGAAAACTTTCTCTTCGTCGTCAGCCCCAATTCCCTCACCTCCGAAGTCTGCGCCTACGAACTCCGCCACGCCATCGACCAGAAAAAGCGCATCATCCCCCTCATCCTTCAGCAGATCAAAGATGAGACTCTCGTCACCGTGCGCGGCAAATGGATGGATCAACCGTGGGAGCAAACCGCCCGCGACAACTGGAAGCATCTGCAATCCGTCAACTGGTTGATGTTCGACGACGACGCCCAATTCGACTCGGAATTCGCCGCCCTCCTCACCACCATCGAGCAGGATTACGCCCATGTCCAGTCGCACACCCGCTTCGCCCTCCGCGCCAAAGAGTGGGAAAAGCGCCATCGGGATCGCAGTTCGCTGTTGATCGGCAGCGAGATCGACGAAGCCGAAACATGGCTCCAGCAGGCCACCAGCCTCAACAAACAGCCGCCGCCCACCGCCGCCCATCAACACTTCATCGCCGAAAGCCGCCGCCTCGATGACGAACGCCGCGCGCAGGAAGCCGAGCAGGAACGCCGCACCCGCGCCCTCGAATCGCAAACTCAAGCCGCCGCCCTCGAAAATGAACGCCTCGGCAAGCGTTCCCGTCAGTTCCGCCTCGCCGCCGCCCTCCTCGGCATCGTCGGAGTGCTGGCCGTCCTCGCCACCATCGTTTCCGTCAACCAGACCTCAACCGCCCTGTCCGAAGCGCAGGCCGCCAACGCACAGGTCACGCAGGCCGGTCAAACCCTCACCCCCATCCTTGCCACCCTTCAAGCCGGCAGCGAACAGCTCATTACCGCCACCGTCATTCAGGGGACGGCTGTCGCGGATGTTGCCCTTGCCCAAACCCGTGCTGCCGAAGCCCCCCAAACTGCCATCGCTCAAGCCGGCCAAACCCTCACCCCCATCGCCGTCACCCTTCAAGCCGGGGCAGTGCAAGTCGCTGATGCCCAAACGCGTGCCGCCGAAGCCCCCCAAACCGCCATCGCCCAAGCTGGTCAAACACTCACCCCCATCGCCGTCACGGTTCAAGCTGGCGAATTCTTGCTGGCAGAAGCCCAGTCTCAAGCAGCACAAGCCTTCCAAACCCTTACTGCCGTTCCACCCACCCTCGACGCCATCGCCACACAGATTCAATCCGGCACAAATCTAGTCGAATCGCAACGTTTAGCCGCATTCGCGTCAGACATCCTCAGCACCGAACGCGCCAACCCCGAATTGGCTGCCCTTTTAGCCATTCGTGCCATGACAACCCAGTATTCGTCTCAAGCCGATAATGCCTTGCAAAGAGCTGTGAACCGGCTTTACACCCATCAGCTTATTGTCGATAACCTACAGGTAAATCGGGCTGTATACAGTCCGGATGGACGTTTCATTGCCTCCGTCGGTGGTGCTTATGTGAGCAATTCGGATGAGTCAATCCGCATTTGGGACACTGAAACCGGCAGCCTATTGCAAACCATAACCAATACTGATTTCATTTACGCTGCGGCCTTCAGCCCGGATGGAACCCTTCTAGTAACCGGTGGGCGAAATCGGGATGTCGAAGTCTGGGATGTTGCCTCAGGTCAACATGTCAACACCTTAATCAGAGATACGCGAAGTATCTATCGACAAGGCGTTAATGACCTGCAGTTCAGTCCTGATGGTCGCTTTCTCGCTGCCGCCGGTGAAGATGCCACAGTAATCATCTGGGATGCTTCGACGGGTGAGATTGTCCACACTTTAACCGGGCATAGTACAAGCGCCAATAGTGTTGATTATAGTTCTGATGGCGCGTTCATCGTGGTCTCAACCGGCACATACACGGATAACAGTCAAGATGTAGCAAAAATTTGGAATGCCAATTCCGGTGAATTGATATTCACCTTAGAGGGTCATTCATCAGCAGTCTTAGACGCCGTTTTCAGCCCGGATGATGCGCTTGTCGCCACCGCCAGTATGGATGGAACGGTAAGAATTTGGGACGCAGCCACAGGCCTATTGCTTCGAACAATTCAAGGTGATGAGTTGGGGGTCAAGAGTGTTGATTTCAGCTTGGATGGCGCTTTATTAGTGACCACCAATGCATCTTTAGGCGGTGAAACAGGAAACAACAACGCTGTTCAAGTTTGGGACGTTCAAACCGGAACACGGGTTAGTCAATTGGAAGGCCATACGGATTTACCCACCAATGCCCAATTTAGTCCCGACGGACAGCATATATTAACCGCTAGTCAAGATTCGATCCGTATCTGGAATGTAAGATCACCAGATCCATCCCGGATATTCGTTGGACAAAACGATATTGTTACCGACGCCGCCTTTAGTCCGGATAGTCAGCTCATTGCCAGCGTTGGCTATGGGTCGAGTGTTCGCGTATGGGATGCCTCAACAGGTGCGCTTACCCAACTGCTTCAGGGGCACAGACGTAACATCTCCAGTGTTGCCTTCAGCCCGGATGGCAACTATTTAGTAACAGCCGGTTGGGACAATAGTGCACTCATCTGGAATCTCGATTCAGGAGAATATAATCCCCTGATGGGCATAATATCCTTTACCAGTACTGCTGCCTATAGTCTCGATGGGAGCATGATAGTGACATCAGCTTGGCGCAGAGAAACTCATGTGTGGGATGCTATAACTCGTGAATCTATATTGACCATAACATCTCCTTCGGTTTCAGAGGCGCGCAGCGCAGTTTTCAGCCCTGATGGGAATTCAATTGTCACTGCCTATGGGGATGGATCAGTATGGGTATGGGATGCCAGAACCGCTGCGCCTCTGTTTTCGCTGGATGGTCATACCAAAGAGGTCAATAGTGTTGTCTACAGTCCCGACGGTCAGCACATTCTTACCGCAAGTGATGATAAAACCGCTCGTGTTTGGAACGCTTCCAACGGCGAACTAGTCCTCGTACTAGCTGAACATCCTTCATTCGTGACCAGTGCCAATTTTAGCCCGGATGGTCATTTGATTGTGACATCAGGCGGGGGCAGCAACCGCGACACCGATAATATTGTCCGAATTTGGGATGCTTCTACAGGCGTTCTGACACGGATTCTGATTGGTCATCAGAGCGCGGTGAGTTCCGCTGAATTTAGCTCCGATGGGCGTTTAATTGTAACAGCCGGTTGGGATGGTACAGTCCGTCTCTGGCACACTGATTATCATGATTTCGTCACCTATGCCTGCACCCGCGTCTTCCGTGACTTCACCCCCGAAGAACGCCAGCAGTACGGCATCGACGACCAGCCCACCTGTCCGCAGTTCGCCGCCTGACACCAATCCTGCTGCCCCCCCACTGCATCGCAAAAGGGGCAGCAGGTGAGCCTTTCTTATAACCTACGTTTACTTGAGGTTTGTCCACAAACCATTTTCAAACCATCCACCAACTGCCTTAACAATCGTTGAGGGGGAAAAGGTTGGTGCGGCTGGCGGGAAAAAGTTACCAAATGTTCTTCCAAATGGTCACCCTAACGCCCCCCTTTTCAGTTACACTGTATTCAGCGTCGCATGCATCACCGCGCCGCGCGCATCTTACCAACCGCATACCGGCTCACCGGCGATCACCGTAGGGACGCCATACAAGGCTTGTCCGGCATCCATGCCCCCGTGTGGCGGCCTTGTCAACGCCTTCTGTCTTTTTCCTCCCCTAACGCCTTGGCGTGCAGCGCCTTGTGCGGCTGCCGGGAAGCGCGAAGCGCAGGAGGGGGTGCCGCATTTCACCGCCACGCCGCCGCCGCCGCCGCCGCCAACCCCTCCGGCAAGGGTCAGAGCTTGGCCTCAGTTCTTATAACGGCCTACTGATCACTGGTAACTTGGCATCCTACCGCCAATGCCACTGACGCCAATGCCGCCAACACGGCCATTTCCCCCTCACCAATTGGCAGAAACGGCCTCTAACGGGTGAGGTTCTGAGCGTGTCTGCGCCACCCTCCCCTGTATTTTGCCTCCCCTGACGCTTCGGGGGAGGATAGGAGGGGGTGCCCGATTCTTTGTCGGCGACGACGACGACGACGACGACAAACGCCCCCCTCGGTGGCAGCATCGCCTTCTTCCCGCCCTTTTTGACCACCACGCCGCCGCTGCTGCTGCTGCAAAACCCCGCCAGCGCCGGAAATAAAAAAGGGGTTCTGCTCTACGCTCGCAAAACCCCTCGAATGGAAACAGGAACGCCTTAAATCCGCACCACGCCCCCGCAGTATTCACAGTCGATCTGCCGCTGCCCCGCCACCAGCATCGGCAGCGTCCCCCCGCATGAGGGGCAGGCCGTCGGCGCGTTCTTAATCGCTTCCAGTTCTTCCGCGTCCGGCTGAACCGCCCGTTCGTCCTTGGTGTTGC
>JAFLCH010000032.1 GCA_017303775.1 Anaerolineae bacterium | reverse complement strand
GCGATCCGGTCATCCTCAACAACCACATAACCACGCTCAAAGATGTGGTCAGCCTCTCCCAAACACAACACAAATGCGTCGTAAAGCAGCGTCGTTGTCATGTTTATCGCTCCACCCGCTCAATGAAAAATGCTTCAAAACGCTCGACGTCCACATCCACCGCCACCCGGCTTCGGCTGTCTGCCTGTGCGCGCATCACCGTTGCCCCCAGCGTATGCCGCCCGCCCGTCTCCACGTCAATCCGCACAGCCTCCATCCGCACCAGCGACGGATCAATCACGCTTGCGACTGCCAGCGGATCATGAAGATTCGTCCAACCTTGTTTCTCAAAACGCGGGTACCGTTCAAGCTGCCCCACCACTGCCGCATGAAAAGCCGTCCCGCCCTGCCGGATTCGTTCTACCCCATCCCGGTTAACTTTCACCCGTGTCGTCAAATCCAGCGGAATCACGTTGATCGGCGCACCGGAGGAAAACACAACATGCGCGGCGTCCGCGTCGCACAAAATATTGTGCTCAGAGTACGGCAAATCCAATCGACCAAGCCCACGTACCACACCTCCCATCAGCGTGATCTGTGCGACCTGTTCCGCCACGCGCGGCTCCTTCAACAGCGCCAGCGCAATATTCGTCAGCGGGCCAATCCCCACCAGATGAATCGAACCGGGGTTCTCCATCACCATCCGCACAATATAATCCGCCGCGAATTCCGGTTCCGGCATCAATCGTTCATCTCCCGCTTCCAGAACCCCTTCGCCCTCATGCCCTTCCCAATAAACCGGTCGCAGACCCATCAGCGGCTTGCGTGCCCCGGCCATCACAGGCACCTGTGTGCCGTACAGTTCCAACAGCTTCATCACCATTCGGCTTCGCAGCAGCACATCACCATACACACAGGTAATCCCCTCCAAACGCAGTTCCGGGGACTTAAGGATCAGCGCCAGAGCCAGACAATCGTCCACATCCGTTCCAATATCCGTATCAAGTATGATTCGCGTGGTCATATTCCCGTCCATTTCATGAATTCAATCCCGTGGATATTAATCAGCATCAGCCGCCCGAACAAGTGAACCAATCCTTCAAATCAGTCTGAAAGCTATTGTTAAATTGTTACACTTCGACTTAAGTTATTCCCGAAAAATTGGCTCAAAAAACCAGACTCAGAATAACAATTTGCCCACTATAACTTAGCAAAACAGAGACATATAGACAGAGTAAACAACCTACATACCAAATTGCCGAACTATCCCTTTAAATCGAGTAGCAACTTCAACAAAGACTCGCTATGCTTTATTAACGCATTTGTCCAAAGCTAGGATTTGGCGCTGCGCGGTTAAATATTTGTTCAACATCACGGTACCTCTCTAATCTAAGAATCTGAGGAGCAAAGTATGTCTAGATTGGTTCGCCCTGCCCTTATATTGGTTGTGCTCGCTGCACTGGTCGGAATGTTCTCGGTCAGTCTCGTCAGCGCACAAGACGCCTCTGATTATGTTGATCCCTGTCTCGCGGAAGGTGCCGAAGCAGGAGCTGAAGCGGAAGCTGTTGAAGTGCCAGATAACAGTGATATTAGCTTCCAGATCATTCTCCCCGGCGCTCGTGGTGACCGTTCCTTCACCGACTCGGCTGCGGCTGGCGCTGAACGTGCTATCGCCGAACTCGGTGTTGATGGCACAATCATTGAACCGTCTGGTGCTCAGGAACACGATGCAGCCATTCGCCGTGCTGTTCAGGAAGATCCCAATCTGGTCATCACAATCGCTGTTGACGCCTCCGTGGTAGAAGAATTGGTTGACGAATATTCTGACCAGAAATTCGCAGCCCAAGAAACCTTCTTCCCGGCTCCCCCGGAATATGACAATCTCGCCCTCTTCAACATTCTGACCCACGAAAACAGCTACCTTGCAGGTATCGCCGCTGGTATGCTCACCCGCACCAAGGTTGTTGGCGCGGTCGGTGGTGGCGACTTCCCCGGCATTAACCTGTTCATCGTCGGCTACGAAGAAGGTGTGAAGTCGGTGTGCGCGGATTGCACCGTTCTGCGTTCCTATGTCGGTGGTGCCGAACCCTTCAACGATCCTGTTCGCGCGAAGGAACTGTCGCTCGGTCTGTTCTCGCAGGGTGCGGACATCCTCTATCAGGTCGCTGGCCGCAGCGGTGAAGGCGTCCTCGAAGCAGCCAAGGAAACCGGCAACTTTGCCATCGGCGTCGACAGCAATCAAGATGATCTCTACCCCGGTACGGTGATTGTCTCGGCCATGAAGCGCGTCGATAACGCCGTGTTCGGCTTCGTCGAAAGCATCGTCAACGACACCTATGTCCCCGGTACAACCAACGTCGGTCTGGCCGAAGGATATGCTGGCTTGAGCTGGGATGTCGGCATCTGCTCACGCACCTTCGATGAAAACGGGCCGGAAGATTTGGTCGAGAAGCTGCCCGCCGTCCGTCAGGCGATCGATGAAGCCCGTGCCAAAATTTTGGCTGGTGAAATCGTCGTGACCAACGCCCTGTTCGACTCTGCCTCATAAGCTATTCGACTAGGCTTACAGAATGACATCAGGGGTGGGCTGCACAGCCCACCCCTACACTTTATAAAACCCATATTGCTCTCTCATGGAGTTAAACATGCCTAAAGCCGTAGAAATGCGGCATATCCGTAAGTTCTTCCCCTCATCCGGCGTGTTGGCCTGTGATGATGTCAATCTTTCAGTCGAGAAAGGCGAAATCCACGCCATTGTCGGCGAAAATGGGGCTGGCAAAACCACCCTCATGAGCATCCTCTACGGTCTTGTACAACCCGACGAAGGGCAAATCCTGATTGATGAGAAACCCGTACGGATTAGCCACCCCAACGAAGCCATCCATTCAGGGATTGGCATGGTTCACCAGCATTTCAAGCTGGTTCCCTCTTTCACCATCGCCGAAAATATTATGCTCGGCATCGAACCCAACAAGGCCGGTTTTATTAACAGCACAACCGAGGCCGAAACGGTTCGTAAATTAGCCGACAGCTTCGGCCTACCCATCAATCCCAATGCACGTATCGCCGATATTTCGGTTGGGATGCAGCAGCGTGTTGAAATCCTGAAGACGCTCCAGCGCAACGCCCAAATCCTAATCTTGGACGAACCAACCGCAGTGCTCACCCCTCAAGAAGTCCACGAACTGTACAATGTCATACGCAAACTGGCACAGGGTGGCCGCACAATTCTGCTCATCACGCACAAACTGCTAGAAGTGAAAGATGTTGCGGATCGGGTCAGCGTCATGCGTAGGGGGCGATTGATCGGCACGCACAATGTCGCGGATGTATCCATCCGGGATATGGCTAACATGATGGTGGGTAGAGAAGTCATCCTTCAGGTCGAAAAGAAACCTGCTCAACCCGGTGATATTGTCCTAAAGGCCGAGAATCTGCTCGTAGCTGGCAGCGGAGGTGTCCCCGCCGTATTCGGCGCAACTCTAGAAGTACGCGCTGGAGAAATCGTCGGAATCGCAGGCGTCAGCGGCAACGGACAAACCGAATTCATCGAAGCTATTGCTGGTATGCGGCCTGTTGAGGGTGGCAACATCTCACTTCTTGGGACGGATATTACCCACAGGAAGGTACGGGATCGGCGCAATACAGGGATGGCGCACATTCCCGAAGACCGTATGACGATGGGGCTTAACCTACTCACCAATCTCGACGAAAACGTCGCGGTAACGCGCTACCAGGAAGAACCGTATTCAAAAGCAGGCTTCCTCCAATTCAGCGCGATTCGCAGCTTCGCGCAGAAAATCATCAAAGACTATCAGGTGAAGTCGGCCCGTGTTGGCGAAGAAATTAAAACACTCTCCGGAGGAAACCTGCAAAAGGTGGTTCTGGGACGTGAACTGGATGGCAATCCCAAATTCATTATCGCCAACCAACCAACGCGCGGGCTGGATGTCGGTAGCATCGAATTCGTCCACAAAACACTGGTCGAAGCCCGTGATAAGGGTTCAGCTATCTTGCTCGTCTCTGTCGAATTGGATGAAATTCTGTCGCTCAGTGATCGTATAATTGTCATGTTTGATGGTCGCATTATGGGTGTGCTCGACATCAAAGATGCCAATGAACAGGATATTGGTATCCTGATGGCCGGTGGCTCGCTCGAAAAAGACCATCCGGCGCAGGAGAAAGCATAGCCATGATTATCAACCGATTGCGCCGCCTCGTTGAAAACATCACCATTCCGGTTCTAGCTGTGATACTAGGCTTGCTCGCCAGCGTATTCTTTGTCGCGTTAGCAAATGCCGACCCTATCCAGACCTACCGGAATCTCTTCTGCGAAGGCTTCGGCCCACAGGGCTGCGAAACCTTCAGCGATCTCGTCATCATCCGTGTTGAACAGGAAGATGGCACTTCCCAGTCCTTCTTCAGCCCCTTCTATGGAGAAAATGGGCATTCCTTAGCCATCGTAATCGAGCGCGCCACCATCCTCATCCTCACGGCACTTTCAGCCACAGTTGCCTTCAAAGCGGGGATGTTCAGCATCGGCATGGATGGGCAGCTCGTGTTAGGCGCATTAACCGCCGTGTTCTTGGGGGTTTGGTTACCCAAACAGATTTACGCCCTCGCAGGTGTCCCGGATGCTGATTCGGCCCCGGAAGCACTTCGAACGATCATGCATCTCATCGTACCTTTGATTTGTATTCTGGCGGCGATGACTGTCGGTGCATTCTATTCATGGATCGCCGGATTCCTCAAAGTCAAGCTGAATGTGAACGAATTGATCAGCACAATCATCCTGAACTCGATTGCCACTCAGGTTGCTATCTGGCTCATCGCCTTCCCGCTGCGTTCGCCTGATCCAAACAGTACCCCTCGTACTGACCGTATCGACGATACAGCGTGGCTCATCCCATTCAACCGGGTTCTGCTGCCGGATGTTGAATGGCTGGAAGGGGCAAGGGTTGGTATCGGGATTGTGTTCGCCCTCATAGCGCTCGTCGTCATCGGCATCTACCTCTACCGGACAACCGCAGGTTACGAACAACGTATGACGCGCGGTTCACGCTTATTCGCCCGCTTCGGTGGCATTCCCAGCGACCGTGCGGCCATTCGAGCCATGCTCATCAGCGGTGCGCTCAGCGGTCTCGCGGGGGCTATTCAAATTCTGGGGGTTGATAGGCGCGTTGTCGGTGAATTCGCCTCCGTTGGCTACGGGTTCGACGGTGTGCTCGTCGCCATTCTGGCGCGCGAGTCCATTGCCGGTATTCTGTTGGTTGCCTGTTTCTATGCTGGTCTACAACAGGGCGCAACCAATTTGCAGTTCGGCAACCTACCACGACAACTCGGCGGGATCATCATCGCCTTCATCATTCTTTTCAACTCGATGGAAAACTTCTTCCGCAGCAATATCGCCCGCCTGCAATCACGTATACGCCCTAATAGGGGACAAGCAGCACCTGAATCAGCCAGTGGAGCCACATCATGATTGATTTTTTAACCAATAACGCGCGAAAAATACGGCTCACACTGATTATTGCGGGTATTTTGATCGGTCTGCTCCTATTCATCGGACTGCCCGTCATCCTCGTACAAAGCAGCATCCGCCTCGCCACCCCTTACATCCTTGGGGCGCTGGCTGCGATGGTCGCCAGCCGCGCCGGGGTTCTGAATCTAGCCATTGATGGCAAGATGCTGCTCGGTGCATTCATCGCGGTAGTCGTACTCTACAAAACCGGATATAACCCGATTGTCGGGGTCGTCGCGGCCTCCATATCCGGCGGTATGCTGGGCTTGGTTTTCGCCGTTCTGTACCTGCGAATCAAAATCAATCTCATCATTCTGGCAATCGCGCTCAACCTGTTCGTCGCTAATGCCACCGTCTTCTTCATGCGCGTAAGCTTTGGTGCGTTCGGCACACTGGCCGATCCCAGTATCAGTGGCCTACCCACAATTCAACTGCCTATCATCAGCAGTATTCCCATTCTCAATGAACGTCTGAGTGGTTATAACATCGTCGTTTATATCGGTTGGGTCATGATTGCGGTTGTGTGGCTCATCTTGTTTCGCACCCGCTTCGGGCGGCACATTCGGGCAGTTGGTGAAAACAGAGAAGCCGCCGAAAGCGTGGGGATCAATGTCACGCTGGTGCAGGTCTTCGCCCTCACTTTGAGCGGCGCGCTGGCAGGTATCGCTGGATCGTTTCTGTCGATCGGTGTACTCAGTCAGTTTGTTGAGAATATGACCGCTGGTCGTGGCTGGACTGCTATCACAGTTTCGCTGTTCGCCTTCCAGCAGCCCATTGCAGCCTTTTTTACCTCGCTGTTCTTCGGTCTATCCGAAGCCATATCGCTCTACTTGCAGGGGCAGCCCGGCATCAATATCCCGCCCGATTTGCTTCTGGCGGCGCCGCAGGTTGCAGCGCTCATTGCTCTGGTTCTGGTCGCGGTACGTATCCGTGCTGCTGAACTGCTCAAACGTCGCAACTTCGCTACCCATTTTGGTCAGGAACTTGCTAATCTTAAACGCGCCGTCCTTGAGCGGAACTAAGTCATAGAGGAAACACACGATGGCATTACATCATTCTGACGATCCTTGGACAAGAGTCCGCACGCTGCACGACTTCCCGGCAGATGAAGTGATCTCGTCGCTGCAAAAGGAAATCCGGCGTGGTCACACAGAAAATGCGGCGCTTCTGGCCTATGAGATGCTGACCACCAGTCCGGAAATGGAAGCATATCTATGGGGGCGGCTTCAGGTCATTTCGGTTGAGGACGTGGGATTCGGCAATCTGGATGCACCGCTGTTGATAGAGACCCTCTTTCAGATGCACCACCGGATTCCCCGCCCGCGCGGAGATCGTTATCTCTACGCCATTCACGCAGTACGGGTACTGTGCCACAGCCAGAAGGAACGCGGAAGCGATTTCCTGCTCAACTGGCTCGAACGAGCGGTTGAATCTGGCACACGCCCTCAAATCCCGGATTACGCAATCGATATGCATACCCGTCGTGGGCAGGAAATGGGAAGAGACTATACCCATTTCCTGACGGAAGCTTCGAAGGTTGAGCCGGAGCTGCCGGGGTGGGATCGAACCTATCTGGAGCGCATTATTGAAATGGTCAAAAGCGGTTCCTAACATCAGTTCTGGGACATACGCCGCGCCGTAAGAGCGAAAATAATCGCGGCGTTCACCAGCCCCTCAATTTCCACATATTCGTTCGCAGCATGGGCATTCTCACCAGTCGGGCCAAACCCGCAAATGGTGGGAATGCCTCGCTCGACGAGCAAGTAGCCTTCATTCGCCGGCCCAGCAACCACCCGTACCGGTTCGATGCCGGTAACATCCCGCGTCGCAGAATCCAACACATGAACAATCGCAGCATTCTCATCGGTGAGCACAGCGGACGCATCATTCAACAATTGATATTCCAATTTAAGGGACGGGCGGCGGCCACAAACCCGTGCGATGGCCGCGTCCAAAATCGCCTCTAAACCTTTTCGATCAAATTCGGGTGTCAGCCGAATATCAACCAGCGCCTCGCACTGATCCGGCACGATGTTAATACTGGTTCCGCCCGAAATGATCGTGCCGGGGGTGATCACCGTCTTGAAGCGTTCGAAATAGCGCGTTTTCGAATAATCCGTCGGCGTGTTTTCGAGTTCAATGAGCAAATCCGCCATACCCGTCACCGCATTCGCGCCCGCCGTTTTATCCTGCCACTCGGAAGCACCAGTATGAACCGCAATGCCGCTGGCAATGAGCCGGTAGCGCAGCAGTCCCCGGTGTCCTAGCGTAATCTGGTTACCGGAATAGGCATAGATTGCGCCTTTGGCGTGCAGCAAACCGCTGGCATGAAGATACTTGATTCCCAAGTCACCTGTCGCGCCCGACTCTTCATCCGGCACACAAATGAGTTGTGCCCTACCCTGTTCCAATCCGCCCACGGCAGCGAGCGCCGCGAGCGCAAACAGCGACGCGGCCATACCGCCTTTGGTATCAATTGCACCGCGCCCATAGACACGATCAGCCGTCACAACACCGGCGAACGGCGGGTAGTCCCAATTGGCTTCATCTCCGGCGGGAACGGTATCGAGATGCCCCAGCAGGAGCAGATCGGTTTCCTGCTGCTCAGCGGTGCTTACGATTACATTCGGGCGGCGCGGATTCTCGCCGGTCACCATAACACTCAACCCGAATTCGCGCGCCTTCGCAGCGATGACATCAGCCAGAGCGGCCTCGTCGTCCGCGCCGTTCACAGAAGGAGTCTGGATGAGGCGGCTGCAAAACGTCACCAATTCGTGCTGATGCGCACGAATATAATCGGCGAGTTGGTTTTCGATTGGATCGGTAAATGTTGGCATGGTATGGTGTTTTGGGATGCTAAGTACAGTACAATTTCGCGATCCTGCTAATCATAGCGTGTTCTATTCTTGCCGACGAAACGAAAGAGGCCATGATGCAATTCGACCCATTATCCCTCGACTTCCAACTTAATCCCTATCCCTATTATGACCAATTGCGTCAGGCATCCCCCATCCTCTACCACCAAGACTGGGATCTCTGGTTCTTCACCACCTTTGATGATGTGAACACGCTGCTGCGGGATCGTCGTTTGGGGCGGACGATGGATCACATCATCAGCCGCGAAGAACGGGGATTACCGCCCCCATCGCCGGAATATGCGCCGTTCCGGAAGTTGGGCGAACATTCCATGTTCGACAAAGAACCGCCGGATCATACGCGCCTGCGGTCATTGGTTCATAAGGTTTTCACCCCGCGCCGTGTCGAAAACCTTCGCCAGCAAATCCAGCAAATCGCCAACGACTTATTGGACAAGGTGCAGCCCAATGGTGAAATGGACATTTTGGAAGACTTTTCCACACCGCTGCCCGTAACTGTCATCGGAGAACTGCTCGGTGTACCTCCGGAAGATCGGCATTTACTGCGCCCGTGGTCACAAGATATTGTGGCGATGTATGAACTGAACCACACGCCGGAGCAGGCACAGCGAGCGGTGAAGGCAGCAATCGATTTTTCAGACTATCTGCGCCAACTGGCGAACAATCGGCGACAGCACCCACAAGATGACTTGATCACCGCGTTAGCGCTGGTTGAAGAAGCGGGTGACCAGCTCAGCGAAGACGAGTTGATCTCCACCTGTGTGCTGCTGCTTAACGCAGGGCATGAGGCGACGGTCAATGTGGTTGGGAATGGGCTGCTGGCACTCTTTCACCATCCTGAGCAGTTTGCGCTGCTCAAAAGCAATCCGCAACTCATCAAGACAGCGATTGAGGAATTGATGCGTTACGACACCCCGCTGCAACTTTTCCGACGATGGGTGCTGGAAGATATGGAATACAAGGGACATCACTTCAAACAGGGGATGCAGTTTGGTCTGATGTTCGGGGCGGCGAACCGCGACCCTGCACGCTTCGTCAACGCGAACAGCCTTGACATTACCCGCGAGGATAACCCGCACATCTCCTTCGGTGGTGGGGTTCATTATTGTTTGGGAGCACCGCTGGCACGATTGGAATTGGAAATCGCCTTCGAGACGCTGCTGCGCCGGATGCCCAATATGCAGCTTAAAGGCGGTGAACCTGAATTCCGCCCGACCTATGTTATTCGCGGCCTGAAAGCGCTGCCAGTCACATTCTAATCACATAGTAAGAGTCCCCGCTTGAGCAAGCAGGGACTCCAATGGGTTCTGGATTGTGATCGCGATTACTTGCCTATCAGACTCCGGCGGATTTCTTGATACGCTGGGACGCTGATCATCGGCGGGCGTTCGACGTCACCAATTTCGGCCACTTCGAGCGCAAATCGATCCGGCTCCTGAATGATGAGTTTCATACTGCGGTTAGCGAGATCAAGAAGCTGTACCCCGCTGCGCGACTCCATTCGGGCGATGAAAACTTGCAGGATGGCAAAGGCCATCTTACTCAGGCTGACCAGCGGTTGGTTGTGATGAACACGCACTTCCAGATCAGTTTGAGCAATCGCATCCAACCCGAACCGTTCGAGGATGTCTAGCAGCATACCTGTTTCCACGCCGTAACCGGTGAAAAAGGGAATCTGTTCCAGCGCAGCACGGCGTCCGGCGTACTCACCGGAAAGGGGTTGGATGATGCCGGAGAGTTCCGGATAAAACAGGTTGAACATGGGGCGCGCGACCAGCTCCGTCACCCGACCACCCCCGTAGGCCTGCATCTTCTCGCCCACTTTGATCGGACGCTGGTAGAAGCCTTTCACAAATTGCAGATGGGGATGCTTGAGGAGCGGCCCCAGCAGCCCGTAGATGAAGCGTGGATGGATATTGGTGATGTCGGTATCGACCCATGCCACAATATCCCCTTTGAGGACGTGCAGGCTCTTCCAGAGCGCCTCACCCTTCCCACGATACATGCCGATTTCCGGCAAGATTTCAGGATGTCTATAGACGGGAATGCCACACTGTTCGGCAATCGCTACGGTGTTATCGGTCGAATTGCTGTCGATGAGCACAAATTCATCCACGAGTGGCAGCTCATCCATCAAAGCCCGTTTGAGGGTCATGATCACTTTTTCGACGGTTTCTTCTTCGTTGAGGGCAGGCAGACCAACGCTGATGGTGACTCCGCGTTTCTGCTTGAGCGCAACCAACGCTTCTAGGTCAGCAAACTCACTGCTATCGAAAGTATTTTCGGCAAACCAGCGATCAACATGCCGGGAAATATCTTCATGGGCGCTGCTGATCAGATAAGGAGCATGAAATTCGAGTTCTTCCGGACGGCGGGCACGTACTAACATGAGCGGAAGTTGGGTTTTCTCGTAGATCGCATGCAGCGTTGAAGTCGATTTATCCGCATGCGCGCTTTCCGGTCGTCGGAAGCCCGCGCCCATCACGATTGCCTTATGCCCTACTGCTTCGCGCAGGATGCCTGAATCCAGACCGGTTACGGCGGTAATTGAGCGCGTGATCTTGGGTTCCGCACGCATCACCACTTCCAAGTCGGGAGCGTGAAAGCGCGTATCGGCAGCATGGAATAAGGTGATGGTTGAATCGCCAGAGAGCGCTTTCGCCAATTGAACGCCGAGGGTGATGTTGGGGCCGCCGCGCAGCGAGAGCAGCACAGGGCCGTTAGCATCCCAACCGCTGCCGTTCAACAGCGCCACGTCGCAAACCGCGTTCTGGAGTATATCTTCGGTACTAAACCCGCCCGTTTCATCAACAGGCCCGTTCCACTGGACGAGCAGTAGATCGACATTCGCAGCCGAGAGTTCAGCGAAAACGTGCGTCATGGGGCGGTGATCCACATACACGCGAAGATCTTCTTCGACAATATCGTATTTTCGGGTGTAAGGGTCAACCGTATCGCGCCATTGACGGGCACGCACTGCCCCTTCACTCAATGATACCGACTCTGGAATGGTGATTAATCCGCGAATGACGACATCGCCCGCATCCGCTGCGAGTTTGAGCGCCAGAGTTACCCACGCTTCTACGTCTTGAATGTCGCTTAACACCAGCATGACACGGTAAGGGGTAGTAGAGTTCATGATCCCTCCAATAAAGGCACAAGTTGGTTTTGCAGAATAGCATCCCAGCGGAAATCCTGACGCACACGCACCCGTAAGCGGTATACCGGATCATGGGTTAGGGCTGACCCGATTTGGGCAGCGATTTGATTGGCCGGGGTATGAAGCGGATCGAAGTAATGAATGTCGCCTCGTCCGGTCTCGCGAATCGGGGGCAGGTTAGCACAAAAAGCAGGAATGCCACTTAAGCCGGCTTCCAACACGGGAATTCCGAAGCCTTCTTGCAAACTGGGAAAGAGTAAAGCATCCGACAGACGATAAAGATCGGCAATGGTGTCGTCATCCACCAGCAAAGGTTGGCCTTCTTCTACCCCATACTGATAGAGAAAGTGAGCACAGTCGTCGATCTGCAACTGATGCCGGAGCGCCAACAGTTCATTGAGATAGGCCGCATTAGCGGGGTTATGTGGCCCCGGTGGGCCGGTCACGATCAGGCGGAAGTCGCGTTGGGAGGCCTGACGGATTTCGGCCAGCACTTCAAGCGCTCGTTCGATGTTCTTACGACGGGTCAAACGAGCGGGCAAGAGCAGCAGGCCATCAGCCGACATCAGATTAAGCTGATCGACCAAGCGAACAGTCGTAGGCGTCCAGCGGAAGAAACCGGCTGGATCAACCCCGGCCGGGATCACCTGAATACGCTCCGGCGCTGCGCTGAACAGGTCGACCATCTCGGTTTTACGCATATCGGAAACGGTAACATAAGCGGTGTTCGGCCAAATTTCACGCAGGAGATCCCACGGGTAGCCCGCGTGCATTTCCGATTGATACTGTTCGTTCGTCCACGCCAGATCATGACACCACGCGATAAAGCGTAGTTTTCCCCTGCTGGTGAGGCGGGCGAGCGCAGCGGTGAGGGGGATATTCTTGTGTAAGGTGTGGACGTTATGCACGATGCAGCAGTCGCAGCCTGCGAGTGACTGCTGGAGATCGTGTTCGATTTTGTCGACCAGCGGGTCGAAAGCGGGGCTGACTTTGCCCGCATCCAGTTCGGCTTTTACGGCCAGCACATCGGGATGTTTGGAGCCGAAAAGCGGGTTGATGTGGGTTTGCACACGGGGATCAAAGGTGCCGCCATTCCCGCTCAGGATATGGACTTGATAACCGAGTTTCGCCAACCCACGCGCGTGATAAGCAATCACTGATTCGACACCACCGATCCCCGGCGGGCTGGAATAATGCAAGATTCCAATGCTTTTGGGCATTCGACTAGACTTCCTTTCTTCACCAGAATTGAATGATGAATGCACGTCCTTTCGTCATCTCCGGGTGAACTGATCTGCAAAGCATACTTCGATACGAATGGTCATGCGGGTTAGTGCGCATAACACACGGGACGCGGGCAATCGTTAAGGATGTGATACTTGGTTAAGCAGGTGGGTACACGACAACATTATTACATGAACCATTTCCGCTTGACCACCTTGAAATAGGCGATTCAGGCTGATTTACGTTAGAGATCACTGAGAATCGGGGAGATAAGCGGGATGGAAGAGGCGAAAATGCATCCGCCGTTATTGACGGCGGGAACAGGCGTAGACGGCGCGCTTTTATGTCGTTTGTCGGCGGGAAGACGCAGGGATGGCGCCATTGGCTGCGGGAAATACAGTGTTGGCTGCCGCCATGCGGCAATGGCAGCGGGAAGCAGGGAGACTGCCGCCGGCAAAAAATGGCCGTGTGCGGGAAGACGGGGAACTGCCGCAGACAAACGCCGCCAAGGCCGCCATATCCGCCAATAAATTGATTAAGGGAAGGTGGGTGTGCGCTGCAAACGGCATGGTGATCCTTCATTGAAAAATACATCTCCGAGCGACTTAATTATAGAACAAAAGTTCATATCCGTCAATAGAGAAAGATGGGCTAACATCACACTAAACAGTGGATGCTGATTTACATGTGAATGGTTACCGACGTTGCCCCTGAAGAATGTGTTTTCTCGCTAGCGGAGTACCGCTGGAGAGGGGAATAAGGTGAAAGGTTATTTAAGAACAGCCATACACCCTTTATCACAATGCCTTTAGCTGCTTGATGATCGAATCCACAGCGGTGTATGTTTGCTGTGCTTTTATTGCTGCGGCCTTGCCGGTTGGTGACTGCATCGCGGCTATAAACTCTTTGATGGTTTCTGCGGCAAGCGGGTCGATAACGACAAAGCTGCCATCCGGACCGATTATGCCCTGCAGATCGTAAACAATGGCACCGTCTTGTCCAACCTTGGCAGGGGCAGCGCTGTCCAAGATTTTTTGTAAGTCTTTCAAAAGCTGCGTTTTTTTGATTTGCCCATCCTCCTTGAGTTTAGGTGCGTCTTCACGCAGGAGTCGCCCTAAGCCCATTTCGGTTTGAAATACATCTACTTTTTCACCATTTAAGAACCTTGCGATGAGCTTCGTGACTATTTTGTCATTCTCAGTTTTGAAGTCGACAAAAAGACCATCGAGCCTGCTCATTTTGATGGCGGGCGTCACCTTACCCACAACACCAACATAGACTTTGACGGCGTCAACCGCTTTTATACCGACCGATGCTATTTTGGTTAGTGCCGCTACTTCTTTGTCCACTGTGCCGGGATCACCCGGTACGGCGATCAGTTTATCTTCCTCATAGTGGTAGAATTTCTTACTGCCACCTGAACTGTTGACATGAAATGGTTTCAGTTGAGTCACGTCAATGGGATCATCTTCGTCGCCTTTAACGCGCTGAATGTGAGGTGCTGCTTTTAGGAAGCGCTGAACAGCGTGATTGCCGTAAAGACTTTGAAGTTGAAGGATGTCTTCTCGTGTGTAATGTTCTGCTTTGATATGATCTGCATTGAGCGGGGCTGGTGTAGGCTGAGTTATTTTTAGGGGTTTGTTTGATGATCCTGTGTGCTTGACGTTCTGTTTATGCATAAGAAGCGCCCTTCCTTACCAACCCTACTATACCTGATTGTAGATGATATTAGGATTATGCGCTTTTGATCTTAACTGCCGGCGCGGAAGAAATTGACAGCATCTAATGAGCTATCCACCACTTGTTGCAGTGCTAGCAAAGATTGAACACGAGGGGTATGGAGGCTTATTCAAGCCCTGTTGTAGAGGCTGGCGTGATTGATTGAAAGCGGGTGACATGGCGGCAGAGAAAGACTTCATCTACCGCCATTTTGCGCGGCGTATTAAAGGAGGTTGGGGGCGCGATGCTGATTGATTTCTTCACGCAGGCGCTTGGCTTCTTTGGTGGGATCGGCTCCGAACAGGATGGAGCGCGAGGCATTGATGATGAGACCCTGACCATGCTGGTTGAGGCCGGCTTCCATCACGGCTTGAATGCTGCCGCCCTGCGTCCCGATGCCGGGGATGAGAAGCGTCATATCGCCGACCAATGCACGCGCCCGTTTGAGTTCCGCCGGATAGGTCGCGCCCATCACCAACATGCAGTTTTCATTGGTGTTCCATTCGTTGGCGACTTTTTCGGCAATGACTTCCCACAACCGCTGCTTGCCGACGTGCAAATCTTGAATGTCCTGCGCGCCCTTATTGGAGGTGCGGCAGAGGATGATGGAGCATTTATCGCGGCGTTCCAGAAAGGGCTTGAGGGCATCCTGCCCCATGTAGGGGTTGAGCGTGACGGCATCAAAACCCAGCCAGTCGAAGATGGCCTCGGCATAGCCCATGCTGGAACTATCAATATCACCACGCTTGGCATCGCAGATGGTGAAAATCTCGGGATGGCGTTCGTGCAGATAATCCATCGTCATTTTCAGTTCGCGCATACCATCTTCGCCACGCGCTTCGTAGAAAGCGATATTGGGTTTATAGGCACTGACAACCCGATGAGTCTGGTCGATGATCCACCGATTGAAGGCAAACTGTGGAAACATGCCCTGCTTATAGCTGTCGGGAATGCGCGCAAAGACGCTATCCAAACCCACACACAAGAGAGAATTCACTGCATCAACCCGTTGGTTATACTTCGCTAGCATCAACTTCACCTTTACGCTTAAACAAATCCATGCCGGCCTGCCCAACCTTCGGGGTCTGCCAGCCAATCCAGAATAACAGCCTGTTGTTCTTTAGCAAACTTCCCCTGCCCGACAGCGACATCCAGAATGATGGGGAATGTCGTGAGGACGTGGAGATGCACGCCGGCTTCGTCGAAAGCTTTTACAGACTGATGAAACCCATAACTGACAATGGCGAGGCAATGCTCGACCAACGCACCTTCGGCTCTGAGAGCATCAACACCGGAGAGGCTGCTGCCGCCGGTTGTCACCAGATCCTCGATGAGCACGACGCGCTTTGCCGAAACCGAACCACCTTCGATCCGGCTGCGAGTCCCGTGTTCTTTGGCCTGCTTGCGGACAAAAACAGAAGGCAAGCGAGCAGCAAAGGCCAAGGCCGAGGCGTGGGGGATGCCCGCTGTTTCGACACCGGCAATCACATCCAAGTCCAGCTTAGCGGTGATGAGCAAAGACTGAAAGCCCTGAATGACGGTGCGCCACTGCTCCGGCCAGTAAATCAGGCGGCGGTTATCGACATAAACGGGGGAGATCAAGCCGGACTTGAAGGTTAACGGCTTTTGTGGACTAAAGCCAACCGCGCCAATATCCAAGAGTGCCTGTGCTACCGAGGCCGCATAATCGGTCAATGTTCTGCCTCCTGCTGGATGAGCGCCGCAAGGAGCGGCCCTCTGTAGATCAACCCTGTCCAATACTGCACGGCTTGAGCGCCTGCGTCAATCATGTCATGGAACGTCTCGCCGCTTTCGACACCGCCGCAGCCGATTATCTCCACATCGTAACGCTGCCGCTGCTTTTCTTCGGCCAAGCATCTGACGACACGCAGCGCATCCCCGCGAAGGCCGCCACCGGCCAACCCGGCAGTGAGGCCGGAATCACCCGGCGCAGGGGCTGGCAATGTGTTGGTGGCGATGACGGCGCGCACACCGGTTTCTTGAAAGACGGCGAGCAAGCGGCAATATTGTTCTACATCCAAGTTGGGACTCAGTTTGACCCAAAGGGGAATTTGCCCCAAGATGGCCGTGACCGCGCTGCACAAGAGGCGAGCGCGCGATTCGGTCTGGTGTGCACCGGGGTCATCTTCGGTGTTGGGGCAGCTTATGTTGAGGGTGAACCATGCGGGGCGCAGACCTTCATCCAAGAAGAAGCGCACCGCTTCCAGTACCTCGCGCCGTTCCTGCTCCACATCGTCCACGCCGGGACTCACGGCGATGTTGATACCAAAGACCGGAGGCAGATCGCGCCGGCGCTGGCCTAAGAAACGCGCCGCAGCCCGCGCACCGGGATTCTTGAGGCCAATGCGGTTCTGGGAAGAACGGGTGGCCGGATCGCGCCACATGACGCGGCCAGTGTTGCCAAGACGCGGCCAGCGGGTGAACGACCCCATTTCCAGCGCGCCGACCAAGCGGGGCATACTTTTCCAACCGGGGATGATGTTCACACCGGAAGCGACCGCTGCTAAAGCTTCGGCTTCCGAGGCGAACCCCTGCCCCTTCACAAAACCGGCGGCGAGCAGGATGGGAGCAGGCAGGGACACCCCCGCGACGGTCACGGGATGGTCAGCGGCAGACAGATGGCGCAGAGCGCTCAAGAGAGATGGCGCGAGCGGCAGACGATCCAGCAAGGCCAACAGGCGGATCATACGTTCGTGAGCCTGTTCCGGAGCGCTGCGAAAGAGGATGGGGCGGAGCAGGCGCTGGTAGGCAAGACGGTAGACAGCCAGCCACGCCGCGCGCGGGCTGAACGACGACTGTCGCTGTGTTCCGGCCTTCCGCATCAGCTCATTCCCCGTCACGGATCATCCCATTCCGGCCAAAGCCCTGTGCCACCAAAATAGCTTCCCCATCATAAACTTGCGTGCCGCGTATCCATACTTCCCGCACTTTACCATAGACCTTCATCCCCTCAAAAGGTGACCAGCCGCAGCGGGAACGCAGCCGGCTGCGTTCGATGAGGTCAGGCGACTCCAATTCGACGAGGGTGTAGGTCGCGGCATCCGGGGTTAAGCGCCAGATGCGCTGGGCATTGAGCGCCAACAGGTCGATGAGGCGTTCAACGGTGATGCGTTTTTCATGCACCGCCAAGCCCATTAAGGGCAGCGTGGTTTCCAAGCCGGGGACACCGTAGGGCGGCTTGCTGGACTGCTTTTCCTCCAGCGTATGGGGCGCATGATCCGACTCGACCACATCGACCACGCCATCCGCGATGCCCGCCCAGAGCGCATCCCGATCTGCCGGACGCTTCAGAGTGGGTTTCATGTGTCCCAGCGTACCCAAGTGCTTGATGTCGTCCTCGACAAGATAGAGGTGATGAGGTGTCACGCCAACCGAGATGGGCAGCCCTTCGGCTTTGGCAGCGCGCAGGGTTTCGATCTCATATTGGGTACTGATGTGGCAGAAGTGCGTGTGCTTACGATATTGACGCACCAAGGCCAGAATCTCGTCAACCGTTTCATCTTCAGCATGAACGGCGATGGGTTTGCCATGCGGCCATGCTTGATAGTGGCGTTCGCGCACGGCTTGGTCTTCGATCAAGAGTGTGCCGGTGGTGGCGTTGTTGTAAATCTTCAAGCCGCAGGCCAGCGGCGCGATATAAGGGTATTCGGCTTCGTTACCATCCTGTGATGCGCCGATGTAGAAGCCCCAATCACAGACAGCCTGCGCCTGCATGGCCGCCCGTTTCTGTTCGACTGCCGGACGGGTGGTGGTGACCGGCGGGGTGTTGGGCATGTCCATCACCATCCAGTAACCACCGGCCAAAGCAGCGGCGGTTTCGCTGGCGAAGGTCGCCTTGTGCGCCCATTCCAGATCACGCATATGGACGTGCGGGTCGATCATACCGGGGATTCGGAGAAGGTTGGTCATGGCTTACACATCACTCGCGCCAAGCACTTTAGCCAGCAAGGCCATGCGGACATACATACCATTTTGCATCTGATGGAAGTAGATGCTGCGAGAGTCGGCGTCCAAGACATCATGATCGTCCTGCGACCCCATCTCGTGCTTGCGGGGCAGCGGATGCATCAGAATGGCATCGGCTTTGGCGCGCGCCAGAACCGGCGGCGTCATGATGAAATGACCGGCAATCGCTTCGTAATCAGCGCGATTGGCGAAGCGTTCTTCTTGAATACGAGTCCAGTAAATCACATCGGTTTCCGCTAAGACTTCCTGTAGATCTTCGGTCTGGTAGATTTGGATGCCGTTGTCGATGGCATACTTTACGATGTTCTCCGGCATTTGCAAGGCCGGAGGTGAGACCAACGAAATGCGGGTGTTATGTGCGCCGTAGCGACCGATGAGTTTGGCGAGGGAGTGAACGGTGCGCCCGTAGCGCAAATCCCCGACCATGGTGATGTGCAGGTTATCCAGCGAATGCTTGAAGTCGACAATGGTGAAGAGGTCGAGCAGCGCCTGTGTGGGGTGTTCACCGATGCCGTCACCGCCGCTGACGACAACCGTGTTCCCACCGAGCCGTCCTTTAAGCTGGTCGAGATAATAAGCGGCTTCGAAGGATGAACCGACATCGGGATGCCGCAGCACGATGACATCCGCATAGCATCCGACAGCGCGCACCGTATCCGCCAGATTTTCACCTTTGTAGACGGACGAGAACTGCACGCCGCCGCTGGTGGAAATGACCGCGCCGCCCAAACGGTGCATGGCGGTTTGGAAGGACATATCGGTGCGGGTGCTGGCCTCATAGAAAAGGGTCGCCATCACTTTTCCGGCACAGATTTCCAAGAGGCTGCGATCCCCGTTGATGACCCGTTCACGAAGCCGTCCGGCAATCGGAAACAAAGCCTGCAAATCGGCACGATCAAATTGTTCAACCGTGATAATGTGTTTATGAGCAAATTCACCCGCGATCGGCGCAGGCCGATACTGCTCGCTAAACACGGTCGATCTTCGACCCGTTGTCGTCGTTAACCCGGCCACCTTTGTGTTCTCCTAAATAAAAAGGCCACTTTATCGAAGTGGCCTCATGAATAGAAAAAGAAATAGCGGATATGTGCGAACGTGCGGAATATGTAGTGCGTGGAGTAATTCATATCCCTATCCAAAGCAAAACAGAGCGCCAACATCATAACTGAACTCAAGCCAAAAGAGAAGTGTATTTTACGCGACGCGGTAAATGGAAACATTGCGCAGGAATAGACGAAGCTCACCCATTAAAAGTTGTCGGGTTTGTACAGAGAGCGACATTGGAGGCACAGGCTATGATCAATTAAAACTCGTGAACTTGTGAAATTGCACAACGAATTTAGCGAGGCGATCACTTTGACTCACGCCTTTATTACCCAACAGCAAGTTAGATTACAGCTCCGGAGGAATAAATAGACAAACGAGCATTCAGAAGTTACCAACCTGCATACCATTCTTTGACGGAGTTTGGTGAATTTGTTAAATTCATTACGTTGTGGGATAAGTCCTGTTTTATTCAATCGAATTTCTAGTTATGCAAAGGGATAGAATATGCGTCACCTCCGTGCCACCGTATTCCTCTTGGTCATTTTTGCGTTGTTACTGTCGCTCTCGGTAACAGTCGCACAGGATGACAAAACACTGCGTATCGTGTTCGTGAACGATATGCGCACGTCTGATCCTCATATTGCCTATGAAACTGAAACGTGGCCGATGGCCTCCCTCTTTTATGTCGGCTTGGTGAGACTTTCCGACCCCGGCACGGCTGTCCCGGCGCTGGCTGAATCTTGGACAATTAGTGACGATGGTCTTGTCTACACCTTCAAGCTGCGCGAAGGTTTGAAGTTCTCCAACGGGCGTGACTTGACGGCGGACGATGTGAAATACAGCTTCGAGCGCTTGCTCAACCCGGCGACGGCTGCCCCCACATCGTTCATGTTCGAACCGGTGGTCGGCGCGGCGGAAATGCTCGCTGGCAGCGCGACGGAAGTGACCGGTATCAAGGTGATCGACCCGCTGACGGTCGAATTCACGCTGGTGCAGCCGGTGTGGTCGATGATGCAGCGCTTCTCGCTCCCGCCCGGATTCATCGTGGCGAAGGAAGGCGTTGAGGCCGCTGGCACGGAATTCGGTCGTCAACCGCTGGGCGCTGGCCCGTTCATGATCGAAAGCTGGGAAAGCGGCATCCGTGTCACCGGCACGCGCAACCCGTATTACTATGAAGCAGGCCAGCCGTACTTCGATGCATTCGAACTGCAACTGGGGATTGAATCTTCGGTTGGTATCCTGCGTATTGAAAACGGTGAAGCGGACATCGCGCTGGATTTCGTGCCGAACTCGGATTACCCCCGACTGGTGACTGATCCGGCGTTGGCACCGCGACTGCTGCCTTCAGCCGGTTTCCCCAACACCAGCTACATCATCCTGAACAACAACAAGGAACCGTTCAATAACCCGCTGGTGCGCCAAGCACTGAATATGGCTGTTGACCGTGACCGTCTGGTTCAGATCTTCAATGGTCGCGCGGTGACCATCGGTGGTTATCTGCCGCCGGTTGCCCCCGGTCACAACCCGGATGTGGTTGCTCCGGCCTATGATCCCGAAGGCGCGAAGGCGCTGTTGGCTGAAGCCGGCTATCCTGATGGCTTCACCACCACCATGCTCTCCAACACCTTCCCCAACGATGTGGCGATTGCACAGGCCGTCATCGCGGATCTGGCAGCGATTGGTGTGAACGTGGAACTGACTTCGGTGGACAACGCGCAATTCTTGGATGTCCTGAACACCAAGCCGGAAACGCTCGACATGGTGAAGACCGAGTGGTACATGGACTATCAGGACCCTTCCAATAACTGGGAACCGCTGCTCCAGTGCGGTGGCTCATACAACTGGGCGCAGTACTGCAATGAAGCGCTGGACGCACAATTCGCGGAAACCAATCTGATCCCGATTGGCGAGGCACGCTGGCAGGCGTTCGCAGCCTTTGAGGCTGCCGTCGCTGCTGAAGTCCCGAACCTGTACCTGATCAGTGCCAAGGATTACTACTTCACCAGCGAACGGTTGAGCATCACCTCTGACCCATCCGTTCTTCTGGCCTTTGCATCTGCAACAGTAAAGTAAGGCGATAATATGCGAAAGGGGTGGCGTCAAGCTGCCCCTTTTGACCTCATACGACTGGCTAATCTCTGTGGAAAACAAACTGTGAGCGCTTACCTCATACGACGACTCCTTGGAGCTATCGGCGTCATTTTCGGTGTTGCCACCATTACCTTCTTGATGGTCTTTCTGATGCCGGGCGACGCGGCGCGCATGTACGCCGGGCCACGCGCGCCGGAAGAAACGGTGCAGCGAATTCGAGTCCTGTGGGGGTTGGATCAACCCTTACCGGTTCAGTACTTCCGTTATTTAGGGCGAGCACTGCAAGGTGATCTGGGTAACTCCACCCGCGATCAACGACCGGTCATTCAAGCCGTTGTGGAACGGCTGCCCGCGACCATTCAACTCGCGCTAGCAGGGTTATTCGTCGAATTGCTAATCGGCGTGCCGCTGGGAATCCTCGCTGCGCTTCGCCCCGGTTCATGGATCGACCAAGTCGCCACCGTTCTAGCACTAATCGGCATCTCCCTCCCCCAATTCGCGCTGGGGTTGGTTGCCCTGTATTTATTCGGCTTCGTCATACCTATCTTTCCATTAGGCGGCTATGGCACGCCGCTGCACCTCGTCCTACCGGCTATCGTGCTGGGCATCGGCGGAACTGCTTTCTACTCGCGCGTGCTGCGCAACAGCATCCTTGAAGTCGCGAACGAAGATTATGTGCGAACGGCGCGCGCGAAAGGGCTTTCCCCCCGCGTCGTCTTATTCCGGCACATCCTCCGCAACGCGCTCATGCCGGTGGTCACCTTAGCCGGGCTTGATCTGGCGCTGCTGCTGGGCGGCGTGGTGGTGATCGAAGCCGTCTTCGGATGGCCGGGTGTTGGTTTGCAAGCGTGGACGGCGATCCGCAACCAAGATACCCCCATGATTATGGGAACGGTTCTCTTCGCATCCATCGCGGTCGTGTTTATCAATCTGCTGGTCGATTTTCTCTATATCGCGCTCGATCCGCGTATACGATTAACAAAAAGCTAAAATGGTTGAACTATCATCTCCCCCCAAACCACAAAATGGCTTCTGGGCACAACTGCGCCGCATTCCCAGAGCATGGATCGGTGGCGCACTGGTTTTATTCATGGTACTGTGCGCGGCCTTGGCGCCCGTCCTCTCCCCTGCTGACCCACTCATTCAGTTTCGGGATGGGTTGTCGCAAATGGGAACCCCGCTCCCGCCTGATCAAAAGTTCCCGTTAGGAACCGATCACCTCGGACGGGATATGCTCAGCCGCATGCTGTACGGCGCGCAGGTGTCGCTGGCCGTCAGCTTCATCGCTAACCTGACCGCCGCCGTCTTCGGTACGCTCATCGGTTTGCTAGCGGGATATTATTCAGGTGTGATTGATTGGGTATTGATGCGCATCACTGATGTGCTGCTGGCCTTCCCCGCCATCTTGCTGGCCTTAGGGTTGGGGTCGGTGCTCCGTCCCAGCATTCCCGTTGTCATCCTCATCCTGACCATCATCACATGGCCGGCGCTGGCACGGTTGGTACGCAGTCAGGTGCTCACTGTCCGTGAACGCACCTTCATCGAAAGCGCGCGCGCCGTCGGTGCGAAAGATCGTTACATCATTTTCCGGCACATCCTGCCACAGATCATCACCGTGACCGTGGTATGGGCGACCTTGAGCTTCGCCAGCACGGTGTTGGTGGAATCGTCGCTGAGCTTTTTGGGGGTCGGTGTCCCCCTGCCGACGGCCAGTTGGGGCAACATGATCGCCGAAGGTCAAAGCCGCTACCGGATTGCGCCGTGGATGATCTTGGTTCCCACAGCAGCCATACTGATCACCACACTGGGCTTTAACCTGCTGGGGGACGCGGTTCGGGACGCGCTAGACCCCCGCACTTCGCAACGTCAGAAAGCATCATAAAGGAAAGAAATCATGAGCTATGTCGAGCAGGAAGGGTTCATACCGTTCAAGGGCTATCAAACGTGGTACAAAATCGTGGGCGAAAAAGAAGAGACCGGCAAGCTGCCGCTGCTCTGCTTGCACGGCGGGCCGGGAGCCTGCCACGATTACCTGCTTTCGCTGACAGCAATGGCCAACACCGGACGGCGCGTGATCTTCTACGATCAGTTAGGCTGTGGCAATTCCCACATCGACACCTCCAAACCGGACATGTGGACGGTTGACCTGTATGTCGAAGAAGTGGACGCGGTTCGTAAAGCGCTCGGACTCGAAAAAATTCACCTGCTCGGCCAATCGTGGGGCGGCATGCTGGCGATGGAATACATGATTCGTCAGCCGCAGGGAGTCGCCAGCGTGACGATCGCCAGTTCGCCAGCCAGCATGATTCAGTGGGTTGAAGAAGCCAACAAGCTGCGCGATGAACTCCCCGCGGACATACAGGGCGCGCTGCTCAAGCATGAAGCGGCTGGCACCACCGATTCGGCGGAATATCAGGCTGCGATGACCGAATTTTATAACCGGCATGTCTGCCGTGTTGTGCCTAATCCGGATTATGTGCTGAAGAGTTTCGCCAAGTTGGGCGAACACCCCGAAGTCTACTACACCATGAACGGCCCCAGCGAGTTTCATGTGATTGGAACATTAAAGAACTGGAATATCATCGACCAACTTGGCAAAATAAACGCTCCCACGCTGGTTACGTCCGGTCGTTACGATGAAGCCACACCGGTGATCGCCGGAACCGTTCATGACGGCATTCGCGGCTCCGAGTGGGTAATATTTGAGAACAGTTCGCATATGGCTCATGTCGAAGAACCGGAGCGCTACATGGCGGTTCTGGGCGAGTTCATCAGCCGGCACGAACCCTGATTTTTTGACACACATAGATTTGGGAGCGAGAAAATGACCACTCACACTTTACAAAAAGATCAGAAAGCCTTTGCCTTCGACGCCAGCCTCACCCCGATGCTGGAAATTGACAGCGGCGATACCGTCACCTTTGAAACGGGTGATGCTGCCTACGAACGCCTCTCAAAAGGTGAAACCGTCGAGGCCATCGGCTTGGAAAACTTCAACGCGGTCACCGGCCCGGTATTCGTGCGCGGGGCAGAACCGGGTGATGCGCTCAAGATCGAAATCCTCGATGTGCAGGTGACTCGCGCGTGGTCAGTCTGGCTGCCGGATTTCGGCGGGCTGGGCAAACACACCAAAGACATCGGCGTCAAGCAGATTTTGTTGAAGGATGGCCGCGCCTACATCAACAACCGCCTCAGCGTCGACATTAAGCCCATGATCGGCTGTATCGGCGTTGCGCCAGCCGAGGGCAAAGGCTCGACCTTCATGCCGGCCTATCCCTTCGGCGGCAACATGGATCTGCGCGAAATGTCCCCCGGCACAACGCTCTATCTGCCCGTTTTCGTCCCCGGCGCGCTGCTGGCGATGGGGGATCTGCACGCCGCGATGGGTGTGGCAGAACCCACATGGGTCAGCTTGGAAGCGTCCGGCAGCGCTACCCTCAAGATCAGCCTCGAAAAGAACGCCAAGCTCAATTATCCCCGTCTGCGCGTCGGCACCAGCACCTACTGCCTCGGCATGGCCG
>JAFLCH010000319.1 GCA_017303775.1 Anaerolineae bacterium | reverse complement strand
GAGCGCGTAAGGCAGCAGCGCATAATTGCGCCGGCGTAGGATGCCGATCATATTGAGCACGATGGCCGCGCCATTCCCTACAGTCAGGCTGAAGAACGCAATATCCCACACCCAACCCTGAAAAATACTGTTCATCCACGCCGGCTGGAACACCAGCCAGATGATGAAGAAAAACCACATCAGCGGGTTGATGAGGAAAATGGCGAAGGTGCCGCCGATGAAAAAGTTGTAACTCAGCCAGTCACGCAGCCCCACTCCGCGCAGCAAACGCAGTGGATTCCGGTTATGGACGAGCCACGTTTGCATATAACCCTTAATCCACCGGCTGCGCTGCCGCAGCCAATTGCGGTAGGCGTTGTTCGCTTCCTCATAGGTTGTGGATTGAATCACGCCCACCGTATAACCATTCATCGCTGCTCGAATACCCAGATCAGCGTCTTCCGTCACATTGAACGGGTCCCATGCCCCCAGCTTCATCAACAGATCAAGCCGGAAGTGGTTGCTCGTCCCGCCCAACGGAATCGGCAGCTTTAGACGGTCTAATCCGGGTAGTAAACTGTCGAACCAATAGGTGTATTCCAGTGTGAACATGCGCGTCAAGTAATTCTCGTCCGCGTTGAAGTAATTGAGCGCTGCCTGCACACATACCAGCGACTCATCACCGGATTTGAAGGCCGCCACCGCTTTCTTGAGCTGATCCGGTTCGGGAATATCCTCGGCGTCGTAGATTGTCACATACTTGCCCCGGCAAAACCGCAGCCCATAATTGCAGGCTTTCGGCTTGGTACGCGGCAGGCTTTCCGGTACGAGGATGAAGCGGAAAAAGCTCGGTGGCGCGGCTTCCTTCGCTTTAGCGATTGTTTCGTGGTCGTCTTCTTCCATCAACAGCAGCACATCCAACTTTTCGCGCGGGTAATCAATGCGCGAAAGGGCTTTCAACAAGCGCGGCACCACTTCCGGTTCCTTATAAACTGGCACGAGGATGCTGTAGATGGGCAGTTCGGCGTCGTCTAGTGCCTCCACTTGTGCACGTGTAGCCCGTCGATCCCGTTTGTAATTGCTGAACAGGCTCAGTACCAGCTTGTAAAAGATGGCGACAACATAAACCACGCTCACCACCACCACCAGCGCCGACAGCGTTGCCTTAAAGTTGATGATGAGGCCGAGCAAGAACGCCACCACCAAACCAACGCCCACCACGATCTGAGGCCGCGTGAACACCGTCGAAGCGGATTCGGACGGACGTTCCTCGCGCAGTTGGTTCACGGCGCAGTGCAGCAGCGCCTCCTGAAAGTATTCATTCACCAGCCGCGTGACATTCACCTCGGTTCCCACCAGCGGCATGATTTCTGCCTCTGGTACAACCTTCTGCACAATCCGGGTTATCGCAGGCTCATCCGGATCAACCGCCAACACCGTGACCAACCCTTCAACATTGCGCAGCGGGCAAAATAGAAAACGTACCAAATCAGCCGGTTCAAACTGGCGCACAAATTCCGGATCGGAGTCGAAGAAGTCTGATCCCACCAAGTCGCTGATGTAACCGTTCTGCGACACTTCTGCCAGATGCGCGGCGTATAGCTTGGGCGACACGTAGCCCATAGCGCCCAGAATATCCCGCATCGGTGTGCGGTGCTCGTTGTGAATGCGAAGCGCTTCGGCAAGGTTTTCCTGTGAAATAGCATCCGTTTCGAGGAATTGGAGGACTATTTGGCGTTCATCGGGGGCCAGAACGTCCAATTCCGTAGAAGCAAATGGAGTAGATTGAGCTTGCGCCATATACTGGATAATCCCTGATCATATGATGAGCTGTATATTCAGGGTATGGCAATTTTTTACAAGAAGTATTAAGTTTATACAAAATTCATATTTGTGTGCTGCTAGGGGAAACACTATTGATGACTTGACGGGTTCTCAACCGCTTATCACCGATCAACCAGTATCGTATGGGTTGACAGTCCTATGGAGTTTGTGGGAGGAAGATGATCAGCCATGAGTACCGATTACACCATCACATCCTTGTCCGAGGAGCTAGTTCTTATCCGCTGGCATCGTTCGCCGGGGGCAAAAGTAGAGGACGATTATTTGCACGAACTCAAGCGACTCCTAGATGCAGCTTCAAAACCGCAGTTCTTCCTCTCAGACTTACGTCGGGGGCGCATCATCGGCATGCGCTCGATCAAGCAGTTGAGCGAATTCACCAACCACAAGAATTGGGCGGGCAGTACAGCCTTCAGCAAAGACCCCATCTCCAAAATGCTGGTCGGGAATTTTCGGGCTTTCTCATCCAATTCCGAGTCGCGCAACGAAATGCATAACACGCCGGAAGAAGCCATCGCCTTTCTGGAGTCCCTCAAACCGGGGCTGACCTCGAATATCAATTGGGAAGAAGCGATTTCTTAACCCGCTTCCAGCACTTCCGTTTCAATGCCCTGTTCGCCGAGTGCGGTTCGTAAGGCCTCCAATTGGCCGGCGCGCACAATCACAGCCATCGGCCCCAAGCGTGCCCCCAGATACCGCCGCAGCGCCGGTGCATCCAGCATCTTGTCCAGTGTTTCCGGCGCGGTCGTTCGCAGCACCACCAGATGCTCAAGCGTGACCGCCGCCGCTGGCCCGGAACGCCAGTTATCCAGCAGACGCGCCACCCCTGCCGGTACAGCCGCCTCGCCCGTAGTACGGGTGATGAAGCTGGCGATATGACCGGTATTGATGCCCTGCGCCGCAGCCTGTTGAATGCCCGCGCCATCCAGCTTGTAGGTATACGGGTCGCCCGCGCTCACCCACGATGTGAAGCGCGCCGCTTGAAACCGATCCACCCGCGACACCTTGCGTGAAATGAGCAGCGTGCCATCATCCCGCACCGTGATCTTATCTTCCGCTTCGGCGGGCGTCGGCCACGGCGATTGCCCCAAGAAAGCACGTCCATAGGCGGTTAATCGTGCGGCTTCGTCGGCATGATCCACCAAACCCAGCCAGTGCATGGGACGGGTCAGATAAAATTCCAGCAGCGCGCCCTCCACCGCCTCCCAGTTATCAAAACCGGTCAGGTAATCCCCTTTGTCGTTGCGGATATACCAGCTTTCATAATCCCCACCGGGGCGCTGAAAATCCGGCTCGGATTCCTTAACCGCGCTGATGAACGAATCGAGTGACCACCATTCCTGCTTCGGGACGAGGTCATTCATGATCTCCATCACGCTTGCCCGCGCCACCGCCGCGTTGTACTCATCCAGTTCGCCGCCGGGATCAGGGTGTAAGCCGGGTACATGCCACAGGTCACGGTAGCGTGTGCTGTTCTTCCATGCCTCGGCCAGATTTTGTACCTGTTCGGCGCGCGGGGCGGAAAGCCAGCGGCGGGTTTCGGCTCGCTTCGGATATGCCTTCCCCCCCTGTATCTCGATCAAATCGGCGCTCACCCCGATCATCATCATGAACGGGATGCGTTCCGCTTCTGCTTTCAGCAGATGTTTGAGCAGTGCAGCGCTGTCCGCTGCATCCAGTGACTCGCCTTCGATAGTCGGGCTGTGCAGTTGTAGATAGGCCAGCAGTGTCGCCATATCATCCACAATCGACGTATCGGCCTGCCGGATGTTGCTCACCTCACCAGCCGGAAGCGGCTCGACCAGCGGCTCTTCCTGAATCTGTGCCGCAGCCGCTATGACCGCCGCCGCATCAGGCTTCAAGTCAGGGTATGAAGTTTTGTGCGTCGGCAGCGCCCGTGCCAGATCATCCGGCACATAAACCACCACACGCGGGCCAGTATCCGCCATCTCAAATGTCTGTGCCACCAATCCCCGGTAGAACAACGCCTCCGCCGCCGACTGCGGATTCTTCAGCGGGTTCTCACGCTCGATCTGTGCCGCGCCCATCTGCCGCACCTCGCCGAACAGGCGGCCAAACTTGGACATCGGCATTTTGCCGCCGGAACCGATCAGCATTTGCAGTGCGCCGCGCTGCGCGTCGCTCAGGCCATCCCACACTGTTTCAGCGCGGTTCGCGTCCAGCATCGCCTCGCGCAAAGCCGCCAGACTCGCCGACCGGTCTAATCCGGCCAGATTGACCTTCCAAGCCAGCGCCAGCACCGGCAGCAGCGCGGCATCCGTATCATCCTGAAGGGAGAGGTTAAGGGGTTTCATGGCTTTGCTGTGCCCCGCTTGACGCTTAGAATGGCGATTATCCGACTGATGAATTGAACGCACTCCTAAGTCTAGTCAGGATGAAAAGAATGTGCCACTGACCGCCTGCTTATCTCATCAAGCGGTAGGGCACATCAACTAATGATATGTACTGGTGTACAGCAGCCGATCAGCGCGGCTCAACCCGCAGTTGAATCCCGCCCTTCGGTTGCAGCACAATCAGCGGTTCGACCAGTGGCTGCCCCTGTCCCTCCGCCAGCCGCAGCCGGTAGCGCTGTGCAATGGCCGCCAGAATGAGCTGCATCTCCATCATGGCGAAGCTGTTGCCGATGCACACCCGTGGCCCGCCCCCGAATGGGAAGTACGCGTAATCTGGTCGCGCCGCCTCCGCTTCCGGCGTGAAGCGTTC
>JAFLCH010000318.1:2308-4546 GCA_017303775.1 Anaerolineae bacterium | reverse complement strand
TGGCTGCTGGCCGACTTTGAAAGTGACCAGTCCTCCAACGCCCCGCCCATCACCCGCACCGACTACGCCGCCTATCAGTACAAAGGCCCGCGCATGTCCTTTCAGGATATGCCCCAGTGGGAGAAAGCCAACCTCCCCGGCTCAAACTTCCCGCCCCAAAAATCCAAACTCGATCTCGCCTACGAGACTCTCGGCCTCCTCCGCAGCGCCACCCGCGACGAAGTGCGCGCCGCCTTCCGCAAACTCGCCTTCGAAGTTCACCCCGATGTCAGCACCCTCCCCAAAGGTGAAGCCGAAGCGCGCTTCAAAATGCTCACCGAAGCCTACGAATTCATCCGCACCGCGCAGGGCTGGTGAGCCGCCTAGTCTGGCAGTTGCTTTTGCTCCACCCCGCCGATCTTCACGCGCGGATTACCCGGCTTGGCCGAGATCAACTTGTCGAACTCCCGCATCCACTTCTGGAAGTCCCCTCGCCGTTTATCGTCCGCCTCCAAAAACCCCATCCCCACCTCCATCAACCGCCGCGCCACCTCATGCTCCTTCTTCCGGTGGTACACCAGCGCCAGATAGTACAGTGTCTCCGGTCGCTTCGGGTCGGCCTTGTAAGCGTCGGAAAAATGCGCCAGCGCCTCTTCCATATTCCCGCTCTGGTAAGCCATCATCCCCCGCCCGTAATGCGCCAGCAGCTCATAAGCGTTCAGCTTCAACGCCTGCTCGAAATCGCTCTGCGCCTTGTCCTTCACCCCGTCTTCGAGGTACACCAGCCCCCGCATCGCGTAAAGCTCTGCCCGTCGCGGCGTCAACGAAAGCGCGTCGTTCAAGGCGTTAATCGCCGCGTCATACCGCCCCTTACGAAAAGCCTCCAGCGCCTGCTGATAATACTCATCCGCTTCATACCGGGCTGTTCCCAACCGTCGTGTGAGTTGCCCCATATCACCTCTTTTCTCCAATCGTTAATGAAATGCTTCACTTTTCTTTTTACTTTTTTCATGAAATTGGGTATAAAACAAAGTAAGAGTGTTACACATCACTTTACAATCGCATCTGTTGTGCCGCTGTTGACATTTGCTTTAGGGTACGCATACCAGATTAGCTCAGTTCAGAAAGGCATTTTATGCCCCAATGGAGTGTTGTTACGGAAGAGCAGGCGTCCCCTTCTACTCTATCACAGCTTACGCCTAATCTACCGGCTTTCACAGCCCAATATCCCATTATCATCTCCGACGATGATCCGCAAATCATTCGCCTCTACCAGATGATTCTAGACCGTCATCATTTGCATTCCATGGCCTCGCCCACCTCGCAGGGCGCGCTCGACTTGGCCCATCATCACACCGCCTCCCTCATCATCTCCGACATGATGAAGCCCTACATGAGCGGCATGGACTTGCTCCGCAGCCTCCGCAGCGAATCCCGTACCCTTCACACCCCCTTCATGATGATCACCGCCACCCCGCGCCCCGAACTCCGCGCCGAATTCGCAACCCTCGGCGGGGATGTCTTCCGCGCCAAGCCCATCGACCTCCGCGAGTTCATCACGCTGGTGACCAAACTCCTCCAGCATCAACCCGTAACGGTGCGTGCCTGACCATTCATCGTTTTTCTCATCCAACCCTCCATAGGCTGAATCTGCTCGGTTCTTTTATAATGAACCCCTGTTTGCCAATCCTATTCCCTCATTGGAGTAATCATGCTGGAAAATATTCAGCGCTTGGGGCAGGGGCAGCGCCTCCTCATCTTCATCCTCATCTTCGGCGGTGGCCTGTTCATCCTCGTCGCCCTCACCATCCTGCTCATTCGCGGCAACGAAACCCCGCAAACCCGCTCACAGAGTGTCGCCCTCGTTGACGAAGTGACCGTCCGCGAGTTCGCCACCCTCCCGGATGATGATGCCTATCCCGCTGCCGTCCTAGCCACCACCACCGGCCAGATCTACACCGCCAGCTATCTCACCGGCGCGCTCTGGCAGATCAGCGCGGACGGCCAACCCGTCGAAGTTCCCGGCTCGCGTGATGCGCTCGGCACCGTCGCCGGTTTAGCCAGCGCCCCCGATGGCACCATCTACATTGTCGATCAAAACGACATCGACCCCGCCACCAGCGGCGGCAGCGTCAAGCAGCGCCTCCCCGATGGCACCTTTACCACCTTCGTCGCCGCCCCCGATGATCGCGGCTTCATCATCCCGCAGGACATCGCCGTCGATTCTGCCGGATTCGTCTACATCAGTGATCGTGGCCG
>JAFLCH010000318.1:0-2208 GCA_017303775.1 Anaerolineae bacterium | reverse complement strand
TGCTTCAGTTTGAGCTTCAGCCTACTTAGGCAATCGTTACCTCGTCGCACAGGTACACATCTTGGATCGCCCGCAGCAGCGCCGCGCCTTCAGCCATTGGCCGTTGGAACGCCTTACGCCCGCTGATCAATCCCATACCGCCTGCGCGCTTGTTGATCACCGCCGTCGTCACCGCCTCGGCCAGATCGCTCTCGCCTGCGCTTGCCCCGCCGGAGTTGATCAACCCCGCCCGTCCCATATACCCGTTCGCCACCTGATACCGTGTCAGGTCAATCGGGTTCTCGCTCGTCAGCTTCGTATAAATCCGCTCGTCCAGCTTGCCGTAAGACGAACCGCCGCTGTTCAGCGCCTTAAACCCGCCGTTCTGTGTCGGCAGCTTCTGCTTCACGATGTCCGCCTGAATAGTCACGCCGAGGTGGTTCGCCTGTCCCGTCAGGTCAGCCGACGTTTCATGGTTCACCCCTGCCACCTTGAAGCCGGGGTTGCGCGTATAGCACCACAGCACCGTCGCCAGCCCCAGCTCATGTGCATACGCGAATGCTTCCGCCACCTGCACCAGTTGCCGGCTGCTTTCTTCCGAGCCGAAGTACACCGTCGCCCCCACCGAAACCGCGCCCATGTTCCACGCTTCTTTGATCGTCCCGAACATGATCTGGTCGAACTTGTTAGGGTAGGTCAGCAGTTCATTGTGGTTGATCTTCACCATGAACGGAATCTGATGCGCGTACTTCCGCGCCACCGCCCCCAGCACGCCGAAGGTCGAAGCCACCGCGTTACACCCGCCCTCAATCGCTAGCTTGACGATATTCTCCGGGTCAAAGTAAATCGGGTTCTTGGCGAACGACGCCCCCGCCGAATGTTCAATCCCTTGGTCAACCGGCAGGATGCTCAAATAACCCGTGCCGCCCAACCGCCCATGATCCAGCATCTGCTGAATGCTGCGCAGAACCTGCGGGCTGCGGTCGCTGGCTGTCCACACACGGCTCACGAAGTCCGGTCCCGGTAGATGCAAATCATCCTTGCTGATCGTCTGCGACGTATGGCCGAGCAGGGCATCTGCCTCGTCCCCCAGCAGTTCCGTAATTTTATCAATCGTCAGTTCATGGTTGCCATTAGCTGCAATCGCCATGCTCGATATCCTTTCTTGTGCTTGATTTTGGTTTATGTCCCTTACTATACCACGCTAAGGGGAGATTGTCTGCCTGAATGCCCGCCAACAATCATCTCAACCGCTGTCAAATGTCATCTCAAACCCTGCCGCCGCGCTCACATCCGCCGCACCATAAAAGAAAAACAAAATCGCATCGCGTCCGTTTGCTTGCCTCTCACCTGTCTTAACACCATCAACAAATTCCTAACAACAAACATTTCAACCATCCCCCAATGGGCATACTCCACCCTTGCTACCTGCACACGACATCGCTAGACTCTACCAAATGTTGCTCAACCTGCTCGTCCTCATGTACGTCATTTGCGCTGTACTGCTCACTCTCTATGCCAGCAGTCAGCTATTCCTATTATTTGTCTACCTCCGCCACCGCCGTGACCAAACACCAACCCCGCCGGTCGCCGAATGGCCGACCGTTCTGGTTCAACTCCCCATCTACAACGAACGGCATGTCGTGTCCCGCCTCTTGGAGTCGGTTGCCGCCCTCGATTACCCTGCCGACCGTCTCATCATCCAACTGCTCGACGACTCCACCGATGAAACCGTCCAGCTCGCTGCCGAAAAAATCGCTTCCCTCCGTCAGCGCGGCCTCAATGCCCATCACATCCGCCGTGAAGACCGCAGCGGTTACAAAGCCGGCGCTTTAGCCTATGGCCTCTCCCTCGTCGATACCGAATTGGTCATGGTGCTCGATGCCGATTTCGTCCCCCCGCCGGATTTCCTCCGTCGCACCGTGCCGCACCTCGTCGCCAATCCGCAGCTTGGCATGGTGCAAACCCGTTGGGGGCATCTCAACCCTTTCACCAATCTGCTCACCCGTGGTCAAACCCTCGCCCTCGACAGTCATTTCGTCGTCGAGCAAACCGCCCGCAGTCGCGGCGGTTGGCTGTTGACCTTTAACGGTTCTGGTGGCGTTTGGCGTACTCAATGCATCCGTGATGCCGGTGGCTGGCGTGATCTCACCCTCACCGAAGACTTGGACTTGAGCTTCCGCGCACAATTGGCTGGGTGGAAGTTTTTTTATATGCCCGATGTCGTCG
>JAFLCH010000317.1 GCA_017303775.1 Anaerolineae bacterium | reverse complement strand
GAACCCACATGGGTCAGCTTGGAAGCGTCCGGCAGCGCTACCCTCAAGATCAGCCTCGAAAAGAACGCCAAGCTCAATTATCCCCGTCTGCGCGTCGGCACCAGCACCTACTGCCTCGGCATGGCCGATACGCTGGAAAAAGCTCACCAGATCGCGCTGGACGAAGCCTATGACCTGCTCATCAACGAACGCGGCTTGGAACCGTTTGATGCCTACGCCTTCGCCAGCGCTGTCGTCGATATGCGCTTGGGCGGGCCGGCCACAGCGATTGTGATGGCCGTTGTGCCAGACTTCTAAATCTGCGCTATAGTGATCAACTCGCGCTAGATCGAAGTTACAGCGGTCGTTGGTCAAGTGACCGGCGCAACCATTACTTATTCTTGATGAAGGGGGACGAATGTCGAATCCAATTCGCGGCATGTTAACGCTGGAAGAACTGCGCCAAAAGGTCAATGCAGGCGAAATTGAAACCGTCGTGACCGTTTTTACCGATCTGTACGGGCGCTTCATGGGCAAGCGCGTGACCGGTGAATTCTTTCTCGAACACACGGCGGAATCCGGAATGCATGCCTGCAATTACCTGCTGACGGTTGATATGCCTATGGAACCCGTCCCCGGTTACAAATATGCCAACTGGGAACAAGGCTACGGCGACTTCCACTGTGTCCCTGACCTTTCAACCCTGCGCATGGCAACATGGCTGGATAAATCGGCCATGGTTATCTGCGATCTGTACGACGAAAAAGCGCATGCGCCGGTCAGCGTCGCCCCGCGCAGCATCCTCGCCAAACAAATCGCCAGAGCCTCGGCACAGGGTTATCTGGCGCAGGGTGCTTCTGAACTCGAATACTTCATCTACGATGAAACTTACAAGAGCGCCCGCCAAAAGAAGTACGCCGGCCTGAACAACTTTGGCGCTTACATCGAGGATTATCACATCCTGCAAGGCACGCGCGAAGAAGTGCTCAACGCCGCCGCCCGTAAGCACCTGACCAACAGCGGCGTTCCGGTCGAATTTACCAAAGGCGAATGGGGTCCCGGCCAGCACGAACTGAACATCCGCTATACGGATGCGCTCACCATGTCTGACCGGCACAGCATCTACAAGCAGTGCCTCAAGGAACTGGCGATCAGCCTCGACCTCGCGGTCAGCTTCATGGCCAAGGTGGACGAAAGCACCGCCGGATCGAGCAGCCACATTCATCTCAGCCTGTGGGATTTGGCGGCGGGCAGCAATCTCTTTGACGGCGATCAACCGCTCGGCCCGGTGCATGGCTCGGATGTGTTCCGCTGGTTCTTGGGCGGGTGGATTGCACACACGCGCGAATTGATGCCCTTCTATGCGCCGACCATCAATTCCTACAAGCGCTATCAATCCGGTTCATGGGCGCCCACCAGCCTCGCATGGAGCTTCGACAACCGCACCGCCGGTTTCCGCGTGGTCGGGCATGGCAAGTCGATGCGTATCGAATCGCGCATTCCCGGCGCGGACATCAACCCCTATTTAGCCTATGCGGCGGCCATCGCCTCCGGTTTGGATGGCATCGAAAAACAGATCGAACCCCCGCCCATCTTCGAAGGGGATGTGTACTCGGCGCGCAACCTCCCGCAGGTTCCGCGCACCCTGCGAGATGCCATCGAAGCGATGGAAAAGAGTGAATTCGCGCGTCAAGCCTTTGGCGATGATGTGATTGACCATTACCTGCACTTCTTCAAGACGGAACAGGCGGCATACGATAAGGCCGTGACCACATGGGAACGCGCGCGTTATTTCGAGCAGATTTGATAACAGGAGTTTATGATGCGTTTACAAGATAAAGTCGCCCTCATCACCGGTGCGAGCAGCGGGATCGGGCGCGAAACGGCGCTGCTGTTCGCTGCGGAAGGCGCGGCGGTCGTGGTGGCTGATGTCAACGATAAAGATGGCGAAAAGACCGCCGCTGATGTGACCGCCGCCGGGGGCAAAGCCGTCTATGTCCATGCCGATGTCTCCAAAGCCAGCGATTCCGAGAACATGGTGCGCGTGGCCGAAGACACCTTTGGCAAGCTCAACATTCTCTTCAACAACGCCGGCATCATGCACAGCGCGGACGACAACGCCATCACCACCGAAGAGAACATCTGGGATCTGACGATGGCCATCAATCTCAAAGGGGTGTTCTTGGGCTGCAAGTATGGCATTCCCGCCCTGCGTCGTGCTGGCGGCGGCTCGATCATCAACACCGCCTCTTTCGTGGCGCTGTTGGGCGCGGCCACCCCGCAGCTCGCCTACACCGCCAGCAAAGGCGGCGTGCTTTCCATGACGCGCGAGCTGGCCGTGATCCATGCGCGAGAAAACATCCGCGTGAACGCGCTCTGCCCCGGCCCGCTCCGCACCGAACTGTTGATGAGCTTCCTCAACACCGAGGAAAAGAAGCAGCGGCGGCTGGTGCATGTGCCGATGGGACGCTTCGGCGAAGCGAAGGAAATCGCTTACGCCGCGTTGTATCTGGCCTCGGATGAATCCTCATTTGTGACCGGCACTGAATTCTTGGTTGACGGTGGCATCACCGCCGCCTATGTAACCCCTGAATAGAGTAAAAACATGGTACAGGAAACACGCTTCGAAGGATTAGCTGTTGGCGGACAGCGGATTGCCAGCAGCGACGGTAAAACCGCCCCGACCTATAACCCCGCGAACAATCAAGTGATCGCGCAGGTGGCGCAGGCCAGCGCGCACGATGTCGATCAAGCCGTGAAGACGGCTCATGCCCGCTTCACCGCTGGCGCATGGAAGCAAATCCGCACCCGTGAGCGCGGCCAAATCTTGCAGCGCATCGCCAACCTCATCCGCGAAAAATCCGAGATGCTGGCGCAAATCGAGTCGGCGAACGGGGGCAAGCCCATCAGCGCCGCGCGCGGTGAAATTGGCGCAGTCGCCAACACCTTTGAATACTACGCCGGAGCCGTCAACAAGATACACGGGCAGACCATTCCCGTCAACGCCAACGGCACCCACATGACCTTTCATGAGCCGCTGGGCGTCTGTGCGCTCATCATCCCGTGGAACTTCCCGCTGGTCATCACCGGCTGGAAGGTCGCGCCCGCGCTGGCGATGGGGAATACCGTCGTCGTCAAACCGGCCAGCGCCACGCCGCTTTCCGCCTTAGCGCTGGCGGATCTGGCTTTGGAAGCCGGTCTGCCGGAAGGCGTTTTCAACGTCATCACCGGGTCAGGCAGCGTCGCCGGTAACGCCCTCATCACCCATCCGCTGGTGCGCAAAATTTCCTTCACCGGCTCAACCGAAATCGGCATGGGCGTCATGAAGCAGGCCGCCGATGGAATCAAACGTGTCTCGCTGGAATTGGGTGGCAAATCCGCCAACATCGTGTTCGCAGATGCGCGGCTCGACACCTGCATCGAATCGTCATTGTTCGCCGTCTACGACAACGCCGGACAGGACTGCTGTTCCCGCAGCCGCATTCTGGTCGAACGTCCCATCTATGACGAGTTCGTGGAAAAGTTCGTCAACCGCACCAAAACCATGAAAGTCGGCGACCCAACCGACGAAACCATCGAAATGGGGCCGCTCATCACTCCGCAGCATCGCGACAGCGTGTTGAACTACATCCACATCGGCGACAGTGAAGGCGCACAGCGTCTGTGTGGCGGAGATGTGCCACAGGGCGCGCTGGCGAATGGCAACTACCTCAGCCCCGCCGTCTACACCAACGTCACCGCCGGCATGCGCATCATGCAAGAAGAAGTTTTCGGGCCGGTGGTCGGCATCATGCCCTTTGACGGCGAAGATGAAGCCATCCGCCTCGCCAACGATTCGCCCTACGGCCTGTCCGGTTCGGTCTGGACGCGCGACGTGGGCCGTGCCCTGCGGGTCGCCCGCAGCTTCGAAACCGGCATGATCTCTATCAACAGCAGCAGCAGTGTCCACATCGAAGCCCCCTTCGGCGGCATGAAGCAAAGCGGCATTGGCCGTGAACAGGGGATGGTCGCGCTCGAACATTACAGCGAATACAAATCGGTGTTCATCGCCAACGACTAAGCTCACCCCTTGCCTCCCACAGGGCTGAAGTGGCACACCGTCACGTCAGCCCTCTTGCCTTCCCCCCGCACATCCCGCTTGCCGACATACACCACCGGATGGAGTATAATATCCCCAATATTCTATCCGGTATGAGTGAAGAGAAGTGTACTGATGCGTTGGTATAATAATGCCGTCTTTTATGAGCTTTACTTGCGCGCCTTTGCCGACAGCAACGGGGACGGACATGGCGATTTCGCCGGTTTACGCCAGAAGCTCGACTACTTGCAGTGGTTGGGCGTAGACTGCATCTGGCTGCTGCCCATGTACCCCTCACCGCTCAAAGATGATGGCTATGATGTCGCTAGCTACTATGGCATCAATCCAACCTTCGGCCAGCTTGAAGACTTCATGATCACGCTGGAAGAAGTACACCGGCGCGGCATGAAATTGATGGTCGATCTGGTGCTCAACCACACCTCCGACCAGCATCCGTGGTTTCAAGAAGCCCGCCGCTCCAAAGACTCCCCC
>JAFLCH010000316.1 GCA_017303775.1 Anaerolineae bacterium | reverse complement strand
ATGATGTGTAAAGGCTGTCGGGGGGGCGGCAGGACGGTATGACTATTCCCATCGGGCGGATGATTTGATAGATTCCGACTGATAGAACGGTCAGTTTGTACAGGGATTTATGGTACGTGTGAACAGCGCGGCGGCGATGGAGATGCGACCGCCAGACAGTGAAGGCCGCACGACGCGGGTGATGACATTCGACGTGGTGCGCGGGATTGCCATGCTGCTGATGCTGGTCAGCCACAGCAGTTGGTGGCTGGATGACCTCGATTACGGGGTGGCGTTCGGGTGGGACAATATGATCGTGCCGCAGTTGAGTTTGCCGGACAGCTTGCCGGGTTTCCTGCTCCAGTTGGCGACGCCGGCATTTTTCCTGCTGGGGGGTGTGGGGCTGGCGCTGTTCAGCGAGGCGCGACGGCGGCGGGGTTGGAGCGAGGGGCGGATCAGCCGATTTTTGGTGGTGCGGGGGGTGGTGCTCATCACGCTGGATGTGACGGTGATGAACGTGATGGGGAACGAACCGTATTACAGCACGCATTTGTCGGTCCTGACGGGGATGGGGATTTGTGTGTGCTTGATGGCGGGACTGCGGTATTTGAGCAAGCGGGCGCTGGTGGTGGTACTGGTGGTGACGCTGGTGAGTACACAGTGGTACTACTACAGCCTGACGGCGAGCGGCTCGTGGCCGCAAGAAGAGTCGTTGATACGGGCGGCGCTGCTGGCACCGAGCGTGGAAGATTTGACGTGGAAGACGCAGTTCCCGGCGCTGGCATGGCTGCCGATTGTGCTGCTGGGGTTTGTGAGCGCGCGGCCATTGGGCGACGGGAGCAAGCTGGCGCTGCGATTGGGGTTGGGGTGCTTGGCGGTGTTCGCGGTGAACCTGCTGGCGGGCGATGTGGGAGGGTTGTATCCGGCTGACCCGTTCATCTTCGGGAAGCATCCGCCGGATGTGGGGTATTTATCGCTGTACACAGGGCTGACGCTGCTGCTGATCGCGGGGATGGGGATGCAGCAAGGGTGGCAGCAGACCCGAACGGCACAAACGGTGGCGATGCTGGGACAGACGGCGCTGTTCTTCTACGTGATTCATATCCGGCTGATTGAAATGGTGAGTCCGCTGATTGCGCCGCTCGAGATGACGGCGCTGGAACGGTCAGTGTTAATCGTGCTGGTGGTGCTGCCGATGCTGTTGATGCTGTGCAGGGTGTACCGGTCACTGAAACGACAGTATCCGGAGAGTGTGCTGCAATACCTGTGACGGTTGGGTGATCAGACGAGCGGCTGGCGCGTGGGTGTGCCGGGTTTGCGGGGATAGGCGGAGGGCGTGGGGGCGATTTTCTCGACCCGAATGAGGTAATGCGGCGCATCGAGGCCGGGCAGTTGGACGGTGATTATATCGACGAGTTTGCCGCCGAGGAGGGTGAGGGCGCGACGGGAGTCGGCGGTTTCTTCGGCAGCAGTTTCGCCTTTCATGGCAACACACATTCCACCGACGCGGGCTAAGGGCAGCATATATTCGAGCAGAGCGGGCAGGCGGGCGACGGAACGGGCGACGACGAGATCGTAGGCGGCGCGCTGACCACGCATTTGACCGGCTTCTTCGGCACGGGCATGGAGGGTGGTGGTGTGCTTGAGGCCGAGCGATTGAATGATGTGGTTGAGGAAGGTGATCTTTTTACCGGTGGCTTCCATGAGGGTGAGGACAGTATCGGGAAAGGCGATCTTGAGGGGTAAGCCGGGAAAACCAGCACCGGTGCCGACATCAACGACGCGCATGCCGGTGAAGGGTTGGATGGCGCGGACGACGGAGAGCGAATCGAGAAAATGGCGCAGTTGGACGGCTTCGGGGGCAACGATGGCGGTGAGGTTGACGCGCTCGTTCCATTCGGCCAACTGGGCGGCGTAGGAATCGAACTGCGCGGCCTGCTGCGGCGTGAGGGTGAGTTGAAAGAGGGAGGCGGCCTGTTCAGCGAGGGTCGGCATACGGTTGATGTACCTAGAAAATTATGAGGGCGCGTTGATGTGCGCCCTCACAGCGTTATAACAAGAAATGCGACCTAGCGCAGGCTGTACATGTTGCTGTAGGCCACCGTCGCACCATCGGGATTGCGTTCGATGGTGAAGGAGCAGGTGGAATACTGCTCGACGTTGTTGGTGCCGGGGCCGAAATCATCGTAGCCGTCGGTGGTCGTTTCCGACCATGTGAGCCGGTATTCGACGCCATATTGACCGGGGCTGAGGTTGCCGATGTTGGCGGTGTAGAAGACCCAGAAGTTGGTGCCGAGCTTTTGTACGGGACTGGTGACGACTTCGACCAGCGGGGCACGATTGAGGGTTACGCTGTACTGGGCTTTGGCGATGTGGTCGAAGGTTTGGGCTTCGGTGCGGGCGTACCATGACCAGAAGATAACGATGTTGTCGTTGTCGTAGAGGAGGCCGGGAGCCGCGCCGGGGAGATAGCTGTCGCATTCGGCGAAGATGACGCCGGGGGTGCTGGAGCGGTTGGAGTTGACGGGCTGGCGCGCACCGAGGACGACTTCACCCTGTGTGACGACGGGGACACCGAAGTTAATGACGCCGCCGAAGGGCGAACGAATGTTGCTGCCGGCGGTGGTGGTGGTCGTGGTCGCCCCTGCTCCGGCGTCTACGCTGGAGACGGTGGAGTTCTGGGGGTTGTTGCAACCATCCTGCACATCGGTGGCGGTGAAGATATCGCTGGCGGTGCTGGCGGAGTTGCCTTCACGCGCCATGAATACCTTGACGCTGCCGGAGCTACCGGCGGGAATTGTGCCCCCACTGAAGGGGATGACTTCACTGACGGCATAAGCTCCATCGACCTGCACCTGACGGAGCGAGGTGAGGGATGTGCCGCTGGCGGACGGGCCGGAGAAGACCTGATAGTAGAGGTCGAGGCCGGATTCCATGGTTCCGCTGAGGTTAACTACCGCCTGATTTTCGCAGGCGACGAAAAAGATCGTCACACTGGAGGCTGTTCCGGTGGTGGTGGTAGTAGTGTCGGTGGTCTGCGCAGCAGCACCGCCTACGGTGAGAAGCAGGATGAGCACCAAACATAGTGCCGGAATGAATCGTTTCATGGCTAATTCTCCGGTAGAAGCATTTTTCTATAACAGTTGACCATCATAACCTAAAATGCGATAAAACTCAGCCCTGAAAAAAGTCCGGTGGTTAAGCGTCAGGTTTTTGGGGAGGGGAGGCTGGTGATTGGCCTCCCCTATTTGTTTCAGATCGCTGTGTTGAGGAAGTTGAGTAAGACGGGGTTGAAGATGGCCGGTTGTTCCATGGAGGGAAGGTGCGCCGCGGCGGGGATGATGTGTTTTTGAGCATGGGGGAGGCTGGCGGCCATGACATCAGCAGCGCGAAGCAGTTCGGGATGGTCGAGCTGACCGGTTACTATGAGGGTGGGTGTTGTGAGTTGAGCAAGACGGTCGAGGGCGGGCGGGGTGAGCGGATCGACTGGCTGTGAATCGGCAATGAGCCATGTGCCGTTGGCAACGGCGATGCGATTCATCTCGGCGACGCGCTGACGCAAGGCTGAGTCGACTTGATGGGGCTGGCGAAACATGCCGTCGAGCCAAAGCCGTAATTGATATTCGGAGGCTTGTTCAAGGTCATTGGATTGGAGCGCGCCGATCATCTCGAAAAGATGCGGGGGCGGTTCCCCTTGCAGTTCAAAGCCTGATGGTACAGCGGAGATGAGAGCGAGGGCGGATACACGGGATGGGTGTTCGAGCGCGAAATCGAGCATGGCTTCGGCACTGAGCGAGCAACCGATGAGCGCCGTATGGTCGATGTGAAGGGCATCGAGAAAACGGGCGAGATCGTGGCGGCGCGAGACCGGAGCATGGGCGCGATCCGAACGGCCATAGCCGCGCAGATCGAAACGAACGACGCGATAGTGTGATGCTAACAGCGACCACTGCGCATCCCACATGCGACTATCCACAAAACCGGCATGACCCAAGACGATGGTCGAGCCTTCTCCGGCGATTTCATAGTAGAGATTGGCATCGCCGATATTGATGTATCCGGTGGTTGAGGGTGTCATGTGAATTGATCCTTTCGTAGGCTAAACGTGAACTCTGATCTCATGATAGAATGCTTGAGTGACACCTTATGTCACCCAAAATTCGGGTTTGAAATTCGGGGGGGGAATGGATGCGGGCTGACCGACTGCTGGCGATCATGATGCGGCTGCAAACGGGCGGAAAGATGACGACGGCGGCACTGGCGGCTGAAGTGGGTGTTTCGCGGAGGACGATCCTGCGGGATGTGGAGGCGCTGGCGCTGGCGGGTGTGCCGATTTACGCCGAGGGAGGACATGGCGGCGGGGTGGCATTGGACGAAGGCTACCGCACGAGCCTAACGGGATTACGAGAAGCCGAGGTGCGCAGTTTGTTCATCGCCAACAACAGCGAACTGCTGCATGAGGTGGGATTGGGCGAGGCGGCAGAAAGCAGTTTGCTCAAGTTATTGGCGGCGCTGCCTGCCCTGCACCAACCGTCTGTCGATTTCATCCGACAGCGCATTTACATTGATCCGCTGTGGTGGTGGCACGAGCGAACGC
>JAFLCH010000315.1 GCA_017303775.1 Anaerolineae bacterium | reverse complement strand
GCTTCGAGCAGCAGCAGCGGGCTTGAGCTGAAGGATGAACTGGTATGGGGGTACTGGGTGATTGAGTTCCTGCTGGCGGCAGGGTTCGCGGCGTGGATCGCGGCGAAAGAGGCACGGCAGCCATTTGATGAAGAGGATAACGCGTGGTATGGGCCGCCGCAGTTCTTCGCGATTGCTCCGGCGAAGGCGCGGAAGGATGTACTGGACGCGCTGAAGAACGGGGACTACCAGCGGGCGGGGACGATTTTGACCCACGAGGACATCAAGTATCCGCGACTGGAAGTTTATATGCGGCAGTCCGCGACGGGCGGGGTGGGGAATAAGGATATTTATCTGGATATTCAACACTTCCAACGCAAGGGACGCGGCAATTCGATTAAGACGGGCGTGGTTTCGCAGGCGGATCTGGCGCTGGTGAAGCGCGTGGTGGAACAAGGGAGTTCCAGCGTCAGCGGCTCGTCACCGGTGAGCATCTAGGGTTCGTGGCTGAGGGCATGTCGGGTGATATGCCCTCAGCGTTGAATAGTGCCGAGTACGTACCAGTCGTCACCTTGAAGCGTGGGATATTTGAGGCCGTCGTAGTAGGTGTACAACTGGACGGCGACGGTGTAAGTTCCGGCGGGAAGATCGGCAGGCTGGAGGGCGTGGGGGTCGTAGATGACTTCATCAACACGCCAACTGGTGGTGGGACGGTTATTTTCGAAGGGGAAGCTGTCGTGCTGGGCGACGAGCTGACCGGATGCATCCAAGAGAAAGACGGATACGCTGTAATCCTTATCCAGAGCCGCACTGGCTGACCACCACAAATCCACACGCATTTTTTCCGGAATCATTTCAAACTGACGCAAGCGCATCCCATTGGTGAAATCCACGACGGGCTGCGGTTGGATGACATCAAAGCGGTAAGCGTTGAGGGCGTTCGTCCCCCAATAGGTGGTCATGAGGGCGGTTTGGACGTGACCGGTTTCTTGAAGGAATTGGAAGCCGGATTGGTCGGGACTCCAGTGGGTGAACCAGACGGTGTTGTGCTGGCGGAGGAGGTCGAGGACGCCGGCAGGATAGGTTTGCGGCTCGAACTGCCGCCACATGCGGAGGGATTTGACGACTGTGCCGGGGGGCATGGTGTGGTCGGTGTAGTAGTAGAGCACGGTGTCGTCGTAGTAGATTTCCATGAGACCCATGTCGCCGGACTGCGCATAGCGCCCCATGTCCGCGCCGACTCTGTCCCACGGAGCTTTGGGATAGTAGTCGTCCACGGTGGTGACGCAGTAGGCGACGATGACCACCAGCAAAAAGAGGCGGGTTGAGGGGGTGAAATGGAGCAGGCCACGGGCGACAAGCAGGGCGATGGCCGGTGAGATGAGCATGACGCGGCGGGGCGAGAGGATGCTGAACCATTCGTTGGCGACGAAGCTGATGATGAGGGTGAGGCCGACCCACATGATGAGCAGGGCGGCACGATCATCCGGCAGCCATTTGCGCCTCGCGAGGGGGCGGTAGGCGAGCAGGCCGAGCAGCATCAAGCCCACGATGAGCGGCCACTGACGCCCCAGAAATTTATAGACGAGTTCGACGAAGGTCTCCCATGTTGAGGGGAGGGTGGAGTTGACACCCTGTTCATTGTCGAACTGACCGATGCCATAGCCGAGAAACCACGGCAGAAAGATGATGCCGGCGGCGGCGAGCCATGCTAGGGCGGTGAGGCGCTGCTTGCCGCGCAGGTAGATGAGGGCATGAAGCCCTTCAAAGAGCATGATGAACGCGCCTTGATAGTTGGTGTGGAGGATGGCGACGTTGGCGAGCAGCCATAGGAGGGCGCGGCGATGGGTGGGACGGTTGAGCCAACGGAGGTAGAAGAAGGCGCTGAGGATAATGAAGAGGGTGCGCAGGGTGTAGAAGCGGATTTCCTGCGAGAGGTCGATGTCGGGATCGGAGAGGGCGAGCATGAGGGCGGCGGCGATGGGGAGGATGAAGCTACGGGGATGACCGGAGGCAAAGACGCGGGCTAGGGGAACCATGAGGGCGACGGCGAGGATGCCGACGAGCGCGGCGAAATAGCGCATGGCGAAGACGGAGTCTCCGGTGAGGGCGACCCAGCCCTGAAGCATGAGGTAATAGAGGGGCGGGTGATGGTCACGGGCGGCGAGGCCGCTGATGAGATCGGTCTGGCCGTTGAAGTGAAAGAGGTTGAAGGTGGTCGTGCCTTCGTCCGTCCAGATGGGACGCTGGATGATGTGGTAGATGCGAAAGAGCGCCGCGAGCAGGAGCACGGCGGTCATGCAGGTGATGAAGGTTTGCCGAGAGACCGGCCTGTTGAAGATGGTCATAGGAGTGGGATTATGCCGCAGGGTGTGTGTTTAGTCGATAGTCGGGCGGATTAGAGCCAGCGGAGGGCGGGATTTTTGAAGGGGACGAGGGCGAGAATGACGGCGTGTTCATAGTAGCGCTGACGGTCGATGAGGTCGGCGGTGAGGAGGCCGACGGCTCCGTTGGATTGTTTGGAGTTGGTGCGCCCGAAAACTTGGTCGTCGGCGATGCCTAGTTCGATGCCCTGCCGCACCCGTTCGGCGACTTCTTGCGGGAGGCAGAACGCGCCGGTGCGGCCTTTGCCGGTGGGGGATGCGTCGTGGGCGGCGATGACGACCCATGCGAAGGCCAGCAGTTCGCCGTGTTTTTCTTCGCAGCCCCCTTCGATACCGACCCAATAGTGGGCGGCGGGGTGGGACTGGCGGGCGTTGGTGAGGCGGTTGATGGCTCCTTGGAGGGTTTCTTCGTCGGTCATGGGTTGATCGCTGACGCCGGAGGGGACGGATAGGCCGTGGGCGGTGAAGGATTCGGCGGGAAACATGAGACGGAAACCGGCGAGGGCGGACTGAATTTTGACGGGATTGGTTGAGGCGATGATGATGGTTTTCACGGGCGCTCCTGATGAGACTCCGGCTGGTATGGGGGTAATGTTGCCACCGGTGATGGGCATCTGGCAAGCGTTATTCCGGCGGGCGGGGGTATGGCTCTGCTGTGAACGGCGAATCGCGTTATACTCGGAAGCCGTTAAATCGAGCGGCTTCATGGAAAGAGGAAAGGCATGTCTACACTTAACCCTCAACGGACGATTGAAGAACTGAAGGATTTGCGGGCGCTGACGGGCGACGCTGACGGCGCGCAGCGGGTGGCCTGGACGGATACGTGGGCGAAAGCGCGCGCGTGGCTGCGTAAAAAGCTGGAGGAACTGCCTGTCAGCATCGAGACGGATGAGGCGGGGAATGTGTGGGCGACGCTGAAGGGCGAGTCGGATGACGCGGTGCTGATCGGCGGGCATATGGACTCGGTTCCGAACGGCGGTTGGTTGGACGGCTGTTTGAACGTGCTGGCCGGATTGGAAGTGCTGCGGCGGTTGGCGAGTGAAGGCAAGCCGCCGGTGACGGTACGGCTGGTGGATTGGGCGGACGAGGAAGGGGCGCGCTTCGGACGTAGTTTGTTGGGTTCGAGCGCGGCTTCGGGGACGTTGAATCCGGACGAGGTGCGCGATTTGAAGGATAAGGACGGCATCCGGTTGGAGGATGCGCTGGCGAATTTTGATGTGAGTCTGGATATGGCGCTGGAGGCACATCAGCAACTGCGGACGGCGAAGGCGTATCTGGAGCTGCATATTGAGCAGGGGCCAGTGTTGGAGAGCATGGGGCTGCCGCTGGGGGTGGTGCTGGGGACGGTGGGCGTGGAACGGCATGGCATCCGCTTCACCGGACAGGCGGCACATTCCGGCTCGACGCCGATGGATAAGCGGAAGGATGCGCTGGGGGGTGTTTCCAAGCTGCATCTGGAGATTCGGGAGATCGCTAAGCGGCATCACGGGGTATGCACGGTGGGACGGGTGGAGACAAAGCCGGGGATTGTGACCTCGGTGGTGGCTGATGCTTATATGACGCTCGATCAACGGCATCTTGATCCGGCGGAACTGGCGGCGATGCTGCAAGAGGCGAAGGATTACAGCGAGCAGGTGGCGAAGGATGAACATATCGGGGTGGAGTGGAGCAAGCTGTGGCAGATTCAGCCGCTGCCCTTCGACCCGCAACTGATTGAGTTTTGTGAGCAGGCGATTCTGGAGACGGCGGGTGTTTCGCACCGGCTGCCGAGCGGCCCGCTGCATGACGCGGCGGAAATGGTACGGGCGGGTGTGCCGACGATCATGATTTTCGTGCAGAGTTTGTACGGGATTTCGCACAATAAGATTGAGGACACGAAAGAGGAACATATCGCGCAGAGTGTTGAGGCACTCGACCGGCTGACGACGAAGACGATTGATTGGATCGCATCCAAGCGGGCGTGATGTGCGTGAGGGGGCGTTATGCCCCCTGTGTTTTGAGCCAGTCGAGGATGATGGCGGCGGTTTGTTCCGGGGCGGTTTGGGGGAAGAGATGCCCATGCCCCGGTACTTCGGCATAGGTCATGTGGGGCAGCAGTTCGCGCATGCGGGCGGCTGATTCGACGGTGAGGGTGTCGGTGGTGCCGCCGCGAATGGTGAGGATGGGGGCTGTCGTGTCGAGTTGGGGGATGATGTCCCAACTGCGGGTATAACCTGTGGAGAAGTAGTAGGATTCCCATTCGGGCG
>JAFLCH010000314.1 GCA_017303775.1 Anaerolineae bacterium | reverse complement strand
CCTCGACTTTCTGGAACGGCGCGCCGGCCCTTCCCACTTCCAGTCGCACCGGCTGACGGTACAGATCCTCTCCGGCATCTGTGAAACGCTGGCACGCGGGCAGTTGGGTGATCCGTCACAGGTGGTGGTGACGCTGTAACGCCCACTGGTCGAAAGGACAGCACCGGCCTCCCTCCGATGGCGGAGGGCAGCGCATGGGTCTGCGATACAATCCACATTAGAATACCAACCCGCGAGGAGGATTGACCTGATGCCTTACCCTATCTGCGTGACCTGCGGCAACCAGTACCCCGACACCCCGCAGCCGCCCGATCACTGCCCGGTTTGCACTGACGAACGCCAGTACATCAACCCGGATGGGCAGCAGTGGACGACGCTGGAAGCGCTGCGCCCGCACCACAGCAACATCATCGAAGCGCTGGAACCCGGCCTGTGGCGCATCAAATCCGAACCGCGCGTGGGCATCGGTCAATACGCCTTTCTGGTGCAAACGGCGCAGGGCAACATCCTCTGGGACTGCATCACGCTGCTGGACGACGCCACCATTCAAGCCATCCAGAACTTGGGCGGCATCAAAGCCATCGCCGTTTCCCACCCGCACTATCACAGCACCATGGTCGAATGGAGTCATGCCTTCGGTCATGTGCCGGTGTATATTCACAGCGGGAATCGGGACTGGATTTTGCGGCCAGACCCCGCCATTCAATTGTGGGAGGGCAGCACACTGCCGCTGGCGGAAGGCGTGAACATCGTCCACTGCGGCGGGCACTTCGAAGGCGCAACCGTACTGCACTGGCAGCAGGGCGCAGACGGGCGCGGCGTGGTGCTGTGCGCCGACACCATCGATGTCGTATCCGATTCGCGTTACATGAGTTTTATGTATAGCTATCCCAATCTGATCCCGCTGTCCGCCTCGAAGGTGCGCGCCATCGTCAGCGCCTTGCAGCCATATGCCTTCGAGCGTATGTATGATGCCTTCGGCGGCATCTCCAAGCGCGATGCTTATGCCCGCTTGCAGCGTTCAGCCGACCGTTACATCCGTGCCATCAGCGAACCGTGAGGACGAGGTATGCCTGAAATCAGTATCGCCTTCCAGACCGATAAAACTCCGGCGCAGTATGTGGCGCTGGCACAGTTGGTGGATCGCTACGACTTCGATGCCGTCAGCGTCTACTGTGACGCGCCCTTCCACCCCAGTTATGGCCCGCTGCTGTTGATGGCACCGCACATCCGGCGGGCGCGCTTGGGGCCGGCGGCTGTGTCGCCCTCGCGCATGCAGCCGGTTGACATTGCCGCTGATACGGCTCTGCTCGCCAGCCTTGCTCCCGGCGGCGCGTATCTGGGCATCGCGCGCGGCGCGTGGCTGGAAGATCACGGTGTGACGGAAGTGAACCGCCCCATTCAAGCCATCCGCGAAACCATCGAGATCGTGCGCCAGATCCTCAGCGGCGCGTCCGGCGGCTATGCGGGTGAAATCTACCGCATCGCGCCTCATGTGCGCGCGCCCTATCCACTGCCCACCGCGCCCGTCCCGGTCATGATCGGCTCGTGGGGCAAGAAGCTGTGTGCGCTGGCGGGCGAACTGGCGGATGAGGTCAAGGTCGGCGGCTCGGCCAATCCGGATGTGATCGCCGTCATTCAAGGTTACATCGCGGAAGGCGAAGTGGCTGCCGGACGCGAATTGGGCAGCACCCGTGTAGTATTGGGCGCGGTCACGGTGGTGGATGAAGATCGGGCGGCAGCGCGGCAGGCAGCGCGTGAAGCAGCCGTGCTGTATCTGCCGGTGGTCGCTCCGCTCGACCCCACGGTACAGATTGAGCCGGAATTGGTCGAACGGCTGCGGGGTCACGCTGACCGTGGCGAATTTGTGGACGGCGCGCGCCTCATTTCTGACGACTTGCTGGATCGCTTCGCCTTCTCCGGCAGCGCCGCCGACCTGATCGCCCAAGCCGAGCGCTGTTTCGCCGCCGGCGCAGGCCGCATCGAGTTCGGCACCCCGCACGGCCTGATTCCGGAAGCGGGAATTCGCATCCTCGGCGAGCAGGTGATTCCGGCGCTCCGCTCGTAAGACCGGCCTGCTTGGACACATCGGCAACAGCATAGAGCGCATTAGATTGAGCCGCTGTTTCCCTGCGCAAGAATCGGATAGACAGGGTTCACAACGTACCATACACTGTCATAATTGGGAGGGAGTATGGTGTTAAACAACAAAGCCGAACGCAAAAAAGCTCACCAATTTGAGGTTGATCTGGCGAACCGTGTGGCGCGTTACATCCAGTCCTGCCAGTCGGAAACGCCCACACTCGACGAAATGGGCGCGGCCTTCCACATGAGTCCCTTCCACTTGCAGCGTACCTTCAAGCGTATCGTCGGCATCACCCCGCGCCAGTATGCCGAAAGTCACCGTCTGAAGCAGTTGAAGAAACGGCTGCGTGGGGGTGAAAAGGTCACCAGCGCGCTCTACAACGCCGGTTACGGCTCCAGCAGCCGCCTGTATGAACGCGCGCCGGAAAAGTTGGGCATGACCCCCGCCGTTTACAGCAAGGGCGGGACAGGGATGCACATCACCTACAGCATCCACAACTGCCATCTGGGGCGGGTGCTGGTTGCCATGACTCCGCGCGGCATCTGTGCGGTTCACATCGGGCGCAATGACAGCGAATTGGAAGATGTGCTGCGGCTCGAATATCCGGCTGCCACGTTGGAACGCAACACCGGCCCGTTCTGCGACTGGGTGGCTGGCCTGCTCGGTCATCTCAACGGGAACAAGGCGCATCTCGATCTGCCGCTGGATATTCAGGGTACCGCCTTCCAGTGGAAGGTCTGGCAGGCGCTCATGGATATTCCCTACGGCGAAACCCGCACCTATGGTGAAATTGCCGCTGCCATCGGCCATCCGCGAGCCGCCCGTGCGGTCGCCGAAGCCGTCCATAAAAACCCGACTGCCATCCTCATCCCCTGTCATCGTGCCGGACGTCAGGATGGGCTGCCCACCCGTTACTACAGTGAACGGTCGGCCTACGGGCGCGAAAAGCTGATCGAAACCGAGCTGCGCAACCGCGATCATTGCGAAGACGACTAGCACCGCGTGTTCCTCATTCATGGGACGTCCGGCGCAAACCGGACGTTTTTGTTATTACAGGCTTAACCATCCATTCCCGTTTCGTTAGTAATCCGCTGCTAAAATCCAGTTTCCATAGCTGAAGGAGTTACCTGATGTCCGCTGAACACCCCCTCATCTTATTCGTAGGACAACCCGCCCGCAGCCAAAGCCTCAAGCAGGCCATCACCCCGCTGGGCTGGCATCTGTACGATCCGCAGGATGTCCTCACCGCGCTCGGCATGGCCGTCGCCTATCTGCCGGATATTGCCGTCATCGACGCGGACGCCGTACCGGAACTGGCGCATGAAGTCCACTTTCACCTCTCGTCCATCGCCGTGCCCATCATCGTCCTCAGCGACGATCCGGTATGGAGCGACCGCGCCACCCATACCCTGCCCACCGCCGCCCGTGAATCCGAGGTGATGACTCTCATCGCAGCCTTAGCCGGCGCCGACCACATTGTGCCTGACCCATTCAACCCTTTCTAGTAAACCACAGGGCATGGATGCTCACGGGCGTCCATGCCTATTCCCCACCTGCCCACCTCTCCTAACACAAATACCCCCACCTCCCTCATCAACTCCCGTCCGTGCTGCCGTATAGTAGGGTCATGTTCGGCTATCTGATATTGAAGATCAGTAGAGGAGAAGACGACAATGCTTAACATGGCACTTTTATTCTTCGTGGTTGCCATCATCGCCGCCATCTTCGGTTTCGGCGGCATCGCCGGTACAGCCGCCGGTATCGCCCAATTCTTGTTCTTCCTATTTCTCATCCTGTTCGTGGTCTCGATCATTTTCGGGCGTCGCCGCCTCTTGGACTGACGCACATCCTTTATACACTGCTGCGTGGGGAGCGAACCGTTGCGTTCGCTCCTTTTTTTACCATCCGCACACCTCGAAAGTTGTCCCGATTTGGTGTACACTAGGTCGCATGATGTTTTACACTGACGGAGACGCGCCTCATGGCAACAGATTCGCGAACTTGGTTTTATACCACGCCTGAACCCCGCCCGTATTTCATCGAAGAACGGGTGAACCACACCCTTTGGAAGAACCGCCTGCAAGGGCTTTCCATGACCTGCACCCAGTTCACCGCGCCCATCAAGCTGGAAGGTATCTGGAACGGTATGCCGGTCGAGTTTGAATACCAACCGGGCAAGTGGTTTATCCTGCGCTCCGGGCGTGAAGTGAAGGAACTCATCGGCGTGGTGCGTCAGATGCTCATGATGCGTCCGGCGCTGGCCTATACCGATGCGAATGGCATGTTCTGCGTCGAATGGCACACCGATGGGGGCAGCGAACGCTTCCAGCACATTCAGGGCAACCCCGCCTATCAGGGTTTAACCCGTCTGCGCAAGGACTGATCGTCCCGGCGTCTCAACACGAGAATCGAAAAGGGTGTGGCCTCATCATTTGACCACACCCTTTTTGCTTTCAGTGTCGCTCAGCGTGTATCACTGCCGTCGTTGAAGATGCCGCTCGGATGGCAGCCCCGGTTGCCGGC
>JAFLCH010000313.1 GCA_017303775.1 Anaerolineae bacterium | reverse complement strand
TGGCGATCATGAGATTGGCGCGTTCGCCGGGGGTGGTGCGTTGGAGGGTGGCGGCGACGAGGGCGATGAGGGCGATGGCGACTTGGAAGATGATCGTCCCCAAGAAGATGCGGATAAATTCATCCCCACCGATGTCGCTCTTGAGAATCTGGCTAAAGACGAGGGCGGGAGAAAAGACGTTAAAGAGCAAGGTGCTGACGGTGCGGGGGTGAACATCGAAGCGGCGTTTGATGGTGAAGCCAACGCCCGCAATCAACAGAATGGGCAGAATGTTATCGACAAAAATCTGAATGAGCGCGGACATGGTGTGATTTACAGCCTATGGTTGAGCGCGATTCGGTCGCATGGATTCGAGAACCGCCGATGTTGAAAACCGGCGGTTTGATTTTGGAAGCGCAAGGGGGATACGCCCCTTGATGTAATCTCTGAATTACGGTTCGCTCAGGCAGGCAGGTAACGTTTGGCGATGCGGCAGATCATGGTGTAGGCCGGATCGAACATGTTGCCAAGCTGGTACTCGACGGTGTAGCCGAGGAGGAGATTGGCTTCGGCGGCGGTGAAACCGTAGCGCTGCTGCAACCAGAAGAGCATTTCGGTGGTGGCGTTCTGGACGCACTGGTCGAGGGGGCGGGCGTTACCGGCCGTGTAGATGTAGTCGGCGTTTTCGCCACGCGGCCAACCGGAACGAACCCCACGCAACAGGTCTACGGTGAACTGCACTTCAAAGGAGGTTTCGACACCCGTGCCGGACATTTCGCCGTCACCTTGCAGGGCGTGACCATCACCGAGATGAAAGAGCGCGCCGGGTTGGAAGACGGGGAAGTAGACGGTGGTGCCTTCGACAAAGCCGTTATAGTCCATGTTGCCGCCGTGTTCGGCGGAGGTGGCGGTTGAGATGGCCTGACCATCGGCGGGGGCGACCCCGAAACAGCCGATCATCGGGTTGATGGGGAGGGTGAGGCTGCCGAGCGCGCCCATGGGTTCGGCAAGGGAGGCTGTGCCAGCGGTGAGATCGAGATTCCAGTAGGTGAGCAGATCACGCGAGGGAAGCTGGGGGACGTAGGCGGGATCGACGACATTTTGAGCGAGGCCGGGACGCCCCCAGCCGGTGCTGCGATTGGGGCGGAGACGATCCAAGTGAACGACGAGGGTATCACCGGGCTGCGCGCCTTCGATGTAGAACGGGCCGGTCATGGGGTTGGGGCCTTCGGCGACCTTCTGGTCGTTGGAGTCGATGCCCCATGCGTCGATGGTGGTGGTGAGGACGGTGTCGCCGGGGGCGATCTGGAGGACGGGGGGATGCGAGCCGATGGTGCTGTAATAGTGGGTGGGGGTGAAGGTGTGGGTGGTGGGCATGGTGGCGGTGTCTCCTGTAGGTCATTCATCGGGAAAGCGGAATAAGATGCCGGAATTGTACCTTACCAGCGGCGGCGTCAACAGCGGGGTGGTGCGTTTGTCGTCGTCGTCGTCGTCGTCGCCGACAAAAAAGGCGGCGGGAACGAGGGAGAAAGGTGCAAGGCAGCGGCGATTTCGGCCATTTTTGAGGGGAAATGGCGGCAGTGGCGGCAGTGGCATTGGCAGCGGAGTGCCAAATTCGAGTTCCCCATCTTCAGTAGGCAGTTATAAGAGCGAATAGGCCTACTGAGGGGGATTCCAGACCGCTGCCAAGGGGTTGGCGGCGGCAGCGGCGGCGGCGTGGCTGAAAAATGCGGCGGGAATACCCCCTCCTGCGCTACGCGCTTCCTCCCCCAAGGCGTTAGGGGAGGAAAAATACAGATGGCGTGGACATGGCCGCCACACGGGGCATGATGGGGACAGTGTGCCGATGTGGTCGGGCGTGGTGTGATGCCGGACGCCATGTATGGCGTCCTTACTAGACCAGACCCTTGCGGAGGGGTTAGCGGCGGCGCGGATGGTGTGCTGATGTGGTCGCCGGTATATGGTTGTTAAGATGCGCAGGGGAAAGAACCCCCTCCCTGTTCGCTGACGCTCACAGGCCTCCCCCGCACGCGAGGGAGGATTAATGCGAGTCTGATGACTTCAGAACCATCATAGCACAAATGATCTGGTTTAGGGTTACCAAATGGTCACTATTTGGCGACGAATTTTCTAACTTTTTGAGGGAGCGAGATTGTTAAGACGGTTGGCGGATGGTTAGAAAATGGTTTGTGCGTTTTGCGGGGCGATTCGGGAAGCGGTTGCGCGGGGTGTGGATTGGAGTAGATTTAACAACGAGAACGAATGGAGAACGAGCGAAAGGACGCGCGAATGGCACGATTGGGATGTCTGTTGATGATTGTGGCGTTTTTTGGGTTATGCGGGCTGGTGGTGCTGCCGGTGATGCCGTTTATGAGCGATGACACGGTGGTGGATGATCTGCTGGAGGAAGTGCTTTGCGTGAGCGATGAGCGAATCCGGCGCGACCAGTATGTGAGCAGCAACCGACAGGGCGAGACCAGTTACTCGATGTCGGTGTACTGCGTGAACGAGCGGGGGCTTGAGCGCGAGGTAACGGATGATTGGATGGGGGTGTCGATGTTGGGGTTCCTGCTTCCGTTCATAGCGGGGTTGTTCTTGCTGATCTTCGGGGTGTCGCGGGCGGTTGGGAAAGCGAACAAGACGGTGCTGATGCCACAACCGGTGGAGGCAAAGGCAGGCGGGGATATTGCGATTCCGACATTCAATGTGGGCGGGCGGGACGACAGCACTACATTGAGCCGAAAGCTGTATGAATTGCAAGAGGCGCGGAATAAAGGAAAGATTTCCGAGGCGGATTTCGCGCGGCTGCGGGACGAGGTTTTGAGCAAAGGGTTGTGAGGGCAGACGCGATGATCTGCCCCCGGTAATGACCCGCGATCAGGCGGGGGTGTGGTGCAGTTGGAGGCTGCGGACACGGAGCGGCTTCTGGCGGAGGGAACGGATGCCTTGAACGGCGGCCATCGCTCCGGTGAGGGTGGTGATGATGGGGACGCCGTAGGCGATGGCTGTGCCGCGAATGAGGTAACCATCTTCGTGGGCTTTGCCGCCGCGCGGTGTGTTGATGATGAGGTCGATTTGACCGGCGCGGATGGAGTCGACGATGTTGGGCGCGCCGTCGCTGACCTTCTTGACGGTGGCGACGGGCAGACCGGCAGCAGAGAAAGCGGCAGCCGTCCCGGCGGTGGCGGTGAGGCTGAAGCCGAGCTGGTGAAGGTCACGGGCGATTTTGAGGGCGGCGGCTTTATCGTAGTCGTTGACGCTGATGAAGACCGTGCCGGATTGGGGCAGCGGTGAGTTGGCGGCCATTTGCGACTTGGCGTAGGCATGACCGAAGCTGGAGGCGTGACCCATGACTTCGCCCGTCGAACGCATTTCGGGGCTGAGGCGGGCATCGACACCGGGGAACTTCTGGAAGGGTAGGACGACTTCCTTGATGAAGTTGCCTTCTACGATGGGTTCGGCGAGGAAGTTGAGATCTTCGAGGGTTTTGCCAGCCGCGATCCCGGCGGCATAGCGGGCGAGCGGGACAGCGGTGGCTTTGCTGACGAAGGGGACGGTGCGGCTGGCACGCGGGTTGACTTCCAGCACGTAGACGATTTCATCCTTGATGGCAAATTGAATATTGAAGCAGCCTTTGACGTTGAGGGCGAGGCCGATGCGTTCGGTGTATTCGCGGATGATTTCGAGGTGGTAACGGGTGATTTTGTAGGGCGGGAGGACGCAAGCTGAGTCGCCGCTGTGGATGCCGGCTTCCTCGATTTGTTCCATGATGCCGCCGACGGTGACGATTTGACCGTCGGAGAGAGCATCGACGTCGACCTCGAAGGCGTCATCCAAGAAGCGGTCAATGAGGACGGGATGACCGTTCCATTCGATGTTGGTATCGAGCCACTGAATGAGGGCGGCGTCATCAAAGACGATTTCCATGCCGCGACCACCGAGCACATAGCTGGGGCGGACGAGGACGGGATAGCCGACCCGATTGGCGACGGTGAGGGCTTCGTCGCGGGTGATGGCCGTGCCGCCTTCGGGCTGAGGGATTTCAAGCTGGTTCATGAGGGCGTTGAAGTGCTTGCGATCTTCGGCCAAGTTGATGGTTTCGTAGGATGTTCCCCAGATGGGCGCACCGGCTTCGTGGAGGGCGCGGGCGATGTTGAGGGGGGTTTGGCCGCCGAACTGCACGAGGATACCATCCGGTTTTTCGGCGTCGATGATGTTGAGGACATCTTCGGCGGTTAAGGGTTCGAAGTAGAGGCGATCGGCTGTGTCGTAGTCGGTGCTGACTGTTTCGGGGTTGCAGTTGACCATGATGGTTTCGTAGCCGAGGTCACGCAAGGCGAAACAGGCATGAACACAGCAGTAGTCGAACTCGATGCCCTGCCCGATGCGGTTGGGGCCGCCACCGAGGACGATGACCTTGGGGTTGGTGGTGGGCTGGCTTTCGTCGCCTTCTTCGTAGGTGCTGTAGAGGTAGGGGGTGTGGGCTTCGAACTCGGCGGCGCAGGTGTCGACGCGGTAGTATGAAGGGATGACACCGAGCGATTTGCGATAGGTGCGCACCTGCTGTTCGGTGACGGCGAGCAGTTGGGCGATGTGGGCGTCGCTGTAGCCGAAGCGCTTGAGCTTGAGGAAAT
>JAFLCH010000312.1 GCA_017303775.1 Anaerolineae bacterium | reverse complement strand
GTCCGCCCGCAAGCAGCGTTCCAGCGCCCCCGCGTCATATTCATGTCGTTCCTCAAACAGCGAAAGTTGCATCATCCCTCAATCGCTCACTTGTTCGCATTCTCCCATAGTGTATCACGCTTTTCATTGCAGCTTAACCCGTCACTTCTCTCTTGACATAATCAGCTCTTTTGTTCTACAATAGAATCTCGAATACCATCAGGAGTCCCCTCTCATGTTCCATCGCCGCTTGATCTCCCCCAACCTCCCTTTTGGCGGGATTGGCGGCGTTTGTCTGCGGCAGTTTCCCGTCTTCCCGCAAATGGCCTGCTCCGCACCGCGTTTTGTCGGCGGCATCCCCGCTCACAGCCGCCCATATGGCAGGATTGGCGGCGCGGTGGCAGCCAACACCGTATTTCCCGCAGCCAAAAGCGGCTCTCACCCTGCTTCCCGCCGCAAAACGACATAAACGCGCGCCAATTACGCCCCTTCCCGCCGCCAATCCCGGCGGCAGTTCACAGCCTGCTTCCCGCCTGCCCTTCCGCCCGCATCTGCGTTCCATCCCAGCCCAGTGGGTTGGCAATCACCTTCGAGTTCGTGTACCCTGTTTAATAAAGGGTTAGCATCGCTCAAAGCTCCCGCTTCCCCCTTCCGGATGATCAAACCCATTTTGCTCATCCTCATAAAGAAACACTTAAATGCGGTTCTTTTCTGGGGCATTTCGCCTCAGTTTTATACAAAAGGAGTTCATTGATGCCTACGTTCAAAGGGATTTGGCCAGCGCTCGTCACGCCGTTCACCGAAAGCCATCGGGTCAACGTGCCGGTCTTGCGCGATCTGGTCGAATACCTCATCGACAAACGAGTGGATGGCCTGTTCGTCGGTGGCACCACCGGTGAAGGGATCTTCCTCCCCGTCGCGGATCGCAAACTCATGGTCGAAACGGCTGTCAACCAAGCGCGCGGGCGCATCCAGATCATCTCCCACGTTGGCGCGGTCTCCGCGCACGACGCCATCGATCTCGCCCTCCATGCTAAGGACAGCGGTGCCGCTGGTGTCAGCAGCATCATGCCCCCCCTCTACCCCAACTGGACATCCCTCTATCACTACTTCGAAGCGTTGGCGAACGCCGTCGGCGATTTCCCGCTGCTCGTCTACCTCCTCAACCCCAACTACGACGCCGTCGGACTCATGAAGGAACTGGTTCAAATTCCAACCCTCGTCGGTGGTAAGTACACCGGCCCCAACATGTACGAGATGCGCCGCATCATCGACATGGGCAAAGGCGACTGGTCGATCTGGTCAGGTATGGACGAGCAGTGTGTCTACGCCGCCATGATGGGCGCGCACGGTGCGATTGGTTCCACCATCAACTTCATGCCCGGTGTCTACCGCCGCATCCGCGAAAGCGTCGCGCAGGGTGATTACGCCGCCGCGCAGGACTTACAGGTGCGCGCCAACAAAATCACCGAACTCATGATCTCGGTCGGCTTCCAACCCGCCCTCAAGGCAGTCATGACCTCCCTCGGCATCCCCTGCGGAGGAGCTTATCTGCCCTTCCTCCCCATCAGCGACGAACAGCGCAAAACGCTCTTCGACGGGCTGGCGAAAACTGATTTCAACGAATTCGTGAAGCTCTAAGCCGGTCTCGGTGGAGACTCAAGTCATGAAAGTCGCGATCATCGGCACCGGGCAAATAGCCCAACGACACCTCAATGCCTTCCGGAACATACCGGATGTCGTTCTCGTCGCCCATCTTGCCACCAGCCAATCGAAGGCCGATTCTGCCGCCCATCAATGGGGTGGCCGTGGTTATACCGACCTCGAAACGCTGCTCCGTCATGATAAACCGGATGCCGTCTGGATCACCGTCCCACCGCACCAGCACGGTGCCTACGAGCAAACCCTGCTTGCCAGTCACATCCCCTTTCTGGTGGAAAAACCCCTCTCGGCGGACCGGCAAACGGCGGAAACCATCGCCGCAGCCATCGCCCGAACCGGCACACTGGCAGCCGTCGGTTACAACTGGCGCGCGCTTGATACCCTTCCACGCCTCCGCCAGCAGCTAACCCGCACTCCGGTGCGCATGGTAGTCGGTGCATTCCACGTCAACACACCACCAGCCGTCTGGTGGCGGCATCAATCCGAAAGCGGCGGGCAAATGGTCGAGCAAGCCACCCATCTCATTGATCTGGCACGCAGCCTCATCGGTGAAGGGACTCTCCTCTGCGCCCAATCCGCCCGTGTCGCGCGCCCCGCCTATCCGGACGCCGACATCGCCGGAGTCAGCGCCGCCATGATACGCTTCCAACCGGATGTAGTCGGCGTATTCAGCGCCACCAACATCCTCGCCCAGGGAGCAGATGTCCGGCTGCAATTGATGTGCGAAGACACCCTCATCACCATCACACGTCAGGCAGTCACCTATCAGCAGGGAGAAACGCAGCACACCGACACCGCACAGGCCGATTCCTACGAAGTTCAAAATCGCGCCTTCATCACCGCCATCCAGCAGCATGATCCAACCCGCATTTACAGCACCTATGCCGACGCACTGCACACTCATCGCCTCTGTCAGGAGATCGTCGAGCGCAGCACATGATGTAAGTCGCCCTCACTGGACGCATTCAGTATTTATTCCAGCCCTCAATACCAATCCGATTTTGACTGATTGACAAAAAAAACAAGGTTGGCTATTCTGTAGGCAAATAAATACTGAATGCTGTTCAGCAATGCTGAACGATGTTTGAAAATATTACTTCAGGAAGTGAATAAATGTTTAGGCGCACGGTTAAATATCAACCCGAACGTTCTCAAACCTATCTTGGCAGCCCCTGTGTCGTCCGCCTTCCGGATGGTGCCCTCGTCGTCACACACGACTACTATGGCAAAGGCTGCCCCCGCAATCACCAAAACGACGAAAGCCTCACCAGCGTCTATCGCTCCGAAGACAATGGCAACACATGGGTGAACATCACTCACATCATGAATTGCTACTGGAATCACCTCTTCTTGCTCAACGGCAGCCTCTACATCATGGGCTGTGCCCAGCAGTACGGCAATATCGTCCTGCGCCGCAGCGACGACGGTGGTTTCACATGGACTCACCCCGTCGACTCCAAAACCGGCATTCTCTTCCCCGCAGGTCCATTCTGGGAACCGCCGAATTATCTCAGCACCGCTGTCCCGGCCTTCATCCACAATGGGCGCATCTATAAAGCCTTTGAAGATCTCGACCCGCTGCCCTTCGGCCCCGGTTTTCAGGCGCTCGTGATCTCCGCTCCCATCGATTCCGATTTACTCGACGCCAGCAGCTGGATCATGAGCAACAAAATACGCTTCGACTCCAATTGGCTTCCAGCCGCGTGGGGGCCGCTGAATGATGCCGGTTGGCGTGAAGGTAACGTCATCGCCGATCCTGACGGCCAACTCTGGAACATCATGGCCGTCGAGGCCGACCCCTTCGACGCTGAACAGGCTGCCCGCATTAAAATCCTTGATGATGGTGCTCGCATTGAGTTTGATCCTGCGACTGGCTTCTTTGGTTTCCCCGGTGCAGTCGCCAAGTTCACCATCCGTCGTGATCCGGTCACTGGCAAATACCTATCCATCGTCAACAATCTTGCCGATCTGGAAGTTCTCCGCGAAATGGCCGCAGCGCCCCGCAGCAACAGCACCCGCTTCCACCAGAAGTACCGCATGCGTCAGCGCAGCGTTGCCTCGCTCACGGTCTCCGACGATCTCTGGAACTGGCGCATTGTGAAGCCATTACTCAAATCCACCGCTGGCCTCACCACCGAAGACGCCATCCGCCTCACCGGTTACCAGTACACCGACTGGCACATTGATGGTGACGACATCATCTTTGTCGTTCGCGTCGCAGATCGTGGAGCCAACAACTTCCATGACGCCAATGAAGTGATCTACTGTGTGCTGCCCAACTTCCGCAGCCTGCTTTAAGCCTTATCCGGCTGAGCGGTTTAACAACCCGTCGAGAAATTTACACTGCATCCATGATCCACATACATACGGGAGCGACAGATGGAACGAAAACTAGATTACGGTGAACTCTGGAAACTCAAGCGGCTTTCCACCCCCACCCTCTACAATGGTTGGGAGCAAATCACCAAACATGACCGCCGCACCTGTACCAACCGTGAAGAAACCCGCGACTTCATGCCCCAGTTCAGCCCGATGGTCGGCTATGCGGTCACGGTGGTCTGCGAACCCAGTAATCCCGACCATCCGCGCACCAATCCCAACGCGCCCGCTGAATACCGCGAATATCTCGCCAGCATCCCCGGCCCCAAGATTGTCGTCGTGCAGGATTTGGATAAACCCAACTTCATCGGCTCATACTGGGGCGAGGTCAACTCTGGCATCCATCAAGCCCTCGGCTGTGTGGGAACCATCACCGACGGCGCAGTCCGTGACGTCATGGAAATGACCTCCAACGGCTTCAAGGCAATCGCCTCCCGCATGTGCGTCGGTCATGCCTATAGCTGGCCGGTGCGCTGGAACTGCGAAGTCGAAGTCTTCGGCTGCCCCATCAAGCCCGGTGAACTCATTCATGCCGATCAGTATGGCTTCCTCGTCATCCCCGATGAAGATCAGGAACGCCTGTTTGAAGCGGGCTTGTTCATGG
>JAFLCH010000311.1 GCA_017303775.1 Anaerolineae bacterium | reverse complement strand
AATGCGTCAGCTTACCGTGCTTACCAACATCAGTCTCGATGGCTTTTACGAAGCCCCCGGCGGGGATATTTCCAGCTTCACCAACGACTTCCCCGCCTTTTCCAGCGATTCGTCCGCCGCCGTAGAAACCGTCCTCTTGGGGCGCAAAACCTACGACATGATGACCTTCTGGGCAACCCCGCAGGCTTACGAACTTCAGCCGGAAATCGCCCGCTACATGAACGACACCCTCAAAGTCGTCGTCACCCGCAATCCCGCCTTCCAACCCGGTTGGAAGAACGTTTCCGTCATCAACACCGATGTCACCGCCCGCATCGCCCAACTCAAGCAGCAGTCCGGCGGCAGCATCATCATGTTTGGCAGCAACACCCTCTGCGTCAGCCTGCTGCAAGCCGGCCTCATCGACGAGTTACAAATCCTCGTCAATCCGCTTGCCTTCGGCGCTGGCACATCCCTCTTCACCGGCCTGCCGCACAGGTTCGCCTTCAATCTCGTCCGAACCCATGCCTTCCCTTCCGGAACCGTCTCTCTCACCTATACACCCGTCCGGCCTTAATGTCGCCCGTCTACCCTCAAGGAGCAGCCTCATGCCGCGTCTAATCCTGCAAATGATGACCACCCTCAACGGGCGTATCGACGACCCCGATGCGTGGGTATCCGGCATCAGCGACGACCTCTACGCCGAAATTGACAACCGCTATGCCACCTTCGACACCGTGCTCGTCGGGCGCGCGACCTATCAGGAAATGGCCGCCTATTGGCCGTCCGCCGAATCCGACCCCGCCTCCAGCGATCTCGTCCGCAGCATGGCCCACCGCATGAACACCTATCGCAAAGTCGTCATCTCCGCCACCAACCAACCCCTGCCGGCGTGGAACAACGTCACCCCCTACCACATCCCGTCCGACGCCGATCTCGTCCGCTGCATCACCGAACTCAAAGCCCAATCCGGCGCGGATGTACATCTCTCCGGTGGCGCGTCCTTAGCCCAATCCGTCGTCCGCCTCGGCCTCGTGGATGAATATCGTCTCTTTGTCTATCCGGTTATCTCGTTAGGGAAGACATGGTACGACCAACTGCCCGCGCAGCCCAAACTCGAACTGCTCAGCGCCACACCCTACGCCAACGGAGTCGTCGGCCTCTACTATCGCCCGCAGCCTGCCTGATCTCACCCGTCGCAGTTCAGCCAGCACGGCATCCGGTACGCCTCGCCCTCCCGCAAGTCCACGGCGTAGCGCACCTCAACCGGCGCGTACCAGTAGCTTTCAATCCGTGGGGGATGTTCCAGCAGCGTGCGGAAGGACACCCCCGCCGCCTCATATATCGCCAGATGATTATCGAACCGCCCCAGATACGTCCGCGATAGCCGCAAGTACCCCCGGCTCGGCATCCCCATCCGCAGCCACACCTCCCCGAACGGGATCGCCGTCGCCACCCGTATCGCCTGCGCCGTCCCCGCCACGAACTCCATCTCGCCCGCTTCCACGAACGGCGTCCGCAGCAGCCTCGGCTGCTGTCCGTTCCAGTGCCAGACCAGCGTCGCGTTCCGTTCCTCGCTGGGGTCGGTCAGCACCCGGAACGTCAAATAATAATCGCGCACCCACGGATGCGCGTCCAGAATCGTCCGCGCCTCGCTCAAGCGCGTTTCGCCGGGTCGGATGTTCAAGAAGCACGGTGGCGCGCAGTTCGTCGGGAACAGCGCCGCCTCCACCTCGCGGTTCTCGTCGCCCATCCCGCGCATCACGCCCAGCGTCAGCCCGAAGATCATCACCCCTGCCGCCGCCAGCAGCAGCCACACCGTCGTCATCCCGCGCATCGCGCCCCGCACAGGCGCGGCAGCCGGTAGCCGCCAAAATAATCCACCGCCATCCCGTTCACCGACTCAATCTCCACCGGCAGCCCCCATAAATCCGGCCAACTGCTCTGTTTCGGCGCGTTCACCCGCACCAGCAGCGAATAATCGGGATACACCAGAATCACGCTCACATCCCGTCCGGGGCGCATCTCCGACGGAATCACCACCCCCCGCTCCGTTTCCCCCAGCAGCAGCCACACCGCCCCCAGCGGCACGGTCGTCTTCATCAGCACACTCAGCGCCACCTGCCGGTGCAGCCGGATTTCGCCCTTCCAATTCGCGTCCACCAGCGCCGGTTGGCTGCCGTTCCAGTTCCAATAAATCGTCGCCGCGTTGATGTCGTCAATCGGGCGCATCACGCTCGGCAAATCCTTCACCCACGCGTGCCCCACCAACTGCATCAGCGCGTCCTGCATCCCGGTCTCTCCGGCGCGGATTCCCATCAAACACGGCGCGGCACATCCCCCCTCCGGCATCACCAGCGCCCGCAGCGCCGCGTCATCCGTCGGGTACACGCGCATCAAGCTGATCCCCAGCCAGAAAACCGCCGTCATCACCGCCGCCGCCCGCGCCAATCCGCCGCTCATCACCCTCGCCCTGCACTCCGTTCGCCGTCTATAAATCCCATTCTACTATGCCCCGTCCACCCCCTCCAACGTTTGAATCCGGTTTGCTTTAACAAACCGTCCGCTCATAAACTCCCGCCCCCCACCCGACCATTTCACCTGCTCTTCCTGTAAAACAGGTCATCAAATCGTTGTTGCTTCTCTTGCTCTGGCTCATGGACTTATTTCGTTTTAGAATAACGTAAACAGGAGGATCAACACTGCGCTCACTCACCCGCACCCACCAACGGCTGCTCGCCCTCGCTCTGCTGCTGTTCACCGTGGTTGTTGCTCTCGGCCTTGTGTGGTACACCAACCTCTTTGGCTGGCGTCATTGGCGCTTACAGGAAGCCGAAGCCTTCATCGGTTCACCGCTCCCTGCCACTGCTGCTGACGTTCAATTCGCCACTCAAAACACCGTCGCCCGCATCATCTGGCTTCGCTTCGATCTCCCCCCCCAAACCGATCTCACGCCTTTCCTGACCGCCCTCGGTGCCTCCGAATCGCTCACCCCGTCCTACACACCCTTCCCCAACCCCAACCCGCAGGAAGCCGCCTATGCTTGGTGGCAGCCTTTCACCGCCACCACCTACGCTGGCCTCCACCTCAACGCCGACCTCCGCATCATCGAAATCCTTGTCGATCAAACCCCCGCCGATCACCACACAGTCTATCTCCGCGCCTACAGCACCCGCCGCTGACGCCCCAAAACTGCTGGCCTGTATGCGCTTCTGCCCTTAACAGATCTATCTATCTGCCTGCTCGGTTCTTCGCCCACAAACGGGTGTTGTAACGGGCTGTGAACCCCAGCGCCGCATACAATGCCGCCGCTGCCGGATTGCTCTGCGCCGCTTCATGCACCACACTCGCATGCCTCATGCCCGCTCCCCGCATAACATGCATGGCGTGGATCATCACAGCCCGTGCCAGCCCCAACCGCCGAAAGTCCGCGTGTGTGCCCACTGGCTCGAAGTAGCCAAGCCGGTTGAGTGCATCGTGCCACGTCACCGTGAAGGCCGCGAAACGTCCATCAGGCGCAGTCACCACAAATTCTCGCTCCGCCGCATATCCCGGTGACTCCATCACCTGCTTGTACTGCGCCACCGTCCACTGCGACTCAAACGCCGAAGCATGAACCGCCGCCAACAAGCCCGCCTCGTGCAGTCCCGCCGCCGTGCGAATGCTGAAACCATCCGGCAGCTTGGGTACGGGCGGCAAATCGTCCAACGTCCGCAGCGTGATTGCGTATGAAAGCGCGGTGGGGTCAGGTGCGAAGCCCTGCTGTGCGAAAATCGCCCTACGGAATGCATCGCCGTCCCACACTTCCGTTTCGATGCTGTCCGCCGTCAGACGGTTCTCCACCCACGCCAATGCCTCGGCGATCACGGTGGCATCATGCGACTGTACATCAAAACGATTCTCCGGCATGAGGATAGCCCAGCCTACAATTTCCCCCGCCTCATCTTCCCACAGGCGCAGCAGGTCAGCGGGCTTATGTCTGCGTCCGCTGTTGAAGAGCCGATGCGGAATATCGCCGGGGTACAACCAACCACACGCATCATGGGCGATCTGTGTAGCAGTGTAATGCTGAAGGCGTGCCAGATCATGGGCATCGCGATAAGGGCGTGAATGAGTAGTCACAACAACCCCCAAAGGAGATATTTGGATTCAGGAATGGACACTCACCGATCCTGCACCACGGCTTCGATCTGCCCCAGCAAATCATCCGCCCCGTCCGAATCATTCACAATCACTTGATGCGGAATGTTTGGCCGCTCAAACATCTCCACCATCCGCCGTGTGTAATTCGGCTCTAACGGCTGGTTCGTTCGCCGCACCAGCCGGTCTTCCCGCACCCGCTCATCCGCCACCACCAGCACAAATTGCGCCTGTGGAAACTGCTCTAAAAATTGCAGCCGGTACTTTTCTTTGAGGAAGGTTTGCGCCACCACCACTTTCGGATACACCATCACCAGTTCGCCCACATGCGCGATGATCCGCCGGAAAAATCGATCCCGCATCTCATCGTTGACCGGTTGCTGGGTATTGATCGCCTCCCGCATATCCTCCGGCAGGTCATCATCCCCGTCGTGCATCTTAAATCCAAATGGCTCAAACAATTTTGCGGCATACGTCTTGCCCGCCCCCGGCAGGCCAAACGTTACAA
>JAFLCH010000310.1 GCA_017303775.1 Anaerolineae bacterium | reverse complement strand
AAATATGGCTTAACGTGGCAGATTATGCCGGAAAGCCTCGACATCATGATGCGTGATCCGGACACGGCTAAAGCTGATCGGGTTGGCGCTGTTATGCTTGGGATGGAGAAACTGGATATGAGCGAACTCGAAAAAGCCTACCGAGGTGAAGCATAATTTAACCCGATCCATAGCGGCAGGTTATCAGAGCGCACGAGGAAGTTCTCGTGCGCTTTTGGTATGCTTGCTCATTCTACGACCCCTTTTAGACCATTCACAGTTATGGCGATGGTCTCATTAGCGCCTTTGGGCAGACCTCAAGTAAACGTCAGCAATAAGAACGGCGCAGAAACGGCGGGCGCGTGATGCTAAGCCACGGCTGACCGATTGACAAAAACCGATTCTGGTTTACGATATAAACTAGTTTACAATGACGGAGGTGCAGAGCATGGTCAATGTTGTGGATTTGCAGCGCCGGACGATGCGGTACGAATTTGCCGACGGGATACGTGAATTCCAACTCGCCTTCTGGCTGGTGGTGGTGGGCGTGTATTCATGGGTGGTGTGGGACAAGCTGCCTGAATGGGGTTCGATGGTGGAAGCGGTACGAGCAATGGGCAGCGGGGTGGCGGTGATCGTGTTTCTGGTGCTGCCGATTGCGATACCGGTGCTGGCCTCGCATTACGGCCTGATGTGGATTAACGAAAGGGTACGGCGGCGCTGGCTGTGGCGCAACACAGGTTATATCAAACCCCGGCAATGGGTCGTTCCACGCCGGGTGATTCTGGGCGGCTGTGCGCTGGCGATGGGGGTGCTGGTACTGGGGATTCTGGCGGCTATTCACTTCCGCGAATTTTCGTTTTTGATTCGCAGTATATATGCCGGCAGCGGCTTGAACGTCAGCATCATGATGGGGATGCTGGGTAAAGCAATGGGGGTGCGGCGTTTTGGCGCGGCGGCAAGATGGGCCTTGATTGGGACGGCGGTCGTGGTGACACTGCCGGTGAGCAACGGGTTGTGCGGATTGATGGTCTGCGGGTATCTGGCAGGGGTGCTGATGATCAGCGGGTGGAAGGGGCTGCGCGAGATGGCAGCACAACAAGAGGCGCTGGATGATGCGCACTGAAATTCAGGCGATTGCGCAGATCGACCGGATGGTACATGAACCGGCGCGGCTGGCGATCATGGCGGTGCTTTCGGCGTGCGAGAGCGCTGATTTTAAGGCGTTACAGCACCTGACGGGGTTGAGCAAAGGTAATTTATCCGCCCAACTCAGCAAGCTGGAGAGCGCGGGCTATGTGAGAATCGACAAGAGTTTCGCGGGGCGCTATCCCCACACGGAATGTGCCTTGAGCGCGGTGGGGCGAGAGGCGTTCAGAGCGTATTGGCGGCAGTATCAGGCGCTGAGCAGCCTGCTGGCGACGGATTGAGGGCGGGGTGTGGTGGGTTTCACGACGGGGTGACGATGGGCGGGCGGAGCGGGAGGCTGACGCGGAAGAGGCTGCCTTTGTGGGGGGTGCTTTCGACCTCGATGGTTCCGCTGTGAAGCTGGACGATTTTTTTGACGATGGCGAGGCCAAGACCGCTACCACCGAGGAGGAGGGCCTGCGCGTTGGCGGCGCGGAAGAAGCGGTCGAAGATGAAGGGAATGTCTTCGGCTGCGATGCCAACGCCGGTATCGGAGACTTCGAAGATGAGCGAGGCGAGGTTTTCGTAGAGGCGGACGGAGACGCGGCCTTCCTCCGGCGTGTAGTGGAGGGCGTTTTCGATGAGGTTGAGCATGATGCGGAGGAGGTCGTTGGCGCTGCCGAAGATGGCGGTGAGGTCGGACTGCGAGTCGATGGTGAATTGAATCTTTTTGCGATCCGCGAGGGGGCGCATTTTGGTTTCGGCTTCGGTGAGGAGTTCGGCAAGATCGACGGGCATGAAGGTGGTGCGCGCGCCTTGATCGAGGCGGGAGAGGGTGAGCAAGTCTTGAATGATGTTGTCGAGGCGCTGGACGTGTTCGCGGATGTTGGTGATTTTCTCGCGGCGTTTTTCAGGATCGGGCTGACGTTCGAGCAGGTAGAGGCTGCTGTTGATGGCGGTGAGGGGGGTTTTGAGATCGTGTGACATGTCACCGATGAGCTGCTGGAGGACATCGACGCGCTCTTTTTGGAGGGCGAGTTCGAGGCGCTCTTTTTCGGTACGGCGGGTTTCGGTGAGGTCGCGCATGATGGTGGAGATGTATTCGAGGTTGCCCTGCTCGTTCTTGTGGGCGATGACGACCTGCGAGACGGGGACTTCGGTATCGTCACGATCCAGAAAGGCGGTTTCGCCCGTCCAGACTCCTTCAGCGATGGCGACGGGGATGGCCTTGTTGAGAAGGATGTTCATGACCCAATCGGGATAGATGTCGAACATAAAGGACTGGTCGGTGCGGGGTTTGATGCGCTCGCGGATGGCGTGGTTGAGATAGTCCTGATGCCCCCAGACATCAATGATGCCGACGAAATCGGTGGTGGCTTCGAGGATGGCGACCATGCGCTGGCTGGTGCGCTGGGCTTGTTCCCGCTGGAGAATTTCGAGCTGGAGCTGCTGGTTGCGCTGGGCGAGTTCCTGTTCGCGCTGACGGGCACGCTCGAGGGAGCGGCGGGTTTGATAGGCGAGGACGATGAGGCTGGCGGTGAGGCCGATGACGAAGAGGACGGTGTTGAGGGCGACTTCTTCGCGAGAGACGATTAATTGTTCCGGCGTGAGGCCGGTGACTTCGGCAATGTAGAGGGCGGCGGTGGTGAGGAGGAAGAGGCCGCCGAAGATCATGGCCGCCTGCAAGCCGAGTAAGGTGGTGGCGAGGACGAGAATGATGACGAAAACGATTTGACCGGGGCTGTTGAGGCCGCCGCTGCGGGAGACGATGATGGTGACGGCGATCCAGAGCAGCATGCAAAAGAACCATGCTGAAAGGCGCATATAGCCGCGCTGGATGACGACGAGGAGGAAGATTTCGATGATGATGAGGATGCAGCTAACGATGAAGACAGATAAGCTGCCGATATTAAAAAGTGCGTGAATAATATTGATGGGAATAAGAGCGATAAGCAGCACTTTGAAGAGACGGACAATCTGTGCCTGATCTTCGTCCGCAAAGGGTTGAGAATTCATGAGTCTGCGGAGAAACGCCACTATCAACTCACTCGCTACCCGCGTAAATGGGCTGCACATCAAACACAAAAGCGATGGGCAGCAATATCGCCTGTAATGATTCCAATGTTATCCAAAATCAGACTTGCGCGCCGCACAACAAAAGATACAAAGCTGCAAGATTTGTTAGGAAAGGCGGATGCAAGTCAGGTATCGAGGGCGGGGAGGCGGATGGTGAAGCGCGTGCCTTTTTGGGCAGGGCTTTCGGCTTTGATTTCGCCGCCGTGCAGTTCGATGATTTCTTTGGCGAGGCTGAGGCCGAGGATGGTGCCGCTGACGAGACCCTGACTGGCGCTGCTGAAGGGTTGGAAGATCTGGGAGAGCATCTCCGGCGAGACACCAACGCCGTCGTCACTGACTTCGACGAGGGCGATCTTGCGACCATTGGAGGATGGGTCGAGGCGGACGCTGACATCGATGTGGCCGTCCTGCTGGACGTGGTTGGCGGCGTTGGAGATGAGGTTGGTGACGACCTGCGCAAAGCGCTTGTGATCCACGAGCACTTTGATGGGCGGTTCTTCGAGGTGGAGGCTGAGGTTGATGGAACGGCGGTTGGCGCGGGACTGGTAGTTTTCCACGACTTCGCCGACGAGTTCTTGCAAGACGCCGCGTTCGCGATCCAGATGCACGGTACCACGCTCGAAGCGACCGATGTCGAGCATTTCTTCGAGGAGGGTTTGCATGTGGAGAGTCATTTCCTCCATGACGGGGAGATGCTCTTCGAGCTTGTCGGGCTGCTTCTTGAGGAGGTAGAGGCGCGTCTTGAGACTGGCGAGGGGGGTGCGCAGTTCGTGGGAGGCGTTGGAGACGAAGGTGGTCTTCTGGGCTTGGAGCTTCTTTTCCAGACTGTTGTCGCGGATGAGCATGAGAATTTGACCGGCGTCGCCGTTCGTGCCTTCGAGGGGGAGGCCGATGACGGAGACATCCAACTGCTTACCGTCTTTGAGCTGGAGGCGGTAAGGGCCTTGCCAGATGCCGCCCTGCTCGATAGCGCCGGTGACAGTATCGCGCAGTTGGGCGAGCTGGCGGGTGATGACGAGGCTGTTGGCTTCGTCGAGGCTTTTGCCGCTGAGTTCGTCGGCACTGTAACCGGTGAGACGGGTGAGGGCGCGGTTGACGTAACGGATGTGACGCTGGTCGAGGACGATGACGCCTTCGGACATGCTCTGAAGGATGGTTTTACTCTGGGTGCGTTCGTCGGCGAGTTCGGCGGCGCGGCCTTTGAGCTGGGAGTTGAGTTCGATGTTGAGGCGCTGGAGTTCAGCCTGAAGCTTGGCCTGATTGGTGCTTTCGAAGCGCATGTTGAAGATGAGCAGCACCATGCCGGCGGTGACGAGGGCGAGGGCGAGAATGAGCAGGCGCAGGAAGGGGAGCAGCGCGGGCGGCGCGGCGATGCCGACCGGCCCCATGACCAAGAGGAGGGTGGTAAAGAGGGCGACTAACACAATCACCAGTACCAGCACGGCTAC
>JAFLCH010000031.1:13281-26520 GCA_017303775.1 Anaerolineae bacterium | reverse complement strand
AAGGCGCAGTAAGTTCATTGCACAGGCTAATCCCAGAAGTTGAGCATCGACCACCACGTGGGTGACCAGTACGAATAGAAATCATGCGTCAGACGTTGCGTGTTCCCATGCAAATCAATCACATACAAGCTGGCATTCCCGGTTTCAGACTGTTCGGATGATGCCACAAATGCGATCCGGTCACCGTTCAGCGACCATGCAGGATGAAATTCATTCAACCCATTCTCGGTGAGCTGCCACCGGCTGGAGTCACCGGGGTTCACGATAACCAATTCCCGCTTAGAATCTTGCTTGCTGACCGTTACCATGTACAGCCCATCAGGGGACAGTGCCACATCATCTCGCCGCCGGGGGCGTTCATCCGGCCTCACACTCCCTGTTTGCACATTCACTTGCCAGCTTTGCTGCCGGGTTCGGTCATAATAGAACAGCATCTCACCATCATCGGCCCATCCTGTCAGCGATTTGAATGTTTCCTGACCGTCCAGCACACGGCTGCTGTTGCTCTCCAAATCCACCAGATGAATGACGCTTCGGTTCGGCTCTTCAGTTGTAAAGGCGATCAGCCTGCTGTCGGGCGACCATAAGAATCGGTTGCCAATGCGGTGCTCAAACGGCTGCGTAACAAATTGCGCATCCCGCCCGTTCCAGTCCATGACGATCAACGCCGGACGTGTATCTTGCTCATCCTGATGCACGGTGATAATAAATTTCCCGTTCGGGGATAGCGCAAAACCGAATTGAATACGTTGATCGCTAATCTTACGAATAGTTCCGTACTCAACATCCAACGCAAACAGCTTGTAATATCCCTGATCGCGTGATGACGTGAAGAATAAAACCCCGGAGTGCAGCCCGCGCCCAATAACTTGCGCCACACCAACGATGCTCAGATTGAAGAGTATCAGCAAGCTTATCGTTTTGATGCTTGTTGCCAGCATGCACTAAACCTTCAGCCTTGGATACCGGTGCTTTTATTTTACACGTCTTTCTTCCTTCAACCGCGCGGCGATCAGTTGCAAGTCGCCAAGTGTCCCGAATCCCGCCATCGAGCACACCATAAACAGCAAGAAACAAACGACACCTTCGCCGAATGTGCGCGCATTCACCACCCCCATGAGTGACCACAGTGCCGCGCCCCAAAACACCAGTGCAGGTAATCCGGCCACAAAGACATATTCACGTGTGCTCAGGTCATCAGGAATATCGACATGCCGTATGCTGACGGCGCGTGGTCGTCGTCCGATTATCCACAGGGCGATCACATGCAGCAGTTCGTGTGGCGGGCCAAAGATTCGGTAAAGAATGTCCATCACATCGTGCTTATGAACGTTCTAACAAATATCGCGCCAGCCACAGCGCCCCGCCCATCACCACGAAAGGCAGAACGATCGGCAGCGCGAAGTCTAGCAAAAACTTAAGCGGCCATTCAACCGGGATGAAACGGCTCAGGTTCACCAGTAGAAAGTAAAACCCGCCGCAAATAATCATAGCCACCACACCCGCCGCACGGGTTTTGAAGGTTGCCCCCATCGCCACCCCCACCAACGCCACCATCATCGGCTCAATCATCATCCGCAAGATCGACACCGCCAGCCCCAGAATAACCGCGCTTCGCGTCACCAGTGGGTGCTCATCCAGCGACCACATCCCTGCGTAATACGAAATCAGCACCGGCGTGCTCATCAGTGCCGCCGCCACCAGCAGCAAACCCAGATCCTCGACCTGTCGCCAGACCGCTGCCGCCGCTTTGCTCCCGATGATTTCATTTAGGCTAAAAGGAGTCGCCCGCAGGATATTCAATGTGTCATTTTTCAGTTCATCAGTAATCGATTGGGTCGCCGCCATGCCGATGAGCAGCAGCGCCCGTCCGTACAGGTAAATCACCAGCGGCATGAGCAGGATGGACGCCGTAATGGTTGGCACGGTCAAATCCATCAGAAATGGAAACGGTATCGTCAGCAAAATCAAGATACTCTGGACGACAAAGGCCTGCCACAAAAAGCGGGTCTCCGGTAGCATTGTCCGCCATGCCACTCCCAATTGCCGCCGCACAATCGGGTTCGTGCGGCGTGCCCATCGGGGCAGTCCGCTGTCGATTTCCCGATTTCGCTGAATGAGCCGGACAATTTGAATATCGGAGGCCGTTCGTTCCATATCACTTTGCTTTCTTGTATCTGTCCAAAAGTATACACACTAAAGTTTGCTTTTGTTCAATTATTTGCTTTCTCTAATCGCCCACAATCTTCCGTTACAGTTACGGGAAATTCAGCTATAATGAACCTAAGGCTTAAATAAGATATGACACTAATTAAGTGACATGCATCCTTAGCAAAAAATTGCCATGAGCGCCTTAATTTACTGGTAAACAATTTCATGAGTTTTATGCTGTTAGCAGCCGAAATATGGGTGTTTGGCGGAGTTGCTCTCATCCTCCATTACCTGAATCCGCGTATCACGCTTATCCCGTTCCTCATGTATATCGCCGCTCTCACCACAATCCTTTCCCTCCAATTAAGAATATTTATCCCGCTTTCCGAAACATTCATCGTCTTTATCAATTCAACCGTCGTCCTTCCCGTCATCTTGATGTCCCTCTTGCTCATCTACATCACCCACGGCTCATTTTCAGCGCGGCAGACCATCCTCAGCATCATTGTGGTCAGCTTGGTAACCCTGCTCTGGTTCGTCCTCAGCACTACCCATCTTGCCTTACCCAATCCCATCGTCGTTGGCGATCTTGATCGTATAAACGCTTTCGTAGATAACTTTGCACCGCTCACAAGCTTTGGCTCGTTTGTCGCTTTTCTCGTCGACCTTGTCGTGATTTCGGTTCTGTACCAGTGGCTCTATAATCATTTATCACGTTTACCGGGCTGGTTTTTGCTTGGCCTCACACTGCTGCTGGCGCTTTGGATTGACTCGGTTATCTTTCTCTTTGTGGCGGATTTAGGCACAGATCAGTTTTTTCGGGAACTCCCCGGAGATTTGCTCGGCAAATCGCTTGCAACTTTACTCCTCTGGCCGTTGATGGCCTTCTATCTCATTCGCGTCGCTCCCACCCTTCCCGAATATCAGGGTGCGCTCAACCGCCCCAGTCTCGATGTCTTGACTGCATTGCCGTCCTCTGCTAGGGCGGCGCTTCAACGCGCCGAGGCCGAATGGCGCAACGAAGAAGCTTTCTCTCGCCAGATTACATCCAATATCAGTGAAGGTCTTTGGCTAGCGGAACCCGGTAAAGATAGCTTGCTTTATGCCAATCCTGCTTACTACAAAATGTGGAACGTGACACCGGAAGAAGTAGCGGGTAATCCCCGCTTTTTCCTCGACCACATTCACCCGGATGATCGCCCTCTCGTACTCGCCAGAGTCCCCAGTTCTTCAGATAATATCGAATCCATTATCGAGTATCGTGTTGTTCTCTCAGATGGCTCCATTCGCTGGCATCGGGATCATGCGTTTCCGATTCGTAATGAACGCGGCGAAATCATCCGCATCGGTGGCATCAAGGAAGACATCACCGAACTCAAAGAATTTGAACGTCACCGCGAAGAACTCGCCCGCTCGCAGGATCGCATCAAAGTCATGCGTGAATTTATCGGTGAAGCATCGCATGACCTCAAAAGCCCCCTTACTGCCATCAACCTCAAAATATATGCACTCCTGCGAACCGATGATGAAGAGAAACGACGCAAGTATTTACAGGATCTTCAGGACCTTACTCAGCGCACCAATCGCCTCATTGACGACCTCTTTACACTCGCTCGTTTGGATAATGTCGTCGATGCCGAAATAATGGAAATCAATGTCAACGAGATGTTGGCCGAAATCAAAGCCTTTTTGCAGCCCATTGCCGAAAGTAAACAACTCGACATTCAACTGAATCTCACCTCGTCCCAAACCTTGATCAAAGCCGAACCGCAGGATTTGTTCCGTGCCTTGTTTAACCTCATCTCCAATGCCATCAACTACACCCCTCCCGGCGGTCAGGTCACGGTTCAAACCCAAACTGCCAAATCGGGCGTGAACATTGATGTTGTGGATACCGGCATCGGCATCCCGCCTGAAGACCTCCCCAACATCTTTGGCCGCTTCTTTCGTGCCTCCAATGCCCGCTCAATCGACCCATCTGGCACTGGCTTAGGTTTGGCCATCGTCAAAAAAGTCGTCGAGACTTATCAGGGGCAGATTGATGTGGTCAGCACCATCGGGCAGGGGACTCGTTTCACCATCTTCTTTCCAGTCGGATCGTGACGCGCCGTTCAGCTTTTTTCCTCGTCATCCTCTTGCTGCTGGCTGTAGCTCTGGCCGGATCGCTTCTCGCGAATCATTACCTGTTCACCGTAGCCGCCGGCTACTACCTACAGTTGAACCAACAGCGTCTCGACCCACTCGCTTTATCAGCCCTTATGCCCACAGCCCCGCCGCTTCAATCAGGGCAGCAGCGCCTCGTGCTCATGGGCGACTCTCGCGCGCAGGATTGGCCCATGCCGCCGGCTTTGCCACAATTTCAGTTCATCAATCGAGGGATCGGCGGTCAAACCACCGCGCAGATTGTTGGCCGCTTTGATGCGCACGTTGCCCCGCTCCGTCCGCAGGTGCTGCTGCTTCAGTTGGGTGTCAACGACCTCAAGACCATTCCCATGTTTCCGGATCAGCGCGCCACCATCGTGGCTGATGTCCTCGTGAATACCCGTCAAATGGTCGATCAGACTCGTGCTTGGGGTGGCGTCGTCATTCTTACGACCATCTTCCCCGTGACCGAAGCCTCTTTCGAGCGCCGTTTATTCTTTTGGTCAGATGATGTGTCTCGTTCCATTCAAGAGGTCAATCAGGTCTTGCGTTCGCGGGCTTCCGAATCCATTCTGGTTTTGGATGCGCATTCGCTTTTGCTTGGGGCTGATGGCTTAACCCGCCCGGAATTCGCCTTGGATACGCTGCACCTCAATGCTGCTGGTTACGCCCATCTCAACACTGCGTTGCGGCCTATCCTCACTGCCTTATCCCCCTGACCACACCGCTGTGATCTATTCCGGACAGTCCGCGCAGTGGTGATGCTGGTCATCAACGAACAACGTCACCTGCTTCCCATCCTGCCATGCAGCCAGTTGTCCGCCGTATAACTGTGCCAGTACATCCTGCCGGTAGACGTCGCTAGGGGTTCCATAAGCAATCACCCGTTTCCGCAGCGCCAGCACCTTCTCAAATTGGCTGAATGCCAGCCCCAGATCATGCGTGCTCAGGATGATCGTCATCCCATCTCGCTGAAGGCTTTCCAGTACCGCCATCATGCTGGCTTGTGCGCGTGTATCCACCCCGCTGAACGGCTCATCCAGCAGCAGGATTCGCGCTTCTTGCGCCAGTGCCCGCGCGATGAATACGCGCCGCCGCTGTCCTCCGCTCAACTCCCCGATCTGCCGTTCTCCGAAGTCTGCCATCCCCACCCGTTCCAACGCGGCGTCAACAGCCTGCTGCTGTGCTTTGCTCGGCCATTGATACCAGCGCATGTGTCGGGTTCGCCCCATCATCACCACGTCGCGCACACTCACCGGGAAGCCCCAATCCACCCCTTCATGCTGCGGAACATATCCCAGCCGGTAAGTACCTTCGCCCCCGACCTCAATCGTCCCTGCTTGTGCTTGCAGCAGTCCCATAATGGTCTTCATCAAGGTCGATTTTCCAGCGCCGTTCGGCCCGATGATGGCGATTCGCTCGCCGTCTTGAACCGAAAACGTCACATCATCCAGCGCCGCCTCACCGTTATAAATCACCGTCAGTCCGCGTACTTTCAAAATCGGACGGGTATGAACAATCCGGTGCGCATCTGTATTTATTTGAGGGGCAGGTCTATCAGGGGCTTCAAGCTTCAACATATCAGCTCTCATATCAATCAACAAAAGGCAGGGTATCAACCGATTATCCCCTGCCTTGATGAACGAATTACGCTCGAAATTTAGCTCAGCGCTTCAGCAATCACCTCTGCATTATAGCGCAGGTAGTCAAGATAGGTTCCGGCTGGGCTGCCCGGCTCACCCAACGAGTCGCTGTAAATTGCCGTCACCACCTCAATGTTCGCTTCGCTGGCGATCACTTCAGCCAACTGCGGGTTAGCGGAAATTTCGGCGAAAATCGCCGGAACCTGTTCATCATTCACCACATCAATCAGGGCTGCTAATGTCTGTGGGTCAGTTTCGCTCATGCTGCTTCCACCAGCCACCACCACACCCACCACTTCAAACCCGTAGTGATGCGCGAAGTATCCTAGGAACTCGTGGTTCGTCACCAGAACCCGCCGTTCTTCCGGAATTCCCGCCAGAATCTCGCTGACCTCAGCGTCCAGCGCTGTCAGTTGTTCGATATATGCCGCTGCGTTCGCGCGGTAAGTCTCGGCGTTGGCCGCGTCAGCGCTTGCGAATGCTTCGGCGATGTTCGCTGCCCACACCTTCACATTATTCGGGTCAGTCCACACATGCGGGTCGCAGCTTCCATGCTCATGCTCATGGTCGCCTTCTGCGGCTTCTTCTTCGTGGTGTTCCGCTTCTTCACATACACCTGCATCGCCTAACACCCCTACGAATTCAGCTTCCGCGTGTTCATGCTCGTGCTCGCCTTCTCCGGCTTCTTCACCTTCATGCGCTTCATGTTCATGATCGCCGAAAGCCAGCATTTCAATTCCGATGGAAATGACAATCGGTTCTTGTGCTGCTGCGTTCTCCACCAATCCGCCGAGGAAACTCTCTAATCCCGCTCCGACCGATAGCACCACATCAGCATCCGCCACCCGCTGCACATCCGCCGGGCTGGGTTCAAATGCGTGAACATCGGCGTTAGGCGGAATGATTGAAGTCACGCTCACCAGATCGCCGCCTACATTTTGCGCCACATCAGCCACAATCGAAGTTGTCGCCACCACCGTCAGTGCCGGTTCCTGTGCGCCAACCACCCCTACCGAGATCAGGGCAGTTGCGAGTACAATGAAGAAAAGGATACGCTTCATAAATTGCTCCACTTGATACACAGTATCATTTACAGATGATACAATATATCAGTGAGTGAGAGATGTCAAGAGAAAGTGGTGTGTCATGTTTACCGAACTCAGTCCCCGTGCCATTCGCCTGCGCGAAGCCGGTCATAAACTCACCAATGCTCGTTTGACGGTGCTCAAAGTGCTGGAAGAAAGTGATGGTCACATCACCTCTGCCGAAGTGCTGGAAAAAGTCGCCCAAATCGACTCATCCATCGGGCGCGCTAGCGTATTTCGCACCCTCGATCTGTTCACCAGCCTATCCATCATCCGTCCCACCTACATCAACAGCAGCGTCACCCCCACCTACGTCATGATGCCGGATGGGCATCATCATCACATCGTCTGTACCAACTGTAATCGCGTCATCGAGTTCGAAAACTGTGGCCTCTCCGCCATCACCGCCGAACTCGAAGCCCGCCTTCACGTCAAGCTCACGGGCCATCTGCTCGAATTCTATGGCCTCTGTGATAAATGTATCTGATCCCAACGCCGCATCATGAAAACCTTTTGAAGCCCAACCGATGATAAAAACACACGTCGCCTTCAACGGCTGGTTCTGGGATCAGCCCAACACCGGCAGCGGTCAATACCTGCGCCGCCTTGTTCACAACCTGCGCCGCCTTGCACCGGAACTCGCCCTCACCCTCGTCCTCCCCCCGCACATCACCGCCCCGGAGGACTTGCCGCCCAACGTTCAGCCCATCTTCACCCGTGGCAGGGGTGGCAACCTCGGTAAAGTCTGGTTCGAGCAGCGCACCTTCCCGCAGGCCGTCCGTCAGTCCGGCGCGGAAATCGCCCACGTGCCTTATTGGGGGCCGCCGCTCACCTCAACCGCCCGCCTTGTGACCACCATCTTGGATGTCATCCCCCTCGCCTTGCCGGATTATTCGAACGGGTTCAAAGCCCGCCTCTACACCTCGCTCGTCACCGCTGCCGCCCGTGGTTCTGCCCATACCATCACCATCAGCGACGCCGCCAAAGACGACATCATTCGCCTCTTGGATCTCCCGCCGGATTCCATCACCACCACCCACCTTGCCGCCGACGAAGCCTATCACCCCCGTCTCGGCGCGGAACGGGACGAAGCCGTGCGCGTCAAGTACAACCTCCCCGACCAGTTCGTGCTGGCCATCGGCGGCTTCGACCTTCGCAAGCAGTTCAACCAGCTTTTGCTCGCCTACACCTATGTCGGTCAGGCCGAAGGCGACAACATCCCGCTGGTCATCGCCGGACGCGAACCGGCGTGGGGCACACCCATGTTCCCCGACATGCGCCGCTATGCCGCCGAACTCAAGATCACCGACTACATCCGCTGGATCGGTTACATCGACGAAGCCGACAAACCCGCCCTCTACCGCCTCGCCGATGTGTTCGTCTTTCCCAGCATGTACGAGGGCTTCGGCCTCCCCGTCCTCGAAGCCATGGCCAGCGGCACACCCGTTGTCGCCAACAATGTCTCCTCCATCCCTGAAGTCGCTGGTGATGGCGCTTATTTGGTCGAAAATGGCAACGCCCGCGCCATGGCCGGAGCCATCATCGCCCTCCTGCTTCAACAGCCCTTCCGTGAATCGCTCATCAATCAAGGACTCGCCCGCGCCACCAACTTTAGCTGGCGCAAGACCGCCCGCGAAACATTAGCTGTATACGAGAAAGTCATGGCGCTCTAAGCCATCCATCGTATAATTTGTTTAGGGGTTGCTCGCGACCATCGTTCGACACTTATTGGCATCTTGACCCATGTTGCGTGGCGTCCGCTCCGCAGCAGGTCGGGCAGGGGATTTATTGAAAAATGACTGCACTTGATAGACTCCGTAATCGCATTGATTTGGTCAACGTTCCCTTCACAGATCGCGGATCGCGTTTGCTCGTGTTCCGCCGTGGTGATGAACTTTCTGTCCGCCTTGCCGAACGCTGGGAAAAATGGGAGCGTGAAGTCGGTCACTACCGCCAGCGTCCCCCCATCCTCGAACATCTCACCATCATCGCCCCCGACGGGCAGCCCGTTCCCTTCGAGGTCGAAGCCTACCCCCATCTCGTCCGCCTGCAAACCGCCCTCGGTGCTTTCCACTGGTTGTTCATCGACCCCGAAAGCATCCTCGTCACCTTACCCGCTGGCGGCTTCGGCTTCAGCTTTGATGTTCGTGCCGAACGGGGCAGTGCGGATCGGCGCGGCGCGGCGCTGCATGGTAAGCGCAACGTCGCCTACACCACCAACGCCTCCATTCGCCGCAACGAACTCCTCAGCGTCGGCGAAGGTCTCTTCCATGTCAACCTCACGCTGGAATCGTCCGAAGCGGATGTCCTCCTCCTCAACATCACCCCCCGCATGGGCTACAACCGTTCGCTCCCCATCGCCGCCGCTGCCATCGAAGAAGCCCGCAGTCGCTGGCAGGCGTGGTTCGATGCCGCCCCCCCGGTGCTGGAAAAGTATCAGGATCAATATCTCTACGCGTGGTGGGTCATGCGTGCCGGCTTGCTCAACACCCGCTACTTCTTCACCCGCGAAGCGCTCGTCCCCTCCAAGATTCACTATGTCGGCGTCTGGCACTGGGATCAATTCTTCCACGCCATCGCCTACCGCCACGTGGATGCCCGCCTTGCCGAAGATCAAATCCGCATCATCCTCGACCATCAGCGCGAGAACGGGATGCTCCCCGACGCCATCCACGACGAAGGCTTGGTCACCCACCTCACCAAACCCGTTGATGCCGATGTGACCAAACCCCCGCTGGCCGCGTGGACAGCCCTCAAGCTCTACGAGAAAACCCTCCGCATCGACTTTCTCGAAGAAATCTACGAACCCCTTGTCCGCTGGCACAACTGGTGGGTCGAAAACAGCGTCAACTGGAACGGCCTCTGTGAATATCGCCACCCATTCTCATCCGGTCTGGACGACAGCCCCCTCTGGGACGAAGGCATGCCCGTCGTCGCTCCGGATTTGAACACCTATCTCTGTTTGCAGCAGGAAAGCCTCGCCCGCATCGCCGAACTCATCGGCCTCCCCGGTGATGCCGTCCGCTTCCGCGAAGGGGCAGACCAGCTCGCCAGCCTCATGATGACCCAACTCTGGGACGAAGAAAAAGGCTGCTTTAACGCCCTTCACGACAACCAGCCCGTCGGCTGTTTCACCCCCTTCCACCTGCTTCCCCTCTGGACGGGTCGCTTCACCCAAACCGTCGTAGACCGCCTCATCGCCCATCTCACCAACCCCACCGAGTTCTGGCCCAACTGGCCCATCCCCACCGTCTCGGTCTCCGATCCCAAATTCGACCCCCTTCAAATGTGGCGCGGCCCCACATGGGTCAACATTAACTACCTCTTTATCGAAGCCCTCAATCGCGTCGGTCAATACGATCTTGCCCGTCAGTTGCGCTCCAAAACCCTCGAACTGCTCATGCAGCAGAACGACATCTACGAGTACTACAACCCGCTCGACGCCACCCGCCCGCCCAAAGCCGCTCCCATCTTCGGTTGGTCATCCGCCGTCTTCATCGATCTCGCCATTCAGGAAACGCAGGACAGCCAATCACAACCCGCCGGAGCACAACTTGAAAGCCGGTAAAGTTCGCCCGCTGGCCCTTTGTGTCTTCCGGCACGAAGGGCGCATCTTGGTCGCGCAGGGGCATGATCGCACGCGCGATCACACCTTCTACCGCCCCCTCGGTGGCCGCATCGAGTTCGGCGAACGCGGTGCCGAAACCGTCGTCCGTGAACTGCGCGAAGAAATCGACGCCGACATCAAAGTAGATCGCTATCTCGGCCTGCTCGAAAACATCTTTACCTACGAAGGCCAGCCCGGTCATGAGATCGTGCTGGTCTACGAAGGTCACTTCCTCGACCCCGCCATCCTCACCCGTGAATCCGTCGAAGGCCGCGATGACGACCAGCCCCTCTTCACCGCCTATTGGCTGCCCCTCACCTTTTTCACCGCCCCCGCCGCGCCGCCCCTCTATCCTGATGGCCTGCTTGAACTCCTCCTCACCACCTCGTCTGAATAACGCCCGCCTGAACACAGCGAGCTGGCAGGGAATGAAAAGACCCCCGTCTGTCACGTCGGAGGTCTTTCCTGAAGTTGCCCCCGTTAGGGGAGAAAAATGGGTTTAGCCAGCCGGTAATACCGGAATAGTGACTTCCGGTTGATCCCCGACCAACGACTCAAGGAATGCGAGGATATAGAACACTTCTTCATCCGTCAGTTCGCGGTTGAGCTGTACACTGCCCATGATTCGCACAGCGTCTTCCAGCGTTTCCGCGCTGCCGTCATGGAAGTACGGCGCGGTCAGCGAAACATTGCGCCATGTTGCCACGCGGAAGAAGTACTCATCGCTCTCTTCGCCCGTCACCGTCGCCAGCCCCAGATCTTCACCATGGGTGAATGGCATCAGCGTGCCGGTAGACAGCATCGGCCCATTGTGGCAGGCCACGCAGCCCACCTGTACCACAATTTCCATACCACGCTTGGCATCGTCGGAAAGGGCGCTCTCGTCCCCCCGCAGATAACGGTCTAACCCGTCGTTCGGGGTGATGAGCGTCCGCTCAAACGAAGCGATTGCCCGCGCGATATTCTCAAACGTGATCGGGTTTTCTTCGCCGGGGAAGGCTGCTTCAAAATACGGCAGATACCCTTCAATCCCCGCGATCCGTTCGACTGCCAGATCAGCCGGCATTGCCATTTCAACACCTGCTTGGATCGGCCCCTGTGCCTGTTCTTCCAAACCGGTCGCGCGTCCATCCCAGAATTGCAGGTTGAAGAACGCCGCGTTCAAGACCGTCGGTGCATTCCGTCCGCCCGTCAGGAACTCATGCCCCAACGAACTCGGCAGCCGGTCAGTCCCGCCGAGGCTCAGGTTATGGCACGTATGGCACGAAATCACACCGCTCGCCGAAAGGCGCGGTTCAAAATACAGCATCTTTCCCAGTTCGATCTTCTCTGGCGTCATGGGATTATTTTCTGGGACGGGTGCGACATCCGGCAGTGTTGCGAACAACCCCTGCACGACCTGTTCACGCGCTTCACCTTCCTGTGCATAAAGCACAGCCCCTGTGAAGAACAATGAAACCCCGAAGACCAGAAGAATGATGGGAAGGCTTTTTCTCATAAAAACATCTCCTTTTGTTATCTTGCTCCTGTTAAGGTGCTGTTGTGTGGGTGGTACATTTCCCACTGATCGGAGGATAACATTACCTGTGCCTAAGGTTGGATGATATATTTAACTTACCCGAGGTTATTTTTGTCATGATTACAAAACGAGGTTTCGCTGCCGTAAACTCCCATAGAAGTCTTATTCTGTGCTACAATACCTACTATCGTTTCTTTCATATCGGAAAAGAATAGCTATGAACCTCCATCTATTCCCCCGTCCCCCCTGTTAAGCCGCTAACCGCCTCCTCAAGGCACGCTTGTCACTGACCCGCTGGGTCTGTTTCGTATTCCCCCATATCCGTAAAAAACCAACGCCCGACGACCTCGACGGCGCTTGACCTTGCCGCGCATCTGGCCGCTTTGCTTTGGCCCGTGCGCCCCCTCCTGTTTTGTCCTTGCTCATTCCCGCAATTCCCGACAAAACAGGAGGACTCTCAAATGGAAACCATTCGGGGCAAATACGCCTCGCACATGAATCACGCTGCATGGTCGGCCTGCCTCCAGCAAGCCGCCTCGGTTCACATCGACCTCGGCACAGGCGACGGACGTTTCGTGTCGCATCTTGCCCGCGCCTATCCCCGCATGCTCATCATCGGTGTCGATGCCTGCCGCGAAAATCTGGTCGATTCGTCGCGTCGTGCGCCTGCCAACGCCCTCTTCATCATCGCCAATGCCTGCGCCCTGCCGCCGGAATTGGCTGGCGTCGCCGCGCACCTCACGGTCAACTTTCCGTGGGGCAGCCTGCTTCAAGGCTTGCTCCAACCGGATTCGTCGTTGGCGCTCGCCCTTCGTCGCCTCGCCCAACCCGCCGCCAGCCTTGACCTGCGCCTCAACGCCGGTGCGCTGGCGGACGAAGGTTATTCGCTGGAGCAGGGCACAGCCGCCGTCCAAACCATGCTCGCGCACAACGGCTTCAACCTGCGCGCCGCCCATCAACTGACCGCTGCCCAGCTCAAAGCCTTCCCCACCACATGGGCCAAACGGCTTGCCTTCGGGCGTGACCCGCGCGCCGTCCATCTCAGCGCCCTAACGCGCTAAACAAACAGGGGCGAACCATCGCGTTCGCCCC
>JAFLCH010000031.1:0-13181 GCA_017303775.1 Anaerolineae bacterium | reverse complement strand
ACCAAATGTTCTTCCAAATGGTCACCCTAACGCCCTCATTTTCGGTTACACTGGTTCTAGGGTCGTCTCTCAACCGGGGATCGTCCTGCGCATCTTAACAACCGCATACGCTGCCAGTCGGGAAAATCGTTGCTGCGCCAGTTCCCCTCGTTCCCGCCGTATTCTTTGTCGGCGACGACGACGACGACGACGACAAACCCACCCCTCGGCGGCAGCATCGCCTTCTTCCCGCCTTCTTTGACCACCACGCCGCTGCCGCTGCTGCTGCAAAAAGAATTGGCAGCAGGATGCCAATGCCACTGCCGCCAATGACGCCAACCCTGCCACTTCCCTCTCACCAATCGGCATCCAGCGCCGCCGCCGCCGCCGCCAACAGTCACATTCACCGCCGCTTCTTCGCCAGCAGCCCCCGGTACAGCCCGCTTAAATCAGTCACCAGTCGGTCAATCCCGTAGCGGTCAATCATCCGTTGTTGCGCCAGTTGAGGATCAGGCGGGTTCGCTAGCGTCTCAAGGATCGCCGTTCCCAGCGCCGTCGCCGACTGTTCTTCCACCAGCCGCCCCAGCTCTCCCTGATCCAGCAGATCAGGCACGCCGCCCACCGCTGTCGCCACCACCGGACAGCCTGCCGCCAGCCCCTCGATCACCGTCACCGGCGTCCCCTCGTTGATGCTGCTGATCACCAGCACATCCAGATCGCTGTAAACCGGTGGCAGATCGCGCTCCCAGCCGGTGAAGATCATCGCCTCGCGCAAACCTATCCTGTCCACCAGCCCCTCAATTTCCTCGCGTAGCTCCCCGTCGCCCACGATCGCGAAGCGCGCGTTCGGGCGCTGCTTCAACACCTCCGCCGCCGCTTCCACGAACAACCGGTGGTTCTTAATCGGCGTCAGCCGTCCCACGAGACCGATCAAAGGCGCGTCCTCCGCCACCTTCCACTTTTCACGAAAGCCTCCGCTCTTACGCGCCGTCATGCGGAAGCTCTCCAGATCCAGCCCCAGCGGCAGCACCGTGATCCGCCCTTTCCGTGTGATCCGGTAATCCTCCGCCAGCTCCCGCCGCAGCCCGTCCGAAAGCGTGATGATCGTGTCCGACATCCGCGCCGTCAGCCGCTCCAGCATCAGGAAGAACCGCGTCTTGCTGGGGCTGAAGTACCCCCGGAACACATGCCCGTGAAACGTGTGAATAATCACCGGTACGCCGGCCAACCGCGCCGCCACCCGCCCCACGAAGCCCGCTTTCGCCGCGTGCGTATGCACCACGTCCGGCTTCCACGTCCGGATCAACTGGTACATCTTCCACAGCGTTCGCAGGTCGCGTATTGGGTTCAAGGAACGCCCCAACTCTGGGATCACAATCGGCTCTATGCCTTTTTGCAGCGCATAGTACGTCATATCCCCTTCACCCGGCTCAATCGACCCGCACACCAGCACGCTCTCAAAATCCGGCGCGCCCATCCGTTCCGTCAGCAGCGTCACCGCCACCGCCGGCCCCCCGATGTTCAGCCGCGCAATCACATTCATGATCCGAATAGGCCGCGTTTGTTCCGTCATAAAGTGTTGTTGATCCTGTTGCTTTAACGCTCGTCGTCAACCGGAATTCCGGCCTCACGCATCGACTGCACAAACTGGTTCCACGCGGCGTAAGCCAGCCGCTCAATCTCTTGTACATCCTGCTCGGTTGCTTGCGCTTGCCCCTTCACTGTGTCGATCTGGCGTTCCACTGCCAGCACCGCTTGCGCCACCCCCATCAACCGCCCCACCAGTGCGATCCCACGGAACCGCCGCTCCACCCATCGCCACACCCAGTACGTCCCGGCCACCATCAACAGCAGGCTGGAAATCAGGCTCATCAGGTTCAAACTGCTGTCTTGGAAGGTGATCGCCACATATTCCCGCGCGTAATTCGTCACCGCCCACAGCGCCAAAAAGCTCGCGTAGGGCAGGATAATCGTGATCAGGATCGCCCGTAGGATCGGCCACGTTTTCTGGCGGCTCTTCTGTTTAATCGCTTCGATCAGATCATTCTTCAGCCGGATGCTCTCATCCAGCGAAACTTGGCTTTGCATAATTCGTTACACCCCATCCACCAGCGTATGATACAACGCTGCTGTTTCTTGTACCATCTTTGTCGCGCTGAAGTGTTCCTCCAGCCGGTCACGTCCCATCAATCCCATATGCTGCCGCAAAGGAGCATCGCCCAGCAGTTGTCGCAGCGCTTCCGCCAAACCATCCACATCGCGCGGCGGGACGAGCAAACCCGTTTCCGCCTCACGCACCACCTCCGGTATCGCGCTCACCCGGCTGCCGATAATCGCCGTCTGCTGAGCCATCGCCTCCAGCAGCACCAGCCCGAATCCTTCCCACAGGCTCGGTGCCAGCAGAATATCCAACCCCGCCATCAACGCCGGAATATCCCCCCGCCAGCCGAGGAAATGCACCCGTTCGCTCAATCCCGCTTGCTTGGCCTCTGCTTCCAGCGCCCCGCGCAGCCCCCCATCCCCTGCGATTACCAGATGCGCCGTCGGGAAGGCCTCGGCCACCTGTGCGAAGGCTCGCAGTCCATAAACCACGCCCTTCTGCTCAATCAACCTGCACACCATCCCCACCACCGGCGCATCTCCCGCGATTCCCACCTCCGCTCGCAGCGTGCTATGTGCTCGCCCTCGGTCGAGGGGGCGCGTGCGCGTGTCCAGCCCGTAATGAATCTGGTGAACCTGCTGCGGTTTCGCCCCCTCCACTTCAATGCTGAAGCGCCCAATCGCGTCCGAGATGGCGATCCCCGCGTTCGTTTGTCCCCACAGCATCCGGTTTAACATGCGTACCGCTTTCCGGTAGCGGAATGCGTCGTCGTTATGCTTGCTGCTCACCACAATCGGCACACCCGCCCACCGTGCCGCCAGCCCGCCGTACAGGTCAGCGTGAATCAAATGCGTATGTACAATATCCGCCCGCACTTCGCTGAACAGCTTGCGTAATCGCGGCACGAGCGTCACATCCGCATGACCCCGGATCACCACCGTTTCCGCTGGAACACCGCGTTCCTTCAGCGCGTTCACATAATCCACCATCAGCCGGTCAGGTCGTACCAACAACCGGATTTGAGCGTCGATCCCCATCTGGCGTAATCCGGGTAACAGCGTCAGCAAATGTTGCTCCGCCCCCGCGACTCCAACGACCTTGATCAGATGCACCACGCGCATAACTTTACTTTCGGCTCCGGTACCACTCGACTGTTTTCGCTAAACCGCTGTCGAAGTCAACTACCGCCTCATATCCCAGCAGCCGTCGCGCCCGTTCAATGTCCGCGCACGAATGTTTGATGTCACCCGTTCGCGCCGGCAAATGGATTGGTTCAATCTGCGTTCCAAGAATGTGATTCAGCTTGTCCACCAATTCGATTAGATTGACCGCCTTACCCGTCGCCAGATTCATCATCTGGCCGTTAGCCACCTCGGATTGCGCCGCCAGCCAGTTCCCCTCCACCACATTCTCAACGTAAGTGAAGTCGCGGGATTGCAGCCCATCCCCGTAAATCGTCGGCGCTTTCCCGTTCAGCATCGCGTTGATGAACAGCGGGATCACCGCCGCATATGCTGATGTCGGGTCTTGTCGCGGCCCGAATACATTGAAGTAGCGCAAGCACACCGTTTCCAATTGGTAGACCTGTGCGAATGCCTGACAGTAATACTCACCCGCCAGCTTGGATACGCCGTAAGGTGAAAGCGGTGCAGGTGCAAAACCCTCGCTCACCACTGCGGCCTGCACATCCCCATACGCTGCCGAGGATGCCGCGTACACCACCCGCCTCACTCCTGCGTCCCTTGCCGCCATCAGCACCTTCAGCGTGCCAGTTGCGTTATGCTCATGAGAGGTCAAAGGGTCATCAATGCTGCGCGGTACCGAAGGCAGCGCCGCCTGATGAAATATCGTGTCTGCGCCCCGGAAAATGGGGACAAGTGCGGCCACATCCGTGATGCTGACCTCATGGAACGCTGCGTCGCCGATCGCTTCAAGGTTCGCTCGCTGCCCCGTGATGAAGTTGTCCACAATCCGGACGTGATGCCCGTCCTTCAGCAGTCGTTCCGCAATGTGCGACCCGATGAATCCCGCGCCGCCTGTTACTACATACGTCCCCGCCATATCATCTCGGCTTTCCTCTAGAGGCTATGATGTCCCGCTCGATGGTTTCTGCTGGTAGCGCGCCCGTACCCACATCATGATGACGAACAGAATCACGAGGAAGATTAACCCCGCCACTCCGACCCGCAGTGCAATATCACTCGGCGCAGCGCCGACGAGCACCCCCAACGTCCCAAACAACACACATGCTCCGTAGAGGATGAACAGCGTTTGCCGCTGACTGAATCCGATACTCATCAAACGATGCGAAGTATGATCCTTACCCGCCTGCGCCGGGGAACGCCCCTCCATCAATCGAGTGAACACCACCAGCGCGATATCAAACAACGGCAGCGCCAGCACCAGAATCGGCACCATCCATGTCACGTTCAACGGTTGTGTGCCGAACTTGAGCTTAATCCCCAGTACCGCCAGCACGAATCCCAGCACCAGCGCGCCCATATCGCCCATAAACACACTCGATGGATTGAAGTTGTAGATCAGGAAGCCCACTGCGCTTCCCACCATCGCTGCCGCGAGGCTGCTCACCAGCGTCAACCCTTGGCTGAACGCGATCAACATGAAGAATGTCGAAGCGATTGCGCAAAAACCGGCTGTCAACCCATCCATGTTGTCCATGAAGTTGGTCGCGTTGGTGAGCGTCAGCACCCACAGGATCGTCAGCGGAATATCGACCAGCGGATTGTTGAATAGATTGATCTGGATACCTGACAGAATCAGTCCAACCGCCGCCAGAACCATCGCCACCAACCGGATGCGAATGCCGAGGTTATATCGGTCATCCAGCAGCCCCACCAGCGCCAGAAAGGTCGCCCCCATCAGAATCGCGCCCAACTCGCGGAAGTGCTGCGGCGGGCTGAACAGCACCAGCGACAGCACAAACGCCGCATAGATGGCCAATCCTCCCATCAAAGGCTTATGATCGTGGTGAATTTTGCGTTGGCTCGGCTTGTCTACCACGCCCAAACGCATAGCAATATGCCGCGAGACCGGTGTCAGTCCCAGCGACGCCATAAACCCGACCACCAGAATCGGCACAAACTGGAGTGCATCCATATCTCATCCTCGTAGCTTGTGGCGAGTATACCCGAAAATCAAAACAGGTTTAAGCCGGAAGATTCACCTTCACCTCCTCATGGTTTGATATTTAAGCCTGCTTAATCCCGCCTGAAACCCATCCCCAAAAATCTTGTTCCTGATTGTCGAAACAAGGATTCTCGCCCTATGATGAATGCAATAGTTCAATCACCTGAGGCAAAACACTTGGCATCTACTCTCGCCCAACCCACCGTCCGCCAGCAGGTACGCCGCGTCCTTGTCATCACCCTCGCGCTCAACATCGTGGTTGCCTTCAGTAAAATTATCATCGGTTTGCTCAGTGGTGCGCTCTCGATCACCGCAGACGGTTTTCACTCGCTGGTTGACGGCTCATCCAACGTTGTTGCGCTCGTCGCCAATCGCATTGCGGATCGTCCACCGGATGACGATCACCCCTACGGCCATCGCCGCTTCGAAACCATCGCCGCGTTGGGCATCGGTGCGTTCTTGCTCGTCACAGCTTATGAGATTTCGTCAAGCGCGTTCGAACGTCTGCAAGGGTCTGGTGAACCTGCCACCCTCACACCGATCACCTTCGCTGTGATGATCGGTACGCTTGTGGTCAATATCTTCGTCAATCGCTATGAAGCATCTGAAGGCCGCCGCTTGCGTTCCGAACTCCTCATCGCAGATGCGGCTCACACCCGCACTGATATTTTTGTGACCATCTCGGTGCTCATCAGCATGGCGCTTGTTGTCCTCTTGGGCTGGCACTGGGCGGATACCGTCGCGGCGCTCGTCATCGTCGTTTTAATCCTGCGTGCCGCTTGGGGCGTTCTCCGTCAGACCGGTGGCGTGCTGGTCGATACCGCGCCTTTCTCGCCCGATCAACTCACAGCTTGGGTCGAACAGGTTCCCAGCGTCAATCGTGTTGTGCGGGCGCGCAGTCGTGGGCCAGCGGACGCTGCTCAGGTCGACATTGATGTACAGGTCGCCCCGGAGATGACCGCTATGCAAACAGCCGCCATCACACAGGCTATTCGTGACCAGCTAAACAACAAAATTCCCGGTTTGGCGGAAGTGGAAGTTCACTTTGTTCCCGAACAGGATGCCGAGGTTGATTACGCGCTCTTAGCCCGCGCGCGTGCCGATGCCTTAGGGCTGGCGACCCACGAAGTCTATGTTCGCGAAGGAGATAAAGGTAAGGTGCTGGAAATGCACGTTGAAGTGCCTGCTGGTCAAACACTCGGCGCAGCTCACCAGCAGGTTAGCCAGCTTGAAGTAGATGTGCAAACTCATCTGCCGGAATTAGCCGAGGTCGTTACCCACATCGAACCTGCGATGCCCCCGCTTGTTGATGGCGTCGATGATACTGATGGAGTAGGGGAGAAGCTGAAGGGTGTGGCGCTTCGTCTCCTCCAATCCGAGTACCCCCAAACTGACTGGCATGATGCTGATGTGTTTCCGTCAGAGAATGGCTTTGCCTTCATGACACATGTCACGCTGCCTTCTCAAATCAGTGTCGAGGCAGCGCATCAGGTCGCCGAAAATGCCGAAGCGCTTCTGCGCCGCCGCCTTCCCGAATTGGATCGCGTCACCATTCATACCGAACCGCCTGAAGCATAAAAAGAGCGGGTTTTGACACCCGCTCTCACTGCTGAACCACCCTCTTAACTCAATCGCGTTTTTGGATGGCTCACATCTGAAAACTGAATCAGGCTTATTCCTGTACGATCAATACAGTCACCATACCGAACATACCATGCCGTGACTCAGCATGAGTCAGAATGTGGCAGTGATAAGCCCAAACGCCAACCTCTGTTGCATCGACGATCACATCATAACGTTCACCGGGGGCGACGTTAAGCGTGTCGCAGTAATACGGCACAGGCAAATTCCATCCATCCTTGCTGATGACCAACTGCGGTAGCCCGTGCAAGTGCATCGGGTGGATCATCAAACCTTCATTCATGTAACGGATGCGAATCTTCTGCCCCAATTTCGCTACGATCGGTTGTGTATAGGGGAACTGCCTCCCGTTGATGGTGAAGCCCAGTGTCGTATCGTTCAACACCATCGTGTAATCGGCATCAACCTGCGGCTCACGGGATTTATCCTTGGGTTCAACGATGAAGGAACCCAGCAGACCGCTGGTTGTTTGTTCAGCGGCGTTATGGTGAGAATGATACATGTGGGTGCCGGAGTTCCGTATATCGAATTCATAAGAAAAAGTCTCGCCCGGTTTTATTGCCGGTTGAGTAATAAATGGAACACCGTCCTGATCGTTTGGTACATATAGGCCATGGAAGTGGATAGCCGTACTTTGTGCCATCTCGTTCGACACCACAATACGTACACGGTCACCTTCCGTCACGCGGATTTCTGGCCCCGGTATCATACCATTATAGGCCATAGCGGGGAATGTCATGCCCGGAGAGGTTTCCCACTGAATGTCCTGACAAACCAGCTTGAAGACCTTAACATCTCCATCCATTTCCGGTTCCATCGGAGCACGCCAGTAATTGGGTTCCTTTCCTACGTTGTCGAGGAAAGCCTGCACACCCTCAGCATGCAAACGATCCATTTCCTCTGCTGTTTCTTGCCCGACGGGTGCAAATTCGGCATGTCCGCTCGAAGTTTTGCTTGCGAAGATTGCACCGGGTTGCGAAAATGCTGCTGCTGCCCCTAAGCTCCCTGCTCCAATACCTGCCAACCTTAAGAAACGACGCCGTCCGAATTGACTGTCCAAGGTACCATTCCTCCTAGATATAAAAATATACAAACACGGTTCACGCCGCGAATGTAATCTCTATCTAATTTACTAGGCCAAAGGCCTATCTCAGTAGAATGATTGTCATGATATTTATAGGAAAGGTTTCACTTGAGCCAATGTATCCCTACCGTTACGATGAGTGTATTGTGGTGCACGACACAACTTTTCATCCACTTGAGGGAGAGATATTTCTAAATGGAACGACACCCTTCTACCGACTCTGGTTCGAGCGGTGCTTTGTTGCCCGCTATCATCCTCTTCGGAGGCATGACTCTTATTCTATTGGCGCTTTTTGCCGCGCGTCCTAGTCCGGTTACGGAACCTCTTGCGGCTGCGGTTCCCACTGTAGTAGCTGTCGAAGTCACTCAACCCACTACAGAACCGCAAGTAGTTGCTGCTGCTCCCGACCCTGCCATGGTTCGCGCCGGTGATACCATCTATCAGACGACTTGCGCCGCCTGTCACGGCTTTAATGCCAAAGGTATACCCGGTCTCGGTAAAACCCTTATCGACAGCGAATTTGTGAACGGCATGACTGATGAAGAATTGGTCGCGTTCATTATCGAAGGCCGTCAGGTTACCGATCCCTTGAACACGACAGGTGTAGCGATGCCTGCGCGGGGTGGTAATGCGGGTCTAAAGGATGAAGACATCCATAACGTTGTTGCCTACATCCGCAATCTCAATCTGGCTAGTTCTGGTGCGGTTGTTGCTCAGCCCACTGCGGAGACTGTTGTCGATGCAGCATCAACCCCGCTTCCGCCAGTCGAATTCACCCCGTTGGATTTAGGGGGGTTGAATGCAGGAGGTTCTGCTGAAACCCCTGTCGAACCTGAACCGGTTCTAGATGTGAACATTGGTCAGAAGGCGTATCTGGCCTCCTGTGCCAGTTGCCACGGGTCCTTAGGCGAGGGTATCCAGTTTGTTAGCCGCCCCCTTGCCGAAAGTGTGCTGTTGCAACAACGGAATGGGATTGGCTTGCTGACATTCTTAACACAAGCTAGCATGGTTGAAGGTGCTACGGCATCCTACCCGCATCCGGCAAATGGAACGCCGCCGGCTGCTGACGACGATATGCTGTCAATCATTGCTTACTTATATACTTTGGTCGCTGAGAGCTAGCTCTCAAACCGCCGGAGATGAATGAACACAACAGGGTAGGGGCAACCTGCCCTGTTGTTATGTTAAGGTATTCAACGCTGCTGCTCGCACCTGTTGTACCTGACGAGCTTGTTTCATCACAAACCCGGCCAACCAGCGCGGAGCATGTACGGTGATTGTTTCTGTCATCAAACAGCCATGGGTATCTTGTGTCAACTCGAATATGAAATCAACTTTCACCCCGAATCGAGTGCGGACAATCGTAACAATTTGTTCATTCGGTCGGGTGAAGGTCATTTGAATACGGATCGGGTTTGAATAAGGGATAAAGCCCAGAAACCGGAACTTTTCCACTGAGGTGTATGAAATTACCCGCAGCCCATCTTCATGTTGTTCTTGGATATTTTCAACAGCATGAATCAACGGGGATAATTTTTTATAGCTTTCCGGTTTTGATAAATAAGCGTATATGACTTCAGGACTCGTTTTCAACGCATAGCGATATTGAAACGTTTTGGTTGCCATCACATATTCTCTGAGTGTTGAAGTCGTTAATCGCGAAGGTACTCGTTTCCTTCCAATATGGGAAGTGACCATTTGCCGAAATGGTTATACCTTTCGCGTTAAACTGGTAATGATGACAACCTGATTTTTATAAAGGTAAATACCGTCATGACTACTGCTCAAACTTCCGCACCTCCTGTAAACGACACCCCACTTACCGAAGCTGAACGTGGTGCAATGCGCGCCTACTTGCAACGTTGCGAAGTCAGGCTTTCTACCCTTCATCGCATCGCCACGGCGTTTATCGGTGGTGCTGGCCTGCTTTTGCTGATCCCCGTATTTATTAAGGATGCGGTGGATGGTCTCCTTGGCGTCCTTTTAACAGAAGCCGCCAATCAATTTGAATCATTAGGTTCAATCGGTTTCCTACCCACGGCTATTCTTTACATTTGCCTCGTCGTCCCACTTTTTCTTTCCTTGGCAATTCCACTCTACGGCGTATACCTGCTTCTGAAGGACATTGTTCACTTCTATTTCACCATTTATGCCCCCGGCTTCGCCGAAAATGTCTTGAATCCAACATTTGCCCTCACCGGCGTCATGTTCTCCAAGGATGAATCACCCCGCGCTAAAGAAGCGGTAATGCGCTATGAATATGAAGCCACGCAGATGGGCTTTATGATCCCCTTTAGCAAAGAACGCAGTGAACTCTACTTTGACTCGATGCTCGAAACCACCAACGGCAGCATTGTTCCCGAAACCCGAACGTTGGAAAATCTCAAGTCGATGGATGTCTTGCCCCACAATTATGACCCCGCCAATGTCAGCCGCTTTAACACCGCGCTAGGCATCGCTCGTAGCCTCGACCGGACGCTTGCCGAAGAAGTAGCGGTTACCGAAATGTCGCTTGCCCGTCACGTCCTATATCTTCGCCGCCTCATGTTTCGTTATGTCAAAACGCTTCTCATGTTCATTTGGACAACGGTTGTTTCATTCGTCATGCTTCCGCTCGTCAAAGACCCTCGCATTCCCGCATTTCTCGTTCTCGGCATTGGGTATCTCGTTTGGGCTTCTCAAGTGATGCGGATCATGGAGTGGCCAATTTATTGGATATACAAACATCGCCGTTCTCAGATACCCATGGATCATATCGACCCCATGCTCCGGCTGATGCAAGATACGGTTTCACCCTATACGAGGGCGGCGATTGTGCTGACTCTTATGGGGATTATTCTCGCCTTCGTGTCGCTCGGATTCTAAACACACGATACGGATTGCTTACTCTAGACGAAAATGACTTCGGATGAGGCGCTCGTTTACCCAATCCGGCAGCAGTCGCCTCATCCATGGAACCCAAAACTCATCTCCACTCGTGACGGTATAACGCAGGTGCGGTCTTCGGCTTCGGATCACCTCCGCTGCAACCGCAGCCACTTTTTCAGGGGGTGGGCCATTTTGCAAATGGGCTTCATGAATAGCAACGGCGGATTCGCTTCCGCGTTTATACTCTTGGTAGTTTCGGGAGGCTTGCTTACGCTCGATATCAGTACCGATGTCTCCCGGTTCAATCAGCGTAACATGGATTCCCAAATGCTTCACCTCATAACGCAATGTCGTGGTGTAACCTTCCAGTGCGTGTTTGCTTGCTGCATAAATACCCAGATACGGAACACCAACCAGCCCTGCCAGCGAACTCATATTGATGATTTGTCCCTGCCGTGCCGCGCGCATATGAGGTAATAGGGCATTTGTCATTCGCACAACACCCAGCAAATTAGTCTCCATCACCCGCCGCACATCCTCTACCGTAGCTTCTTCCACCGCGCCATATAACGCAATGCCCGCGTTATTGATGAGCACATCCACCCGACTATATTTCGACAGAACCATGCCCACGCAGCGCTCAACCGACTCGTCGCTACTCACATCAAGTGGGTAGAGTTCAAACGGGGTTGTCTCTGCCTGTGTCGGTTGGCGGCTCGTGCCGATGACTGTGTAACCTTGCTGCCACAACAGTTGACCGATAGCGCGCCCGATCCCGCGTGAAGCACCTGTGATGAGGACTGTTTTCATAATGCACCATCCCTCTGCCCATCATACCAGAACATCTCTTATCAGGTCTTTGTCGGAAAACAAAAGAGCAGCCCTTATCGGCTGCTCTCGTCTGATCGAATAAAAAACCACTTAACTCGCTGTACCAGCTTCGCCAATCCTCTCGGCTAACGTTCCCGACGTAGGACGGGCATAAAATGCGATCTCATCCCGGATGAACTCATATCCTGCTTTAGGCTGTCGGTAAACCCAACCGATGTTCTGGGCTTTTACCCCATCCGCTGTTTCCAGATCAATCCAGTAGCACACCCCTTTGTAAGGGCAGGTATAAGTGCGCTCGGTGATTTTAAGATCACGCATATCCACCGCATCTGCTTTGAAGTACCAGTTTCCTTCAAAAATTCGCACCTGAGCGTTTTCCTCACCTTGGGCGATGACTTGACCGTTATGACGTTCCTTGATAACAAGAGGCATTGTTCTCTAACACTCCACTAAATAGTATATGGTTGAGTGTAATCTAAAATAGATTTTGTTTCTGAATAGAATCTTACATATGGATGAGTAAGCGCTATCTTTTATTTTTTCAGAATACTGTAAAGATTAGCATCACCACTTTGCCCATCAGCCCGATAGCGTTCAATTTCGCTCAATCCTGTGACATGTATCAGCCTGTCGAACTCATCGTCATCTGTGTAGTGACAGTATCGTAGGCTGAATGCGCCTCGTCGCCAATCAAGCAAATAGTCATGCGCCTCAACCTGAATATCCTCCGGCCACGGCACGATCCGCTGCCGGAAGCGTTCATACTCGTAAAAACGCCATGCAGCGATGACCAGCATCCCCCCCGCTGTAATACGGTCTGCCAGTGTACGCACAAATTGTTGTCGTGCCGCATAACCGGGAATGTGGTGCAGCACCCCCAACAGTACCACCAGATCGTAATAACCCTCGTCAGGTGGATTCTGTACAATATCTCGCTGTTCCAACCGGAATGACAACCGCGTCTTTAAGCTCAGGGCATGGTGTGCATGTTGGAGCAAATCGGCGTTCGAATCGATACCGTGATATTCCAGTAACGCCTTATGCTGATCTCGATTCGGATGCAGTTGTTCAAGCTGTTCGTGCACGAATAATCCGAATCGCCCATTACCACAGCCCACATCCAATACCCGCAGCGGAGCATGCAAGTAGGGCCGCAGTCGTTCCCATCCCGGCCACGCAGTTCCGCGCGTTTGGTCGAATTCATCAGCCACCGTCGCATAAAAATCGTGGTTGATCTGGTTTAGTCGTTGAATAGTTTGGGCGTCCAACAAAGGGTCTCTTATTCTGTGGTATGACCGGTGACCGTTATTGTATTGTCGCACACTTCGAACTGCCAGTATCATAAAATCACACGACAGAACTCAGGAGGTGTCTCATGGTGACCATCAAACGGATTGATACCGTTTCCGCGATGAAAGTAGGCGCATTTGTGTACGCTATGCTGTTCACGATATTCGGCCTGCTTTGGTTAGGGCTTCAAGGGCTAATGCTCAACGCCTTAACATCCATCATCAACTCATCCGGTGGGTT
>JAFLCH010000309.1 GCA_017303775.1 Anaerolineae bacterium | reverse complement strand
ACCCTCTCCAGCCTGAGCGGATTCGAGACACCGGCGCTGGATATTCATGAGACGGACAGCGCCTACACGGTAGCCGTTCCGCTGCCGGGGGTGAACCCCGAAGCCATCAGCGTGAAGATGGAAAACGGCGTATTGACGATCAGCGGTGAACTGCCGCAGCCGAAGGTGGACGAAAACACCAAGGTCGTCGTGCAGGAGCGCTTCTATGGCAAGTTCAGCCGCAGCGTTACACTGCCGCAGCATGTTGACGCCGACAAGGTGGACGCCACCTACGACAACGGCGTGCTGACCCTGACACTGCCAAAGCTGCCCGAAGCGCAGCCCAAGCAGATTGCCGTCAAGATCAACAAGCTGCTCCAATCGCATAACTAACCCGTTTCCCCGTTCACTGAAGAGCGGGGGTACATTCGGGACGGTGGGCGAATCCTGCCGTCCCGTTCACTTCGAATCTGATCAGACCCCGACACATGTCGGGGTCTTTTGATTCACACCGCGCTACGAACCCCGCTGCATCATCCAAAACGCCACACCAATCGCCACTCCGCCATACACTATTAACAGCCGGACAATGCCGCCGATATTCAGTGGCAGCGTTGGCAGACCCAGTGCATCCCCCTTGCCCAAAGCATAGGGAGATCGCCACCATGTCGCCGCGCAGTGAAAGACCGCCACCCCGTTCATCACCAGCAGGATGATCCACAACAGCGGGTACAGGGATATCAACTGCCCGTTGATCAAGACCTCCGGCGGCAGTTGGGACAAAAAGACAGCCGTGAGCAAGAAGGGTAACAGCGCCAGTGCCAGCGACAGCCAGCGCGGCAGCAGCAGCCGTCCGCCCCGCGCCCGCTGATTGCTGACCAGCAGCAGCAGCGCCGTAACACCCAACCCCACCGCCAGCGCATCCGACGATGTCAACTGCTCTCGCTGCCAGATCGTCAAACCGAACGTCACCAGCGTCAGGACGAACAAACTGAGCAGCGTGTTTGCAATCCGCTGCACGGCCTTGGGCGGCGCAAGCTGCTTCAGGTTGACCGGCATCAAATACGGCTGCAAACGTGACCGCTCAACATCCGTCTGCGCCAGCAGCAAATTGAGCGCGGCCAGCAGCGTGTTATCGTTCTGGTGCGAATAGTCGATGAGCTGCAACCCGCCCAACTCGGACGGGATGTTGCAGCGCGAGACAATCACCCCCAGCACATTTTCCGGCCCTTCCAAACGCTCGATGATGCGCTGCCGTGAACTGACGTGGCTGAGGATCAGCAGGTCATAATCCGCGTTGACTGTCACCTCATCCACTGTCCCTTTCATGCGGGTGATGATCGAGTGAATCACGTCCACCACCGGTTTATCGGCTGCTTCGGCCAGCACACGGACGTGGAACGTCCCACTGCGCGGCAGATCGCCGAGCGTTTTCGGAGTCAACACGCTGCGGTCATAGGTCGTCAAGCGCCATGTGTCCGGCAGGCCGCCGATGCGCGCCCAGCGCATGAGATCCTCATCCGGCAGCGCGGGCATCAGGCGCGGTTGCAGCCTGCTCAACACAAATATCCCCAAGCCTGCGCCCAGCAGCAGCCCGAACGGCAGCAGTGGCAGCGGTTGCACGGCCTGACCTTTGTAGTGGTTCGCAATCGGCGGGAGGTATCCGCTTGCCAGAATCACGACCAGATAGACAAAGGGGAGCATCCCCTGTTGCTTCATGCGCATCCCACTCAAAACGCTGCCGTACAGGTGATGGCCGAACAACCGGCGCGTCCGCAGTCCAAAACTGAGCAGCATGGAAATCACCACCCCGATCCCCACACCGGCCACCGCCAGTTCCGGCCACACGCCGCGCCAGTTGATGCGCAGCGCCGTCGTCGCCAGATCAAACACCAGCCGCGCCACCGTTACCTGCTGTAAGATGAAAAGGAAGCTGACTAAAGTGAGCAGACTGTAGGCCGTGAACACCACATCATCCAGCAGCAGCGCCAGCGCCGCCCGCCAGACTCCCCGTGGGAAGCGCGGCAGCAGCCCGACCGCGGGCGTTCGTTCTGTCGGATTCAAAATCGCGCGGTGCAGCCGCTCCACGGCGGGAGCAAAATCGCCACGACAATCGATGACCGGGCAGCCCCGCAGGTCACGCGGCAGTCGTACCCGCTCCACCAGCGCCACAATCACCGAATGCCCCAGTTCCAGCGCCCGCCGCCACTCCCGTTCAACATACGGCGAGTCGAGCGCTGCCCGCGAAGCCAGCAGCAGCACCGCCCCCGACTGATCCAGCCCGTTTTGAATATCCTGCTGCCAATCCGAACCGGGTTCGAGCTGCTGCACATCAAACCAGACCAGCACCTCGCGCTTTTGCAGTTGCAGCACCACGGCCTCGGCGAGGTAATACTGCACCCGCGAATAGCTCAGAAATATCTGCCAGTTCATTCGTGCGCCTCCGCTTGCTTGGCTCAGGTCGAGCTGGTAGAAGACTCCCCGTAAACTATTCCGTCCGCGTCCGGCGGCGGGAGGTGCAGCGTTCCATTCAAGTTATCGAGCGTTAATTTGCTATCCGTCACCTTGAGCAGCAGATACGTGTTCGGCGGCATCGTCACCGTGAAGACCGCTTGCGCCAGCCCCCCCACCACAGCCCGCCGCCGCGCCACCACATACACCCCCGCGTCATCCTGATCCGTCGCCACCCGCCAGCCGAAAGCAGCCTGTAGCTGCACCTGCACTTCGATGAGCGGTTTGTGCCAGTGCAGCACCCGCACCTCCACACCCTCGGCTTGCAAATAAAAGGTGACGGCGCTGCCCACCGCGAAAGAATAAGTCTGCGACTGCCGCGCCAATTCAGCGACGGTGGACGCCGCGTTAACCGCCTGCCACAGCGTGTTCAACTGCTTCACCAGCGCTGCTCCATCAGCCATTTCTGAACCGCGTCCGCCACCAACTGCGGCTGTTCCAGAATCATCATGTGCGCGCTCCCTTCAATCTTCACCAATTGCGAACCGGCTATCTGTTCGTGTAAATATTCGCTGAACTTGAACGGCGTCATATGATCCTCGCCCCCGCCCACAATCAACGTTGGCACACGAATCCGGTTCACCTCGCCCCGCAAATCAAACTGGTTACAGGCGGCGTAATCGTTATAAAGAATCGTGGGGTTAAATTCCATCAAGCGTTGATAGGTGCGGCGGCGCATCGAATCAGTAGCCGTCGGGCCATAGTACCCATTCACGATCATCGTCACCGAGTGCGAAAGCTCCGTCAGGATACCGCCCAGCAAGTCCGGATGCACACCCAAGCGCGCGCCGGTTCCCATCAGCACCAGCCCCTGCACCCGTTCCGCTGACCGCAGCGCCATAGACTGCGCAATCGCCCCGCCCATACTGTGTCCGGCGACGATCACCCGCTTCAGCTTTAGCGCGTCCAGCACCGCCAGCAGATCACTCGCATAGGCGCTCACCGTGCTGCGCCCCATCCCCGAACTGCGTCCATGGCCCGGCAGATCAATCGCCACCGCGTTCAGTTCCGGCATCCGGCGGATTTCAGCCGGCCAGTCCAGATGGCTGCCCCCCGCGCCGTGTACCAGCAGCGTCACGGGCATATGCACCGTCGGGTCACGATGATCCGCGTACCAGATCGCTCCCGCCTCAGTTTGTAACATTGGCATGGTTTTCCTCCCTGAACAGGTTCTATTGTAACGCGAAAAAGGTGGAAGTGGATTTTGAGGGCTTGACAAAATACACGAAAACTAATATCGTTAGTTTTGAAAGTTAACGTCATTAGTTTTAAACCGGAGAACCTCATGAACATGACCTTACCTGTCCACGAAACCACCGTTCCTACCAACCGTCTTTCACCGGTTTCGCTGCTGCTGAGGGCCGAAGGCGCGGCCATCTTCATCGGCGCAGTCGCCCTCTATGCCCATCAAGGCGGCAGCTTCTGGCTGTTCCTCGCCCTCATCTTCCTGCCCGACCTCAGCATGATCGGCTACCTTGCCAACCCTCGCCTCGGCAGCTTGACCTACAATCTGGTGCACACCCTCGTGACTCCGGTCATCGTGGCCGCCTTCGCGCTGGTCTTCAATCTGCCTGCGCTCACGCTGGTCGCCCTCATCTTGTTCGCGCACATCGGGATAGATCGCATGTTCGGCTATGGGCTGAAGTATCCCACCGCCTTCAAAGACACTCACATGCAGCATGTCTAACCCTGTCGTGCCGCGCACCAACAGGCTGCCCCGATCATTACGGCAGGCAGTCCTTTTGTTTTACGCTACAATCATCCGCAGCAGCAGCATACATGCCGAAAGTGATCCACCATGCCTTATCCGGTTCAAGTCGAACCTACCGCGCTCGTCCGTGCCGCACGTGAATTAATCGAACAACAGGGGTTAGAAAATGTTTCGCTAGCCATGCTGGCGGCACATTTCAACGTCAAAGCGCCTTCGCTCTACCGTCACTTCAGCAGCAAAACCGATCTGCTGCGTGCCGTCAACCTCGATACCACGCGCGAACTCGTTCACGCCATGCAAACCGCCGGCAGCAGCGCCCAACCACCCGCCCAACGCATGCTGAACATGGCGCTGGCCTACCGTGCCTATGTCCACCAGCACCCCGCCTGTTACCGGCTGGCCTATACCCACGGTTCGCCTGAGCTGCGTCCGGATGAAGCCGAGCTGCTGGCGTTAGCGC
>JAFLCH010000308.1 GCA_017303775.1 Anaerolineae bacterium | reverse complement strand
GAGAGCCTGCGTCCGGGGCGCGGTTTCCGTGATGGCGGCATGTTGACGATCGTCGCCGAAACACTCGGCCTCGAACCCGCCGATTTGCTCACCCAACTGCAAGCGGGGCAGACCATCGCGCAGATCGCCGAAGCGCAGGATGTCTCGACTGAGGCCATCGTCGAAGCAGTCATCGCCAGCCATGAAGAAAACCTGACGGCTGCTGTCGAGGACGGTACGCTGACACAGGCGCAGGCTGATGCTCACCTCGCGCTGGCACAGGCCAACATTGAAGCCGCGCTGGATCGCGTATGGGAATTCCCGACGCGCGGTGACGGATCATTCGGCAGCAATCGCCCCGGCGGCATGGGTGACGGCGGTAACCGTCCCGGTGGCATGGGCGGCGGCAATCGCCCCGGTGGCATGGGTGACGGCGGCAACCGCCCCGGTGGCAACCGCCCCGGTGGAAACTGGGGAGCGCCCCCGGCTCAGGATCAAGCACCGGCTGATACAGCTCCGACCACGCCTGAGGCAACCGTTACCCCCAACGTCTAACCACAGGCTTTACGAGAGGGCGATCCCAAATCGCCCTCTTTGCATGTCTGTTGTTTAACGCTACACTCGCGTTTCATCAGGGGGATCGAGTATGCCGCAGCGTATTTTAGTGGTCGATGATGACCAGCAAATCGTCCGTCTCATCGCATCGTATCTGGAACAAGCCGGGATGAGCGTCTTGACCGCCTATGACGGCGACACGGCGCAGCACATCATTCGCAAGGAACGGCCTGACCTGATCGTGCTTGACTTGATGCTGCCCGGTCAATCCGGCTGGGAGATCACCCGCTGGCTGCGTGCGGATTCTCATCTGGCCGATATTCCGGTGCTCATGCTGACCGCTAAAGTTGAGGATGAGGACAAGATTTACGGCCTCGAATTGGGCGCGGACGATTACCTGACCAAACCTTTCAACCCGCTGGAAGTGGTGGCGCGCACCAAGGCCATCCTGCGGCGTGCGCGTGGGAATCTTCAGCCCCCGCACATCCTTGAACAGGGGCGTTTGCGGCTCGACCTCGACCAGCACTTGCTCACCCTGAACGGTGTACCAATCGTCCTCACCCGTACCGAGTTTGCCCTGCTGAGCGCCTTGATGAGCGCGCCCAATTACGCCTTCACCCGTGAAGAACTGGTGGAAAAAGCCCTCGGTTACAGCTATGAAGGGTTGGAACGTTCGCTGGACAGCCATATCAAGAATTTGCGCAAGAAAATCGGGGATGATCCCGCTGACCCGCACTTCATCGAAACTGTTTTCGGCGTGGGCTATCGCTTCCGTGGGGAAACCGCATGAACCGGCTGTGGGTACGGCTCTCGCTGGCCTTCCTCAGCGTGACGCTGGTCACGGTTGCCATCGTCGCTTTCCTCGCGGCTTGGACGACCGATGACCAGTTCCGGCGCTTTGCCGCCCTGCGCGATGAGATGGAGGCAACCTTAACGGCTGAGGCGAATGAGTCCACAGACGGTTCGGCTGCCAGCACACCTGCCCCCAACGAGAATTCATCCAACAACCGCCCCGATAGCCCGAATAACCGTCCCGGCGGTGGCCCGAACAACCGCCCCGGCATGAGCGGCCCGCCTGTACGCCCGCCGGAACAGGATTTTCTGGATCGCATCCGGGTGCTGCTCATCGTGGCCGCGCTGATCGCCGGTCTGGTGGGGACGGGGTTGGGCTTTGCCATCAGCCGCACCATCGCCGCGCCGCTGGCGAATCTCTCGCTGGCAGCGCAGGATCTTGCCGCGCGCAAGTGGGACAGGCGTGTGCCGGTGGAAGGCTCGGATGAGTTGGCCGAGGTGGCGCGCGCCTTCAACGCCATGGCGGATGCGCTGCAACGCGCCGAGATTCTGCGTCGTAACCTGATGGCCGACATCGCCCATGAACTGCGCACGCCGCTCACCGTCATGCAGGGCAACCTGCGCGCGCTCCTTGACGGCGTTTATCCGCTGGAGATGAAGGAAGTCGCCACTCTTTACGACGAAACACGCCTGCTCAGCCGTCTGGTGGCTGATCTGCGCGAGCTGGCGCTGGCCGAAGCCGGTCAATTCCCGCTCAACCTGCGTCCGGTTGAACTCACGCCTATCCTTCAGCAGGCCGTCGAGCAGTTTTCCCCTGCCGCCGAAGCACAAGAAACCAGCATCAGCTTTGTCCCCGGTGAAGCCATCAGCGCCTACGCCGATCCTGACCGGCTGGCGCAAATCCTGCACAACCTGATCGCGAACGCGCTGCGTCACACCCCCGGCGGCAGCGTCCATATCGCCGCCAGCAGACAGGCTGACGGCGTCCGCATTGATGTCACCGATACCGGCGAGGGCATCAGCGCGGAGGATTTGCCGCACATTTTTGACCGGTTCTACCGGGGAGATGATACCCGCCCCGGCAGCAATACCGGCTTGGGGCTGGCAATCGCTAAAGCGTGGGTAGAAGCCATGGGCGGCACCATCGGCGTCAGCAGCACCCCCGGACAGGGCAGCAGCTTCTGGTTCACGCTGCCCACCGCACCGCCCGCTAGTAAAACTTGATCACAATATCGCCCAGCACATTGGCGGCCTGTTCAGCGCTGCCCACCGCGTGGAACATATGGCGGTAGATTTCGCGCAGCTTGAACATCATAATCACGTCCGTCAGGTCTTTGGGCGCGTCGAAGAGATGCGCCAGCGCCTCGGCATACAGCCGTTCCATTTTGTTCTCGATAGCCTTCACACGCATAGCATGGGTATTGGCCGCTTTCGGTTCGCGCTCCAGCTTTTCAATCGCCAGATACAATTCGCGCGCGCTGTAGTGCAAGAGTTGTGCCATGGCGCACAGGTACGGGTTGGGCTTGACATGCAGCACGTACATTTCATTGGTCGTCGAATAGGCGTAATCCAGCACATCATCCACCGCCCGCGACAGCGCGAACAAATCCTCGCGGTCAATCGGGGTGACGAAGCTGCGGTTGAGATCCTCGATCAAACGCCGCCGGATGCTGTCCGCCTCGCGCTCCAACTGGAAGACCCGCGCCGCGTGGCTCTTATTCGGCTCGGCCATATATGCCCGCAGCGCCTGCGTGCCTTGAATGCTCTTGGCGGCCTGCTGACAAAGCTGGACGATGAAGCGGTTGGGCTTGCGTTTGAACAAGCCTTGCAGTGGATTCGTCATGGTGTTCAACGGGAATACGCTCATCGTCCCAACCCTTTCATCAACCCGTACAACAAGCCGCTCATCACGGCGGTGATCGGCAGCGTCAGCAGCCAGCCCATCGCCACCTGCTGCACCACCCCCCAGCGCACCTTGCGCAGTCGCTCCGCGCTGCCTGCCCCCACGATCGAGGACACCACCACCTGCGAACTGCTCACCGGCCAACCGGCCAACGCCGCCCCGAAAATCACACCTGCCGAGGCGGTTTGCGCCCCGAAGCCGTGGATCGGACGGATGGTATAAAACTTCCCGCCCAGTGTGTGAATCAAACGCCAGCCGCCCACCACCGTCCCGATGGTGATCGCCAGAGTCCCGAACAACGTCACCCACAGCGGCACATAAAAGTGATCCAGCGTCCCGCTCGCCACCAACCCCAGCAGCAGCACACCGATCAGCTTCTGCGCCTCGTTGCTGCCCAATGAAATCGCCAGCAACAGCGACACCGGAACCTGCCCGCGCTGGAACCACTTGTTGATGCGCGGTGGGGCAGACCGGCTCAGCCAGTAGCTCAACTGCACCAGCCCGTACCCGAACAGCAGCCCCAGCAGCGGCGACAGCAGCAGCCCCAACAAGGCCTTGATGAGGCCGCGATCAATCACCACACCGTAGCCGAAGCCCACCCATGCCGCGCCGATCAACCCGCCGAACAGGGCATGAGTCGAACTCACCGGCAGCCGCAGCCACTGCGTCACACCGCACCACAATGTCGCTCCGGCCAACCCTGCCGTCACCACCCCCACGTCAATCCGGTCGGCCCGCACAAACTGCGCGCCAATGGTCGTCGCCACCGCCGTCCCCACGAGGAACGGCCCCAGCGCGATCCCCACCGCTGCCATCAACAGCGCCAAACGGGGTTCAACCGCCCGCGACGAAATCATGGTCGAGACCACGCTTGCCGACGTGGACTGCCCTTGAAGGTATCCGTAAACCAGCGCCAGCCCGAACAGGCTGACCAACAGCAGGTGAATGATTGTTAACTCCATGTTAAGTATTTAAACTTTACTTTAAGAATATGTTAAACCACATTTCCCCACAAGAGTCAAATAAGACCGGTTTTTCTCGCTCAAAGCAGCCAATTCGCCCCGACTTTCATGATCGGGTACATCACCCTACAATTGTTAACATGGCTCTAGCGCCACTTTACCGGCCTGCAAGTGTTCAACGCTATAATCGCGCTTCTATCAAGCGCCAAACGGGAGTAACGCATACCATGCCACAGGTTTACATCGCTGGCCCGCTCTTTAACGAAGGGGAACGCTGGTTCGACGAGCAGATCGAGGCCGTCGTCCGCGCTGCCGGATTCACCACCTTCCTGCCCCACCGTGACGGCCAAGAAGGCAAGACCCTGAACGAAGACAACATCCACCGTGTTTTCGCCGAAGATGTCGCTGCCATCGACGCCGCCGAACTGGTGGTCGCCAACCTCAACGGCATCACCAGCGATGATGGCACGGCGTGGGAACTGGGCTATGCCTATGC
>JAFLCH010000307.1 GCA_017303775.1 Anaerolineae bacterium | reverse complement strand
GCACAGGGCATCTACCGCCTGCCGGAAGCCAGCCCGCCCTTCCCATTTGTGCCGTTCAACGGCTTGGAAACGCTGTCGCTCACCTACCTCGGTGACCTGAACAGTGACCGTCTGGATGAAGTCGCCATCGCTGTCATCGCACCGGACGCCCTCAACGCCGACATGGCGATTTTCGGCTGGCGAAATGGCACAGCGGCCAATCTGGTCGCCCCCGGACGTGTCATCAGCGGTCAACTGGCCGCCGATTTCCAAACCACGAACAACGCCGTCGCCGTCCAAGAACAAACCGTGCTCATCCCCGAATGGCGCTGCATCGGTGAACGCTCCGTGATGTGGACGTGGCAGAACAACTTCTTCCGCCCGACGATTGTGCCGGATACCTTCGTGCCACAGGACACGCTGGCCTGCCGTCTGGCTGCGGCTGAACCGCTCTACAGTTACGACCCCGCCGAAGCCATCGCCCTCATCCAGCGCCTGAGCAGCCAAGCCACCGTCGATGACAGCGCTGCCGCTGCCCGTGCCGCCATGATGGTCGCCATGCTGCACCTGCTGAACGGTCAACCGGCTGACGCGCTGGCACAGGTGGACGCGCTTTCGACCGGCGCTGAAGCTGGAAGCTGGCTGGAAGCCCAGCTAAACGCCTTCAAACGGACGGCAGCCCAAGGCGCTGTGACACCGCTGCAAATGTGCGCCGCGCTGCAAATGGCCAGCGCATACGGCGCTTGTGATGTCAACACGGTGCTGGCACGGCTGCTGGATGAACAGCCGTTCGTGCTGGATGAACCGCTGGACGCACAGGCGGCACAACTCGGTTTGAGCATCAGCAGCAGCATCACGGTCAATCAAGTCGGCCTGCTGCCACGACAGGCGGTGCTGTTCGATCTGGCGAACGGGCAGTGGTGGTCATTCGCGCCGGTTGGCGATGGTGTGTACACGGCGGAGATGATCGACACGCCTGAAGGCTTCGCGGCTGTACCGGTGCCACCGCCGCTGATTAGCGCCCCGGATACGGTTTACCGCGCACTATTAGAGTCCAATAATCCGGCAGAAGCGCTGAATATCATTGATAATATGGTCAGAGCCAACCCCGGTGTGCCGTTGAGCAGCGCCGTGCGGTTCGTTCAGGCCATCAGTTATGACCTGCTCGGCGACCGGACGAACGCCCGACAGGCCTACTACAGCCTGTGGCGGGATGATGCGGCTTCGGCATGGGGTCAACTGGCAGCCGCGCATCTGGAACGACGGTAGATTTTATTAGCGAGATTGATGAAGGAATAGGATAGGGAATAATGAAACTGGCTACGTATACATATCAGAATCGCACCCGTGTTGGTGAAGTGGTCGATGACCGCGTTTACCTGACGAGCGAACTGGAGTCGATGCATTATATGATCCGGCGCGGTTTACTGCCGACACGACGCAACGAGTCGCTGCCGCTGAGCGATGTGACGCTGAACGCGCCGCTGAAGCCGAACAAGATCATCGCCATCGGCAAGAACTACGCCGAACACGCGAAGGAAACCGGCAGCAATGTTCCCACTGCGCCGATCATTTTCGCCAAGTTTCCCAGCTCGATCATCGGCACCGGCGAAGCGATCACATGGAGCGAGTCGATCACCAAAGAAGTGGACTGGGAAGGTGAACTGGCGGTGGTGATCGGCAAGAAGGCGCGGAATGTGAGCGAGGAAGACGCCTTCAAGCATGTGTTCGGTTACACGATTGCGCATGATGTGAGCGCCCGCGATCTGCAAATCCGCACCGACAGCCAATGGACGCGCGGTAAGAGCCTCGACACGTTCTGCCCGCTGGGGCCGTGGATTGTGACGAGCGACGCCATCGGTGACCCGCATCACCTGAGCATCAAGACCTCGGTCAACGGGCAGGTGATGCAGGACGGGAACACCAAGGACTTCATCTTCAACATTCCGGTGCTCATCAGCTACTGCTCGCGGATGTTCACGCTGGAGCCGGGTGATCTGATCCTGACAGGTACGCCCGCCGGTGTCGGCGAAGGGATGAAGCCGCCGCAGTACCTGAAGGATGGGGATGTGGTGGAGATCGAGGTGGAGAACATCGGCAAACTGAGCAATCCCTGCAAGGTACTGCCGTAAGTTAACGGAACAGCAGAACATGATCAGAGGGCGGCAGCGATGCCGCTCTTTTGTTGGGGGGATTGCCATTTTATACAAGACGCGCCCGCTGTTCTGAAATATGATGGGTGTGTTCAGGCGACATTTTCAGCAGCGCAAAGGGAGTATAGAACATGCAGAAGATCACCCCATTTTTGTGGTTTAACGACAACGCGGAAGACGCGATCAACTTTTACACCTCGATCTTCAAGAATTCGCGCGTCATCAACCTGTCACGTTATGGAGAAGGCGCGCCTGTGCCCAGCGGTACGTTGATGAGCGGCACTTTCCAGATCGAAGGGCAGGAATTCATGGTGCTGAACGGCGGGCCGCACTTCAAGTTCAACGAGGCGATTTCGCTGTTCGTGGATTGTGAATCGCAGGCTGAGGTCGATGAATTGTGGGGCAAGCTGACCGAAGGCGGCGAGGAAGGCAACTGCGGTTGGCTGAAGGACAAGTTCGGGGTGTCGTGGCAGATCATCCCGCGCGCATTGGGCGAACTGCTGAACGCCCCTGATCCGGCTCAGGCGCAGCGGGTGATGCAGGCCATGCTTCAGATGAAGAAGATCGAAGTCGAGAAATTGCAGCAGGCTTACGACGGTTCATAAGCCGGTTCAAGCGGAGTCGTCGGTGGATGCGCCCTCGTTAAAGGTGCAGACCAGCACCTTATGGGGATAGTCTTCACCGACGACCAACTGCACCATGTAGAATAGGCCGCGCTGCGATTCGAGGACGACAAGGGCTTGATGCTTGTCGATGGCGACCACGCGGTCGATGCGCAGTTTACCGGCCATACGGTAGATGGCTTTGAGTTCGGCCAAGCGTGCCCGCGCCGGGACGGTCTCCAAGGCCGAGTCGGCATAGTTTTCGGTGATATAGTCGCCCAGACGGGCAAAATCCCCCTTGTTGAAAATCGCAGTCTGGGCGATGAGGCGCATTCCGGCGTTGCTGGGTATGAGGTGAGCCTGTGGCGCTGTGGTCATGCAATCACTTTCTGTAACTATCCTTGAACCCCGACCCCATTATTATGCCCCGTCGCGGCGCAAGATGCGCCCCAGTTCCCGCTGTACCAATTCGGGGCGTTCGTCGCGCAAGAGCGGCAAACGGGCGCGGGTACGATGCAGTTGGTTGAGGTCGATGCTGTGGACGATTAAGCGCTCGTCGAAGTAATGCCCGTGCGTGAGGAACTCGCCGTCCGGGTCAACGATGGACGAGCCGCCCCAGAAGTTCTTGCCATCTTCAAAACCGACACGGTTGCAGTGGATGACGTAATTGGTGAACATGCTGCCGTAAGCCTGATTGACCAGTTCCACCCAGCGTGAACCGGATAAGCGATCACCCGCATCGAGGCCGCGGCTGGGGCTGGCACTGTGGAAGATGAGGATGTCCGCGCCGTCCTGCCAGAGTAAATAGGCTGGCGACATATGCCAGAAGTCCTCGCAGATGAGCATGCCGACACGGCCAAAGCGTGTATCAAAGGCACGGGCATATTCGCCTTGATCAAAGTAGCGCCCCTCATCAAACATGGCATAGGTGGGCAGGTAGATTTTATGGTGAATGTGCAGGCACTGGCCTTTTGAAAGATAGGCGGCGGCGGTATAAAAACGCTGGCGCACGTCTTCATGCACAAAACCGAACACGATGTCCATCTGCTGGCTGGCATCGAGCAGGGCGCGGAATGTTTCATCCTCCGGCACGGGGCGGATGGCAACTTCCGGAACCAGATCCTGCACCTGATAGCCCGTGAGCGACAGTTCGGGGAAAACAATCAGATCCACCTGCTGCGCGGCGGCCTGTTGAATAGTGTCCAGATGTTTGGCGAGGTTGGCTTTCACGTCCCCCAGTTTGGGATAAATCTGCGCCAGCCCAACGTTGATGTGCATAAATCCGTCTCCTGATGGTGATGATGCCTCAAACTTAACGCAAAGCTGAACGGAATGGAAGCATCAGACCGGTTTAATCGCCGCTGATGACGCGGATGTGTTCCAGATTGAGATCCTCCGGCCCGACAATGCTGATGCGGTTATCAAGCATGAAGCGCAGGTAATCCAGCGTATCCGCGTCAATCACTTCACCGGGCATGAGCAGCGGAATACCGGGGGGATAGGGGATGACATTTTCGGCACAAATCTCCCCGACAGCCTGCGCCACCGGCACCCGCTTCGAACGGGCGAAATAGGCTTGGCGCGGGCTGAGCGCCAGACGTGGCAGCGCTGGCGGCGCAACCGTGACGCCGGTGCCGTTGACATGCGCATGGGGCACGCTGGCCGCCACCGCCCGCAGCGCCTCCACCAGCCGTTCAAGGCTGCTGCTATTATCGGCGAGGCTGATGGAACAGATCAGGTGTTTGGGCGAGGCGAACTCCGGTTCGAGATTATGTTCCTGCCGCAGCCGTCGCATGAATGCCGAGCCGCTCAAACCTGTTTCCGACACGCGAATGACGAGTTTGGTCGGGTCATAAGCATAGACACCATCCTGCCCGATCAGTTCATCACCATAGCACCACAAACCGGGAATCGTGCGGATTTGCTGGCGGGCGGCCTGAACCGCGTCCAGCCCCGG
>JAFLCH010000306.1 GCA_017303775.1 Anaerolineae bacterium | reverse complement strand
CGTCCAGATACTGGTTAATCGCCTTCACATACCGTCCCAGCGTTTCCGCCCGCGTCCCCTCGTTATCCGCGTGGAACGCCCGCACCGGTATATCAATCCCGAATAGCGTGATCGTGTGGTAGCCCTGCGCCGCCAGTTCCGGAGCCAGTGTCGAAGGATCGGTCATCGTCTGGCAGTACATCTCCCCCGGAGGCTGGTCAGGCAGCAGCCCTTGCGTCGCCTGTTGGAAGCTGGCCTTCATCGCCTCATACCCCTCGTCCATATGGAACGTCCCGGTGAACGCCTCCGCAGGGCTGTAACCCGCCGCTTTCAGTCGTGGCAAGCGTTTCAACACCATATTGATCTTGAACACCGCGCCGGGGTCGATCTGCGCCTTTTCCGGTCGTCCCAGCATCACCTCCAGCGTGCTCGGCGCGACATTCGCCAGCACATATGCCCCTTCAACCTCAAAGGATCGTCCGCCACGGGTGTAATGCACCTGCCCTGTCTGAGCGTCAATCCGCTCTACAGCAGCCCCCGTGATGATCTCGACTCCCGCTTGCCGCGCACACTGTTCCAACGCCTCGCTCACCGCCCCCATTCCCCCGACCACCACGCGCCACTCGCCCGTCCCCTGCCCGATGATGTGGTAAATATACGTCCGGTTTTGCAGCAGCGTCGGATCATGAGGTTGTGTCAGCACCCCGATCTTCGCGTTGGTGAAAGCCAGCCCGCGCACACGGTCATCCTGTAAGAGTCGCTCCAATCCCACGCCCAGCGGCTGCTCCACCAGCATCTCCCACGCCTCACGGCTCTCGGCGTCGTCAAATCCGGCCTGCATCGCCTCACGCGTTACCATCGGTTGCAGCAGCGTCGGCCACACCTTCTCCGCAAACACTTCCATCAAATGATTAAACCGCTGAAAAGCGTGATATTCTGAATCACTACCCGTAAGCTGCCGGAAAGACTCCAGCGTTCGCTGCTCGTCTGTGTTGCTGATGAGCAGTGCCTTATGCGCCCCATCGCGCACCGTCGGGGTGAACGATGCGACCGCCCGCCGCCGGCTCTCGAACCGCAGCCCCAGATCATCGCTAATCTTCTGTGGGAACAAACTCAGCAGATACGAATAGCGCGAAAGCCGTGCCGCCACCCCCTTAAACACCTGCAAAGACTGCACCGCTCCGCCCAACTGCCCCTGCCGTTCCAGTATCAGCACCTTCAACCCGGCCTTCGCCAGATACGCCGCCGAAACCAGTCCGTTGTGCCCACCGCCCACAATCACCACATCATAATGTGTCATCTTAAGCCTGCTTTTGCTCTATTGCATCCCGCCCAAATATCCTCGATTGTAACCGGACGCTTGATATTTTGCCGCCTGCCGCCCCATCTACCCCGTAATCAAAATAGGGTGACAATCTGCCACCCTATCTCAACCATCTCGTTCAGTCAATCGCTTAGCCAGCGACCGTGAAAGGCACTTCATACGGCGTCTGCAAGAACCCGCCGCCGTTATCCACAATCACCAGCCGCATCCGGTAACTCCCCGGCACTAAACCGGGAACGTACAGGTTCTCAAGCTGCCCGTTGACCACGTTCTCCGTGTGGGTCGTCCCGATCGTCGTCCAATCCGGCAGTCCGCCGCCGATCACCTCGACTTTATAGAACTTGCCCTGATCAGCCGTGAACTGCACCGTACCGAGGATCGGAGTCTCGCCGCTCAACACCGCTCCCGGTTGTGGCGAGGTAATGACCGCCGTCGTCACCACCGGCCCATAACCACCGCTCCCACCCTGCATCAATTCCGGTGTGCAGGTGATCGTCGGCAGGAACGACAGCCCGTTATTCCGCGCATAAATCTCCGCCTCCACCGCATCCTCCGGCACAGGCGGCGGCACGATGAACAACTGCGATTGCGCCCCCACAGCCGAAGCCATCAACGCATCCGGCACTTGGCAGTACAGGGGCGACGGCGGAGGCTGCTGCCCCGGCTGTACTTGGAACTGAATCAAGCTGGCAATTTCCGCTGCCAACCGGAACGCCACCACCTGATACACCCCCGGTGATACCTCGCGCACCTGCACACCGTTATTCTGCTGCGCCGGTTGTGGCGCGGGCGGGTAGTTCAGGTTGCCTTCCGCGTCAGGAATACCGGCAGGGCTGTCCAGAAACCACTCGTTAATTCGCCGGCAGTCCGTAGCCGGATCACGCAGCGAACGCACATCACACATCTCGCGCAGCGCCACTCCAGATGGCGGCTGCCACTGATCAGACATCAACTGCCCGTTCACCGCGAACTCGTTCACCAGCAAATCGCGGTTGCCGTAAATCCCATTCATCACCGCGTTCCAGATCGGCGCGGCTCCCGTCAAACCGGATGAGTTCACCATCGGATCGCCGTTGCTGTTCCCCACCCACACCCCGACGGCTACATTCTGTGTATAACCAACCGTCCAGTTGTCCTTAACGTCATTGGTCGTACCCGTCTTCACCGCCGCGTCGATATTGCCGAGGTTAAGCGGGCTGTTCAACCCCATCGCAGCGCTGCGTGCCCCGTTATCGCTCAAAATATCATTCATGATGAACGCCACGCGCGGATCAAGCGCCTGCTTCCCAAAGCCGGCACGATCAACCGTTCGCTCGTTCGGGATACCATTCGTGCAGCCGTTCTCATAGTTGTAAACGATGTTGTTATCGCTGTCCAACACACACAGGATTGACGTAGTCGGCACATAAGAACCGTCGTTCGCGAACACCGCGTAAGCATTCGTCAGGTCGAGCAGCGAAACCTCTCCGCCGCCCAATGTGAGCGACAGCCCATAAAACGATGCGTCATTCCCCAGCGTATCAACGCCGAAGCGCTGCATCAGCCCCAACAGATACGGCACACCGTAGCGTCGCAGCGTTTGCACCGCCGGTATGTTATAGCTGTTCGCCAGCGCGTATCGCATGCTCATCGGCCCATGGAACACGCCATCATAGTTACGGGGGATATACTGTTCTTGCCCCGGTATGCCGATGCGCGTCGGCGTGTCCCAGATCACATCACCGGGCGTCATCCCATTCTCAATCGCCGCCGAGTAATTGAACGGCTTCATCGTACTACCCGGCTGCCGCAGCGAAATCGCCACATTCACGCGCCCATCAATCGCATCATTGTTGTAATCCACGCTCCCGACCATCGCCAGAATCTCACCGGTCAAGGGCTTGAGTACCACCACCGCCGCGTTCGTCACATTATTCGGTGCCAGCCGCGCCACCTGCTCGCGCGCGATCTGCTGCGTCATCATGTTCACATCAAGATCAAGCGTGGTATAAACCCGGTATCCACCCGTTGCGATATCTTTTGGTGCGTAGCCCAGATCGCTCATCAAGCGCTCAAACTGTGCCTGAGCATAAACCGTGAAGTGCGGCGCTTCCAGCGAAATATCCCGCTGCACGAATGTCAGCCCCTGCGACAGCGCTTCATTCTTCTGCGCTTGGGTGATCATCCCCAGCACCACCATCCGGTCAAGCACCTGCCGCCAGCGCAAATTCACCGCATCTTGTACGCGCGGGTCATTATTCAACGGATCAAGTTCCGCCGGAGCCTGTGGCAGCCCCGCCAGCAGCGCCGCCTCTCCCAATGTCAATTCGCCGACACTCTTGCCGAAGAAGACCTGTGCGGCGGCCTCCGCCCCGTAAGCCAGATTCCCATAGTAAATTTCGTTCAGGTACAGCTCAAGAATCTGTTCCTTGCTCGTCTGGCTGTTCAAAGCCAGTGCCAGCCCGATTTCATCCAACTTGCGCTGCACACTGCGTTCTGCCCGATACTCAATATCAAACAGCACATTACGCACCAACTGCTGTGTGATCGTGCTGCCACCCGTCGAGCCTTCAACCACATTCACGAATTGTAGGAACGCCCGCAGTGTCGATTGCACATCAATGCCGGGGTTCGTCCAGAAGCTGTCGTCTTCAATCGCGACAGTCGCATCAATCAAATACTGCGGGAAATCGCTGAAGCGCACGGTTGTACGCCGCCCCTCTCCGAATGCTTCGTACAGCACCCGTCCGTTGCGGTCATAGTAAAACGTGCTCTCGAACTGCCGATAATTATTGACTTCCGATACGCGTTCGTTCAACTGCTGCTGCACGCGTGACGCGAACGCTGCCCCCACGCCCACTGTCAGCAGCGTCAACCCGCCGCAAAAAATCGCCATGAAGCCGATGAACACACCCAGACACCCTCTGGAACACCCCAGCACACCCCGTTTCTGGCGAACGGGTCGTCGTGGCAGCGGTTGAGCCTGCCCACCGCTTACCTGAGGCGCGGGCGGGATGTGAGCAGGCGGGGGTGGCGGAGCCTGATATTGGTATTGGCGCGCCGCCGTATATTGTTGTTCCGGCGCTTCATGTGGCATGGTGTGGTCAAGTCGTACCGCCGGATGCTGCATTGTTTGTCCCGCGTCCCCCTTCTGCACCACAAAATCCGGGTTCGGGTCCAATCCGCCGCTTCCGGGTAAAGTCTGCCGCGGGTCAGGAACGCCCGGCTCACGTGGGATCGGCATAGTCGGCATATTCCGGGCGTCCGCCGGGTGAGAAGCGTCCCAAATCTTCTTCTCGCTTACACCAGCATCCTTCTGTGTCTCTTCCAGTTCATCGCTCCACGGCAGATGAAAAGGTATATCATCATCCTCAGGTCGTTCCGGAAATTCTTCCGGCACTTCACGAGGGTCGCGTTCGTCAG
>JAFLCH010000305.1 GCA_017303775.1 Anaerolineae bacterium | reverse complement strand
TCTAGTGGGTCTGCGCCGCGACATCCGCCGCCCGTCGCAGTGCATGCAAATTGTCGGACGGAACATCCACGTTCGTGCCGCACCCCGGCGTCAGCAAAAAGCGCCGTCCCTGCGTGGCACGAATCGCTGTCAGCGCTTCGTCGATCACCGCCGCCGGTGTGCCTGTTTGCAGCGTGCCCAACTCATCCACCCCGCCCACCAGCGCTTTCTGCGTCTGTTGGCTGGCTTCGCCCACCGTCGGGTTATGCTGTCCCAGCGTTGCCCAGTTCAGCGCGTGAACCGGATAATCCGTCACCGCGTTAAAGTACGCATACGGCCCGCAAATGTGCAGCAGGTTGAACGGCGCGCCCTCGACTGCCTTCAGCACCTGCACATCATACGGCTTGCCGAAGGTCTCGAACTCGTCTTCCGTCAGCACACCTTCCCGCGCCAGCTTGACGATGGCGAAGAACAACCCGCTCGCCCCCGCCTCCACAGCCGCCGCCGCATACTGCCCCAGCGTCAGCGCGATGTTGTGCAGCGCCGCGTGCGCCCCTTCAGGGTTCTCGCGCAGGAACCGCCGCACACCCTCATGCTGCGCCTGTACCACCTCGTCAATCTTGTGGTTGCGCGAACGTGCCACCAGAAACGCCAGCACCGACAGCGGCGAGAACACTGTTTGCAAAAAGTGTGTATCGCCAATGCCCGCCCGCACCCGCTTCACCAATGCCAGTTGTTCCGCGAACACCCCGCCCGTCGGATTCACCGCTTGAATCGTTTCCAGATCAGCCGGTGTATTCAGCGGCCCTTCAATCAAGCGCGGCAGCACCGAATCGTAATCGTTGAAGTCGTATCGGTTGCCCCATGCCTCCGCGTAATAGGTCGCGCGCGGGTTCACCTTCACCCAATCCCAGTCGTACGCGTGGTAATGCCGCAGCGTCACATCCGCCAGCGCCTCGACATCATTTTCCTCGGCCAAAAAGTGCTGCCATGCCGAAACCGGCACCCGGTCAACCGCCTCACCGCGCAGCGCCGCCTCGACCCGTTCACGTTTGGAAAGTTCAGCCACCGTTCACCTTCTTACTGCTCGGTTATGTTTGTGGAATGAGAAGGCATGACCGCTGTGTGGTCATGCCCTCCCTATTGTAACAACTGCTTTATGAACCGGCTGCTTCCGGTTCCCACGGAACGAACGCCCCATCCTGCACGACCAGCGGTTCAAAGGTCGGGTCTTTGCTGCGTCGTGTTTCCACGTCGAACGTCACGCTGCCGTACACCACGCTCGGCACATCTTCCAACTGCGGTAGCGCGGCATGGATGCCCTCACGCGTCGGTCCGCCCACACGGATCGCCTCGGTGATCAGGTAAATCGTGTCGTAGGCCAGCGCCGCGAACAGATCAGGATCTTCGTCGTACTTCTCGCGGTAGCTTTCCACGAACGCCTGCACTTCCGGGCGTGGGTCGGTCACAAGGAACTCGCCCAGCACCAGCGCGCCCTCAACCGCCTCGCCGCCCAGTTCGATGAAATCCGGTGATTGCAGCGAAGCGCTCCCCACGAACGGCACTGCCAGTCCGGCCTCACGCACCTGCTGGGCGATCAGCGCGCCGTCAGCCTGATACGACACCAGAATGATCCCGTCCGGATTCGTTTCCTTCACGCTGGTGATGGCCGAGCGGAAGTCCTTGTCATCCGGTAAGTAAGGCTGCACGGATACGATTTCTGCGCCCAATTCTTCAACGCGCGGCGAGAGCAGATCAACCGTCGCCTTGCCCCAGTCGTTGTTGATCTGGAAGATCGCCAGCTTCTTCAGGCCGAGTGTGGTCACTGCGAAATCCGCCAGCGCTGGCGAAGCCTGCGCCTGCGTCACCGACGTGCTCCATGTGTAATCACCACCCGCGAACGTGAAATCCGGGTGTGAATTGGTGAAGCCGAACTGCACCAACCCGCCGCGCTGGTAAATCGGCGATGCCGCCATCGACGCCGTGCTGCTGAAGTCGCCCAATTCCACGATGATGCGTTCGTCCGCCACGAACTTCTGCGCCACCACCACCGACTGCTTCGGGTCGGCCTGCGAATCTTCGAAGATGTAGGCCAGCTCGCGTCCGTCAATGCCGCCCGCCGCGTTGATCTCTTCCAGCGCGAGGTCGAAGCCTTTCTTCCACTGTTCGCCATATTGCGCGGCAGGGCCGGTCAGCGGGCCGCTCACGCCGATGTAAATCGGCTCGCTGCTCTGCGCCGCCGCCCCGTAAACCGACAGCAGCGCCGCAATCAGCACCAGCAAAATCGAAAGCCGTGATAATTTCTGAATAGGTTGTACGCTCATATCTTTTTCTTCCTTCGGTTTGATAACCTGCTCATCATGATTTTCGTTATGGGATGAAAAACGCTGAAGACAGATGTGGTCGGCGGGTCACCCGTTCTGTCCACAACCGGATGCCCGCTAACGACAGAAAGCATGCTTTGGCTGCATCATACTGAAGTGCAAATACCGATCTCTATGTCCATTCATGCCATTTCCCTCATACCATTCCCTTTTTGCTAAGTCCATCTTCATAAGACCATCTCGATCCGCCTTGTGATCCACAAACAAAAAGCCCCTGCACTCTGGCGGGGGCTTTTACAATCAACAGCTTTGTGTCGATGTCAATACAGCGATGCAGCCCAATGCCGTCGTGCGCGTACACGCTTTGCAAAACACAAACAACACGCTGCCGGCATCAACATCATGACATCCAACTAGAGATAATCTTTCAAAGACACTCTATAGTTACTACAAATCACAACCCCCGTCAAGCTCACCACCTACCAACCTTTGGATAATTGTCATTGAGAACAAATTACTGAACATACACATAATCTGGCTGGATTTCATTGTATAATAGCAGTTAATGATTGTAATAATGTGAAACTAAAGGGTAGTTCAATGTCTCTCGATGTGAACTGGTACGACGACGAAAAATCGATCATCATGGTCACCATCGCACCCTCGACCACATGGAGTGAATATCATCAAGCCGTTGACTGGATCGTGAGCGAAGCAAAAAAACAGGATCGTCGTGTGGATGTTATCTTCTATGATAATGTCGGCATGCCACGGGGTAATCCACTGCCGCACCTTCAGATGGGTTCGACCAAAATCATCCAGCAGCCCAATATCCGCTTGACCATTATTGCAGGTTCGCAAGGTTACAGCGGCTTCACCCGCTCCATGCTCGAAATTTTGCAAAAGGTGTTTTCGAGAACCCTGTTCAAAGTCCCCAATGTCTCGGAAGATAGAAAAGGGAGTCTCCTATTTATGCGCACGCTGGAAGATGCGCTCAGCCACATCAAAAAGGATCGCGCTGAAGCTCCCGCCAGCACAGCATAAAACCCGATTGCCGCTTGACAGAATTGAACTTTTGTTCTAAAATTAAGGCTGTAATCTTCCACAGATCACATCACACGGGGTTTCACATGCCCATCATCCGCACCACAAACACCCATTCACCATCCGGCATATCGTTTGGCGGGATTGGCGGCGGTGGCGGCGTTTGTCTGCGGCAGTTCCCCGTCTTCCCGCACACAGTCATTTTTTGCCGGCGGCAGTTCCCCTCACACCTGCTGCCTTTGCGGCATGGCGGCAGCCAACACCGTACTTCCCGCAGCCAATAGCGCCAATCAGGCTTGTTCCCGCCGACAATCGCCACAAGCACGCGCCGTCCACGCCTGTTCCCGCCGCCAATAACGGCGGATCATCTGCCACCCCCAAACCCCATACTCAGCTAACCTTAATACCCGTTCAATCGCTCCCGTGCCATAATAAATAGGCAGCAAATTCACAAATATACTGGAGGTGTCTTGATCACCTCACCACAGGTTTCTTCATCATGATTGAAGCGCATGAACTCACCAAAGAATTCGAAGGCTTCCGTGCCGTCGATACCGTCTCCCTCAACATCCCGCCGGGGAACGTCCTCGCCGTCTTAGGTCCGAACGGAGCGGGCAAAACCACCACCGTTCGCATGCTCACCTCCATCCTCGCCCCCACCTCCGGCACTGCGACCGTTGCCGGTTACAATGTCGTCACCCAACCGGAACAGGTACGCGCCAGCGTCGGCGTCCTCACCGAACAGCACGGCCTCTACGAACGCATGAAGGCCATCGAATATCTCGATTTCTTCGGGCGTGTCTATAAACTCAGCGCCCATGACCGCCGCACGCGTTCTCTACAGCTCATGGAACGCTTCGACCTCATCTTCGCGCTGGATAAACGCCTCGGTGACTATTCCAAAGGCATGAAGCAGAAGCTGGCCTTGGTGCGCGCCATGCTCCATAACCCGCCCGTCCTCCTACTGGACGAACCCACCTCCGCCATGGACCCGCTCAGCGCCAAACTCGTGCGCGATGCCATCGTTGAACTCCAGCGGGACGAGCAGCGCACCTTCCTCATCACCACCCACAACCTCACCGAAGCCCAAGCCCTCGCCAACACCATCGCCATCATTCGCTCTGGCCGCCTCATCGCGCAGGGCACGATGGACGAACTCGCGCGTCAGTTCGTCGGTGAACCGCTCATGGAACTGCGCGTCGCCAATAGCCTGAACGGCTTGGCGCAGGACGTCGCCGATATGGTCACCGTGACCGATGTCGGGCGCGACTGGATGCGCTTCCGTGTTGCCGAGCCAACCGTCACCAATCCCGCCCTCCTGCGGCGCGTCGCCGGTTTAGGCATCGATGTCATCACCC
>JAFLCH010000304.1 GCA_017303775.1 Anaerolineae bacterium | reverse complement strand
TCTTGGTTGCCCAGCGCGGATTGGTGACCGATGAACTGATCCAGCTCGGCGGGCGAAATCTTGTAGCCACAGGTGCGCGCCAGCGTCCCCACTTCATGCAAACGGCTGCGTTGAGCCTCCGGTCGCAGGCTCTTGCGCTTGCCGATGTAACTGTTCACCGCCCCCAGCAGCCGCGCGAATTGGTACGACAGCGGGTCGAAGGTCTCATCCGGCAGCCCGCGCGCCGCCCATTGGCTCAACTGCGCTTCCCCCCAGCCCAATACCAGATTGGCCTCCACATCCGTTAATTCACTGCGCACACTCTCATCTTCAAACAGCCGGTTGATGGCACGAATCGATTGAGCTTCCGACATAATCTAATCTATCCTCATCACGTCACAACACAAACATCCCCCAATCTTACCTGATCGCCCCATAAGAACAAAAGCGCGAATGCCTTGTTTCTACAATTAAAAAGCCCGGGTTAGCAGGCTTTTTATAGTCTTTAACTAGTGCGTACGAACATTGATCCCTAATTGGAAATTTGCTCGCCTAAAATCTCACTTTGAATATAACTAATTAGACTATCAATATCTGTGAAGCATCTAAAGCGTCTGCTTTGAGCAATCTTCAACGTTTCGGGTTCTTCATCAATGAGAAGGGCAACGGGTTCGCTTTTACCTTCTTGTATGCCAGATGGCCAAGCAAGATCGAGAACGACCAGAACTTCCTTTGAGTTCTCATCGACCAGTTCATATGAGAACTCTCCCGAAGGTAAATTTTGTTGCTCCATCCAACTCTGACATTTGCGGAGTATGCGATCTTCTTCATCACTTGCAATGTTTTTATAGATTGTCACAGCCTCCCGATCAAGAATCGATTCAGCCGGTCTAGCTTCTGGCACTCTCCCACTTAGGAGACTGTTAAGAAAGTTATTTGCTGCTTGTGCAAGCAACTCACGTCGTGCCGCCAGAAAATCTAGATAGCGCTCAACCTGCCATAACCCTCGATCCATTGGAATCCAATGAGATTGTACTGCACCGGGATTTCTGGCTTCAAACGTATCCAGATATTCAATTGGATTGCGATCTGATACATTCAGATTAGTCTCCTGTGTTAGGAAAGTGAAATTCGCAATTGCGTTTACATCATGCTGACTATAGCCATAATCATAAAGGAGGGCTTTGGGGAAAATATGATGCACTTGAAGACTGTTTAATCTGCCAAGTAGATGTGCTGTTAACTCCACTCCAGTTTCCCAATCTCGTGCATGCCAAACACGCGTCAGCATGTAGAGTAGTGGATAGAATCGATTACTCTTGGTTGCTCCTTCAAAATCTCGTGCGTAGAGGCGTAATTCCCCTCTATTTTGATGTAATTGATTAATTAACCGTTCAAGCCCGCCATCATGATCGCGAATTGCGTTTAAGTCTTGCTGTAAAACACTTTCAGTTGATCCAGAATATCGCCCCCAAAGAAACGTGTGGATGTACCAATACAGCAGTTGATCTCGCTCTTGATGATTTGCGAGATGCCCGTTTTGTTGTTGGAGGTAACGAACCAGTAAAGGGAACGAATATCGACTGCCTAGTACCCGATCATGGTCAAGCCCAAGTCGAGAAGCAATCAGATTTAAGAAGAAATCAATGTGGTGCTCTGCGATTTTGAGTCCTTTTGCAAATTCCGCTGTCCGTACATCTTTCAAAGCGACAAATAATGACTCGCCAGTGAGTGTTGTATTGATGCAGCGCAAAAGCCAATCCAGCTTAAAATTAAAACCTGCATGTTCCCACTTCGTTAATCGTGATTTCATTTCATCTCTGGCCTCAGGCCATGATGCACAGATTTTCGCTAGTGCTAGATCACCCTTTGACAGGGTTGTCCCACTACTGTTGACGGCATTGAATATCTCAACAACCGTGTCAACTGTCATATTCTCGCCGGTAATCGTATCAACGTGAAAATCACGATCTTTAATACTATCTATTGCGGTTACCCGTGAAAGGTAAACATCAGCTTTTTGCTCAAGAATCGGGGATTTGTAAAAACGTGCCGCGAATCGTCCCGCACCTATTTGCATCAATTCACTAACATCAATCCATAGCGGATCATCTTGCATTTTTACTGGCCCGTAGAATTCAAATTCCTCGGTTTCGAGATTGAAGTACAACCCCGTGAATCGGGTAGCATCACCGTCAAAGAATGGCGGAGGTGTTCCCTTGATGATGCCATATAGCGAGGTTATGCGTTGTTGACCATCGAGTAGGAGCTTCACAGTTCCTGTACTCAGAGTACTATCTCCCCGTGGATGAGCGCTTTCAGTAATAGTCTCCCACATTAGCAAGCTTCCGATTGGATAGCTCAAATATAATGACCGCATAAGTTTTCGTACTTGGTCACGGTTCCAAACATAACCTCTTTGGAATTCAGGTAAAGCAATACTACCCATATCAATTTGAACGAGAATAGCGCTGAGCTTCATATACCCCTCTGGCGTTTTTCAACATAATCCGACTATGATGCCAAATAAAAAATAAAGATGTAACAAAATGGATCTCATAAGCAATTATTACATGATTTTAGTTATACATTCCAATAAGAAGATGAATTCAGTGTCTGTTAAATAGGCTCCAATACATCATCATAACTTTATGTATGGAGAAAAGAGGTTTCCCCCCTCCCAACCCCCACAAACCATTTTCTAACCATCCACCAACCGTCTTAACAATCTCGCTCCCTCAAATGGTTAGAAAATTCGTCGCCAAAAAGTGACCATTTGGTCACCCTAACCTCGCTCATTTGTGCTATGATGGTCGTAGCGTCCGTTCCATCAGCGTGACGCCGCGCAGCTTAACAACCGCATACCTGCCAGTCGGGGAAAAATCCTTGTCTGCGCCAGCCTCCCTCATTCCCGCCGCATTCTTTGTCGGTGACGACGACGCCGACGACGACAAACACCCCCCTCGGCGGAAACATCGGCGCCTTCCCGCCCGTTTATTCAACCGCGCCGCTGCCGCTGCTGCTGCAAAAAGAATTGGCAGCCGGATGCCACTGTCACTGCCGCCAATGCCGCCATTTCCCCTCAGAAATGGCCGAAACCCTCATCGCCCTGCGACATCGTCGCCCATTCCCGCCCGTTTATTCAACCACGCCGCCGCCGCCGCCAATGCTCCCGCGCATACGCGCCTCTGATACTTCTCTAACATCCCTCATACACCCTGCGCCTAAACTGGTTGTATACTGCGAAAAACGGGGGATTTAACGGAATGGATCTTAAACGCTATACCAATAAAGCGCAGGAGGCGCTGCTGGGCGCGCAAAGCCTCGCTGCTGAGTTCGGACATACCCAGATCGAAGCCCTTCACATTCTCACCGCGCTCATGCAGCAAAGTGAAGGCGTTGTGCCGGAAGTCGTCGCCAAAATCGGCGCGCGTCCCGCCAACCTCCAGTTTGAACTGGAGCAGATGATTCAAGACCGCCCGCGCGCGTCCGGCAGCAATGTCGAGCCGACCATCGGGCGTCCAACCGTCCAACTGCTGTCCCGCGCCGAGGCCGAAGCCAAGAAGATGCGCGACGAATACGTCAGCACCGAGCATATCCTGCTGGCGCTCAGCGAGGAAAACAGCCTGCGCGGGCTGCTGGAACGGCACGGCGTCACCCACGACGCCATCCTCAAGGCGCTCACCGCCATCCGGGGCGGCCAGCGCGTCACCAGCCAGAATCCGGAAAGCACCTACAAGAGTCTGGAAAAATACGGGCGTGACCTCACCGCCTTAGCGCGGCAGGGCAAGCTCGATCCGGTCATCGGACGCGACGAGGAAATCCGCCGCGTCATACAGGTCATCAGCCGCCGCAGCAAGAACAATCCCGTGCTCATCGGTGAAGCCGGCGTCGGCAAGACCGCCATCGTCGAAGGCTTGGCGCAGCGCATCGTCAACGGCGATGTGCCCGAAGGCCTGCGCGATAAGCAGGTCGTCGCCCTCGACATGGGTTCGCTGGTGGCCGGTGCCAAGTATCGGGGTGAATTCGAGGAGCGCCTGAAGGCTGTCCTCAAGGAAGTCACCGAAAGTGATGGCGCGGTCATCCTCTTCTTGGATGAACTCCACACCATCGTCGGGGCGGGCGCGGCTGAAGGCGCGATGGACGCCGGTAACATGCTCAAGCCCATGCTGGCGCGCGGGGAACTGCGCTGCGTCGGCGCGACCACGCTGGACGAGTACCGCAAGTACATCGAAAAAGATGCCGCGCTGGAACGCCGCTTCCAACCCGTCTTCGTGGACGAGCCGTCCGTCGAAGACACCATCAGCATCCTGCGCGGCCTCAAGGAACGCTATGAAGTCCATCACGGTGTGCGCATTCAAGACAGCGCCGTCATCGCCGCCGCCACCCTCAGCGACCGCTACCTGCCGGATCGTCAGCTTCCCGATAAGGCCATCGACCTCATCGACGAAGCCGCCGCCCGCCTGAAGATGGAAATCGACAGCAAACCGCTGGCGCTGGAAACCGTCGAGCGTCACATCATGCAGTTAGAGATCGAACGCGAGGCGCTGCGCAAGGAACGCGACAAGGCCAGCCAGCAGCGGCTCGAAGCCCTCGAAAACGAAATCGCCAACCTGCGCGAAGAACTCAACGGCCTCACCGCCCGCTGGCAAACCGAAAAAGACGCCATCCAGTCCATCCGCGACATCAAGACGCAGATCGACGAAGCCAAGATTCAACTGGAACAGGCCGAACGCCGCAGCGATCTCGAAGCGGCTGCCCGCCTCCGTTATGGCACGCTGCGCG
>JAFLCH010000303.1 GCA_017303775.1 Anaerolineae bacterium | reverse complement strand
GCGTCCCCGGTGTGGTCGATCAGGTGATTCCCATGTTAGCCGAGCGGCATCAGTTGGTGACAGTGCATCTGGCGGGAGAGAGTTGGTCGCTGGTGGCACCTCTGGAGCCGGTTATCGAGCGGGGCGTGACGGTGTATAGCAAGCTGAACCCCGATGGCTTGTTGTTCTTCGACAGCAAGACGGGTGTGCGCATCGGATAGTGAGGGAAAGTCTATGGATTTGAACCCATTTACCCCACATGCTGAAGTGAATGCGCTGCTGGAGTCGCTGCTGCGGGAAATGACGACCGTTCTGGGCGAACGGCTTGTGGGGTTATATTTGTACGGATCGCTGCAAACAGGGGATTTTGACCCGGAGATCAGCGATATTGATCTGCTGGCGGCGGTTGAGGATGACCTCGACGCAGCGACCTTCGCGGCGCTGGACGCGATGCACCACCGCGTTCTTCAGGCGCATCCCGTTTGGCATAACCGGCTGGAGATCGCCTACCTGTCACGGCGGGCGCTGCAAACCTTCAAGCACGAACGCAGCCCGATCGCGGTGATCAGCCCCGGTGAACCGTTCAACATCAAGGACGCCGGGGATGACTGGACGACGAACTGGTATGTGGTACAGACCTATGGAATGCGGCTGTACGGCAGTGAGGCGACGGACATCATCGCGCCGGTGAGCCAAGCGGAGTTCGTGCAGGCTGTGCGGGATCATATGCTGGCGTGGCGCGAATACATCGAGCACGTGGACACAAGGCCGTATCAGGGTTACGCCATCCTGACGATGTGCCGGGGGCTTTATACGCTTCGCCACGGCGAACAGGTATCCAAGCTGCGCGCGGCGGCATGGGTGCAGCAAGAACTACCGCGAGAAGCCGCCATGATCGAGCAGGCGATTGACTGGCGCAGGCGCTACCGAGACGCGAATGTTGACCCTGCGCTGACCTTCGATGACACGCGGCGCTTTGTGCTGTCGATGATTGAGCGGATTGCGGCGGAAGGCTGAATCAGAGCTGCAAGAGCATCTCGATACGCCGGAACATTTCCACATAATTCATACGTTCAAAGAGCGGCCAATTCATCTCGACCAGTGGATAGTTTTCGATCTTGGTGTCCTGCATCGGATGGGCGTCATGCAGGTGAAAGAGGAGCGCGGCCATCATCTGGTCACGCACGGAAGGCGGCGCGTAAAAGATGACATGTGTGATTTCAAAAGTGGTGCGCTGGTAGATGACCCAACCGGTGTAGCCGGAGGGCAGTTTAACGCGCAGCCCTTCCAGCGGTTCGACCTTGACCAGAGTCGTGTTCTCGTTGAGCCACGATGCGCCGGGGCCACGTTGGGCGAGGCACGCCCAGAGTTCATCCGGACGCAGCGGGGTGACGACCGCGCCGGGAACCGGTGATTCGAGGGCGGGCTTGCCGGGTGGGCGGCGGATGACCAGCATCCGGCGCGACTCGCGGAAGCCGCAGCGGATGAAGAGGCGGTGCGCCGGTTCGTTACCTTCGATCACTTCAAGCTGCACCAGCCGCACACAGCGATCCTGCGCGGCACCGAGGAGAGCGTTCATGAGGCACTGCCCCATGCCGCTGCCCCGCCGCTCCGGTATAATGCCGAGTCGGGTGATCCACGCCCGATCATCCCGCACCCCTAACATCCCTAACCCCGCGACTTGTTCGGCCTGATTACAGATGACATATGACGCATCGAGGTTGACATCATACTGGCGCACGTAGCTTTGCATACGCTTGGCGTTCATGGGCATCGGCACGATGTAATCAACGCGAGTCTGGTTATAAATCTCGGCCAGTTCATCCGCGCTGAAGCTGCTGGCAGGGATGAGGGTGTAGGGACAGCCAGAGTCGGAAATCATGCTTCGGGTGTCTCCTCTTGAGCGCCAAGATAAGCCGCCACCTGCCCCGCGAATTGGCGGGTGTCGATGGGCTTGTTGATCACCCCGTCGCAGCCGTAAGCCTGTGCCATCGCCGCGGCGCGTTCCTCCGGCCATGCGGTAAAAGCCAGTACCTTGATGTGCTGGACATCTGGATTCTGGCGGATCATGGCGACCACGGTTTGCCCGTCAATGTCGGGCAGTCCCAGATCCATCAGCACCAGATCCGGCTGGACGGCAAGCACTTCGAGCAAACCGGATTCACCACTGTCGGCAGCGGTCACCTGATGTCCGGCATGCTTCAGCAGCTTCTCGGCGAGCCGGGAGCTGTCGGGGTTGTCTTCAATCACAACGATTCGGCTCATATTGGCCTCTCAATTCAGAGAATGATGCTGCGATGATGGCAATTTTGTTATATCACAACTTGGCGCTGATCTAGCGCAAAGCATTATGAACCACATAGAGAAAGGCGCGCCGGTCAAGCGTAGCCTTCTCGATGATGGCGGCCTGTTCTTCCATCCGGGCACGTTCCGCGCCGGAAAGCTGGCGCGCTGAAATGATGATGACGGGAATGTCGCGCAAATGAGGATCACCGCGCATGGCTTGCAAGACTTCGGTGCCGTCCATTTCCGGCAGCGTCAGGTCAAGGACGACCAGATCAGGATGATGTTCATGAACCGCCTTGAGGCCAGCGCGCCCCGAAGCCGCTTCGATAATTTCGTAGTGGCCGTCACTTTCAAGCAGGCGGCGCACCAAACGCAGATCGCCGGGGCTGTCGTCAATCACAACCACACGGGCGCGCGTTTCTGTGGTCGGTGCGGCAGCAGGCGCAGTACGCAGGGTGCGGAAGGGCTGGGGCTGCAATCCAGCGCCATCACCGGGGTATAGCGGTGCGGCATCACCGAGGGCAGCGACGATATGCTCGACCAAAGCGCTGGTGTCGAAGCCAGCTTTAGACCAGACCGAACTGCTGTACTGGTTGAGAAAGCGGGCATCGGCTTCGGTGAGGGCTTTGGCGGAAACCACGACCACAGGAATATGAGCGGTGGCGGGGTCATTTCGCAGCGTTTCCAGCAGCGTGAAGCCGTCCATTTCCGGCATGGTGAGATCGCTGATCACGAGGTCAGGTTGATGGTCTCGAATGAGGCTGAGCGCTTCGCGCCCGCTGGCAGCTTCGTGGATACGATAACGCTTATAGCGTTGCAGCAGCTTACGGATGAGACGGCGATCACTGGGGTTATCATCGACCACGAGAATGGAGGTAACCTGTTCATCGAGGATGCGAATGGCCGAGTCCAGCCCCTCGGACGCGTGCGCCGGTTGGGCATCGTCTCCGGTCGTCAGTTGAAGATCATGCACGTACTGATCGCCGAGGATGTGACTTTCGGCGGTGAAGGTATGGCCGGAGCAGTTGACGACCACGACTTCATCAGGCGCAATCGTCCCATCTTGCAGCATCTGTTCCAGACCGGCGAAGGCCACAGCCGTGGCCGGTTCCACCGAGAGGCCGGTTTTGCTGGCGAGACGGCGCATGGCCTCGAAGGTTTGGCCGTCCTCGATGGCGCGCATCGTGCCGCCGTTGCTGAGGCAAGCCTGCCGTAGAGACACATAGCTGTAGCCGGGGTCGCCGGTCGCCAGCACCGTGATGAGCGTACGCGGGATGACCGGCGCGGCCTGCTCGTGACCGGCGTTGAAGGCCTGCACCATCGGCGCGCAGCCTGCCGCCTGAATGATCCCCAAACGCGGCATACGATCCACCAAGCCCATACGGTGCAGTTCCTCGAAGCCTTTCCACACGCCGAGCGGGCCGATTCCCCCGCTGACCGCTTGAATGTACCAATCCGGCGACTGCCAGCGGCCATCATCGCGCATTTTGAGGCCAAGCTGCTCGGCGATTTCAAAGGCCAGCGTCTTCATGCTTTCCTTGCCGGGGATGGCCTTCGCGCCGCGATCCAGATGAATGCCCTTGCGACGGGCAAATTCGGCGGCGACATGCTTAGTTTCATCATATGTGCCGGAGACTTTGACCACTTCCGCGCCATACAGCGCGGCCTCGCGCATCTTCTCCGACGAGACGAGGCTGGTGAGGAACAACCACAGCTTGATGCCGGCACGCGCACAGTAAGCGGCATAGGCAGCGCCCGCGTTACCGGTGGACGCCAGCACGCATTCGCCGATGCCCGCCCGTTTCATCGCCATGACGGACAACGCAGCCTGCCGATCCTTAAACGAACTGGTCGGCCCCTGCCGTTCATCTTTAATGTAGAGGTGGTTGTGGTGATAGAGGCGTTCGTAGGTATAAAGACGGGTGAGCGACGTGAAGCCTTCACCCATGGTCACCTCAGCGTCCATCTCCGGCAGCGGCAGCAGTTCGGCATAGCGCCAGAGAGAGTGATCGCGCTTAGCGAGGGCGGACGGCCACACACGACCAACCGACTCATAATCATAACGGGCATCCAACCACTGCGACCCGCACTGCTGGCAAGTGCTGAGGTTGATGTCGGCGGGCATTTCGAAACCGCATTCAAGGCAGGCTACGTGGGCAAAAAAGGAAGACATGCAGTTACTCCGGTGCGTGTGAGAGGGGTTAACAAGCGGGGGTGCATCAGGCGACACACCCCCGTGAACGATCATTAGTCTGCGCCGCCAACCGGCTCGCTGGTGGGAACGAAGACGGGAACGGTGAACCAGAAGGTCGAGCCAGCCCCCTTCTCGCTTTCGACATCAATCTGACCTTCATGCATATGCACCAGATGGCGGGTGATAACCAGCCCCAGACCGGTGCCGCCCGCGCGGCGGGTGGGCGAACCATCGACCTGATGGAACTGTTGGAACAGACCCCCTATTTCATCGGGAGTCATCCCCATACCCGTATCGCGCACGCGCACAAGGA
>JAFLCH010000302.1:3385-4814 GCA_017303775.1 Anaerolineae bacterium | reverse complement strand
GGTATGTACGGCTTGATCCTCGTCGAGCCGGTGGGTGGGCTGCCGCAGGTGGATCGGGAATTCTACGTCATGCAGGGTGAGGTCTACACCGCCCAACCCTTCGGTACTGCCGGTCATCTGGACTTCAGCCACGAGAGGATGCTGCGCGAAGAGCCGGAATACTTCGTCTTCAACGGCGCGGCCAATGCGCTCACCAGTGACGAGAACGCCCTGCGTGCCAATGTAGGCGAAACAGTGCGGTTGTTCTTCGGCGTGGGCGGCCCCAACTTCACCTCGTCCTTCCATGTGATTGGCGAAATCTTTGATCGGGTTTATGATCAAGCATCGCTCACCGCGCCGCCGCTCACCGATGTGCAAACGACACTGGTGCCGCCCGGTGGCGCGACCATGGTCGAGTTCCAACTGCAAGTGCCGGGGCGTTACATTCTCGTAGACCATGCCCTCTCGCGGCTGGAACGGGGATTAGCCGGTTTTCTGTACGCCGAAGGTGAAGCCCAACCCTCCATCTTCGACGGTACGCTCACCGGCGGTTCAGGCCACTAAGCGCGAAAGTTAATCAGCTTATCGGGTGGGGGATGCACGTTCCCCACCCGCAGTGAGATCAAGATGCCGCTCCTCAGTCGTTACTACATCAAAGCCGGAATGCTCTATCTGCTGCTCGCCCTGCTGGCCAATGTGCTGCTCGCGAGCAGCAGCACCCTCGGCCTTCCCCCAGCCATCAACACGCTGCGTCCGGTTTACTTCCATCTGCTGATGGTCGGTTGGGTCACCGAGTTGATCTTCGGCGTGGCCTACTGGATGTTCCCCAAGTTCACCCGCGAACTTCCGCGCGGCAACCCGCTCGCCGGTTGGGCGACATTTGGCCTGCTCAACATCGGGCTGATCGTCCGCGTCGTCGCCGAACCGCTCGTCACCATCAAGCCGGAATGGAATCTCGGCTGGCTGCTGGTGGTCTCCGCCCTGTGCCAGTTGGCGGCGGTCTGGTTATTCGTCGTCAACACATGGCCGCGTATCAAGGAGCGCTGACATGCCCCGTTTGAGTGTCTGGATGCTGCGGGCGGCGCTGCTGCACTTCGGCTTAGGGGTATCCGCCGGCGCGCTGATGCTGTGGAACAAGGGCGTGCCGCTGGATGCGCGGTTGTGGCTGCTCCTCAACACCCATGTCGAGATGCTGCTGGTCGGCTGGATGCTGCAATTCGCGCTTGGCACCGCGTTCTGGATTCTCCCCCGCTTGGGCGAACGCCGTTATGGCGATGTACGCTTGGGCTGGGCCGCCTGTCTCCTGCTCAACACCGGCGTGCTACTGGTCGCCCTCAGCGCTCCGCTGAACCTGACCGGATTCCTGCTCCCCGGTCGCCTCATGCAAATCCTCGCCGTCGCCCTCATGGCACGACTGCTCTGGCCGCGCGTCAAAGCCTTCGCCACCTGA
>JAFLCH010000302.1:0-3285 GCA_017303775.1 Anaerolineae bacterium | reverse complement strand
ACTTGCTCAGAATTCAGATTCCTGCCATCCTAAACAGTACCGGCTGATCGAAGATCAAGGTTTTTTCACGCTCAGTTGCGCTATGCTGAATGCAACGAGAGGAGCACACGATGAGCAACCCCTTACTGGCTTACATTCGCGGCATCAAAGACATCCCCACCGTGGTGGAAATCAACATCCGTTCCGGCCCCAACACCGCCTACGACTTGGTGTTCAAGGCGCGGGTCGGTGTGGCGGATTTGCCGGTGCTGGATGTGCGTCCGGACGATAAAGGCGCGAATCTACAAGGCAAGATTTACCAGTGGTTTCTGCTCAAATTCCCTGACGGCAAAACCGGATGGGCGCGCGATGATCTCATCGAGATTAGTGGGGATGGCACGACCTTCGGTTACAGCCTGTTGACCACCCGCGCTCATGCCTTCGCCCTCACGCGCCGCGTGGTCGCGCCGGTGAACAGCGTACCGCCTGTCGCCCCGCCGGTGACGGTTCCCGCCGCGCCCGCAGTGCCGACTCCACCCGCTGCCCCCGCTGCGCCTGCTGTACCACCGCCTGCCGCCGCGCCCACTCCCTCCATACCCGGCGCGCCGCCCGTCGTCATCGTCAAAACGCAGGGTGCAGCCAACACGCGCTTCGGCCCCGGCACCAACTTCAACCGTACCGGCGTCACACTGCCGCGCCACAACCGTTACCCCCTGCTGGAAGTCCAGCGCGAAACCATCGGTCAGAATTACCGCTGGTTCAAAATCAACAACAACGGTCAGCAGCACTGGATACGCGAGGATTTGGTCACCCACGAAGGGGATACCACCCGCCTCGGTTTGCCTGCCGACCTTTATCCCGCCCCCATGCAGGACAAGTACTGGTGGGTGCGCGGCTATAACATGCCGCCCAACCTCGACGCCGGTTTGCCCCAGCACGATGGTTGGGACTTGGGCGCGGCCAACGCCGAGCCGGTATACGCTGGCCCCAACGGCGGGCTGGTCGTCAAGTCCTTCGAGTGCCCCAAGTGTACGCTGGAAAAACCCAGCACTCTCCTCAATGGGTTCCGCTTGGGCGATCCCACCATCTTCAGCGACACAGGTTGGGGCAACGGTTACGGCTCTTATATCATCGTGCGCTACACCAACGAACAGCTCCCCGCTTCCACCCGCGATCTGCTGGCCTCCAAAGGCTTCGCCGGTGGGGCGATCTTCGTCATGTACGCCCATCTGCACACGCGGGCAGTCGAAAATAATCAGGTGCTCGCCCCCGGTCAGCAAATCGGAACCTGCGGCAACACTGGCAATTCCGAAGCGCCGCATGTGCATCTGGAAATCCGCATCGCGCGTGATGCCCAATTCATCGGCTGGGCGAATATTCGCAGCGGCGTCACCGATCCGGTTGCCCTTTTTAAACGCTGATTCATGAAAAAAGGCTGGTTGTGATGGCAAATACATCTTTTACGGTCAATATTCGCGGCATACCGGAAAATCCGGCAGTGGTCGAGGTGAACGTTCGCTCCGGGCCGAATACCAACTACGCGCTGCTCTTCAAGAGCCGTGTTGGAACCAGAGGGCTGCCCGTGCTCGAAGTGCGCGCCGATGACCAGAACGCCAACCTGCGTGGCAAAACCTATCAATGGCTGCGCTGCGCCTTCCCTAATGGGCAAACCGGCTGGGTGCGTGATGATCTGGTCGATGTGCAGGGGGATGGCACGCGCTTCGGTTATCCGGTGGTCACATCGCCGGTCATCGGCTATTCCCTCGCCCGTAATCCGGCAGCCGCCGCACCCGTCACCGCGCCGGTCAGCACACCCCCGCCCGCCCCGGCTCCATCAGTGCCCGCCGCGCCCCCTGCGCCCACACCGCCAATCGACACCACACCCCATCCGGCAGGCATGCCCGCGCCTTTTCCAGCGCCTACGCCCGGCGCGCTGGATCGGGTTCGGCGCGCGGCCTTCGCCATCACGGCGGCCTTTGAAGGCAGTGGTTACGACGCCTATCAAACTTACGACAAAGGAATCGTCAGCTACGGGCGCTTCCAGTTCACGCTCGAATCCGGCAGCTTCGCCACCGTCATCAGCCGCTACACCACGCGCGGGAGCGGCGCGACAGCCGATGCGCTGCGTGCCTATCTACCCCGCATCAACGCCAAAGACCAGACGCTGCGGCAGGATGGCGGTCTGCGTACCCTGTGCGTTCGTGCCGCCAATGACCCTTTGATGCGTGCCATACAGGATGAAATCGCCACCGAGAGTTACTGGAACGGCGTCATCGAACTCAGCATCCTCCCGCGAGACATCAAATCTGCGCTCGGTTATGCCCTCCTGTTCGACATGTCCATCCAGCACGGGCGCTATAACTTCCTCGTCCCCAAAGCCGAAACCGAACTCGGCGTCCCCAACAAATCGCGTCTGGTCGCCAACGGCATCAGCGAACAGGCTTATCTGCTCAAACTAGCCACGCTGCGCCGCGATAATCTCTATCAGTTGGCGGATCGCTACAAGCTGCCGGGGCTGCGGACGCGCGGTGACTTCTGGTTGGATCTCACCACGCGCGGCGATTGGAATTTGCAGGGGGATACGCGCGGAAATGTGAACGTCAACGGGCGGCTGGTGCAGGTGCGCGAACCAGCGTAAGTCTCAGCCTTTCGCCTTGCGTCGTTCGCGGATCGGCGTTCGCAGCCGGTACTGGGTCGTTTCACGCGTCAATTCGCGCAGCGCGTCCTTCGCCACCCAGCGCGCCGCCTTCGACTCATGCTGTTCGATTCGCCGCGCCGTCGCAATCGCCTGCTCGTTCAGGCTCAGGCTGCGCTTGCCGATCTGCCGCAGCGCCCAATTGACCGCCTTCTTCACAAAGTTGCGTTCATCCGCCGCCTCCCGCTCGATGATCGGCAGGAAGGCCGCGATTTGCGCCTCGTCCGCTTTTTTATCGTGTACCGCCAGCGTTGCCATCAGCACGAATCCCGCCCGCTTGACGAAGGTTTCTGGTCGGGCGCTCCACTCCAGCGCCTTGGCATAGGTGAACGGCGTCTTATCAAACAACTTGTTGCAGCACTGGTCAACCACATCCCACGAGTCGAAGTCCCGCGCCCACTCTTCCATCTGCGCTTCGGTCACCTGCTTGGGGTCATCAATCAGCGCCGCCAGCAGCCGCGCCTCATGTTTCCCGGTCGCCCATAACGCCAGCGCCAGTGCATGCTGCTTGCGGTACTGCTTCACCAGCGGCTTCAACTGCGCGATTGAAATGCCGAAGGCGTGGCGAGTCTCGATCCCAAAACGTGCCATACCCGCCTTATTGGTTTCGT
>JAFLCH010000301.1:2027-4846 GCA_017303775.1 Anaerolineae bacterium | reverse complement strand
GCGCGAATCCCATCTGCGCGAACTTGGTCGAACAGTAAATCGGCTCATTCGGCAGCCCGTTCAAACCCGCCACCGAACCCACGAAGATGATCGAGCCGGATTTCCGCTCCAGCATCGGCGGGAAGAAGGCCTTCGTACACAACCACGTCGAGCGCATATTCGTGTTCATGATCCAGTCAAAATCTTCCGTCGTCAGGGTTGCCACCGTCCCGTTCTTCCCCACCCCCGCGTTGCTCACCAGAATATCCACCTGCCCGAATGTGTCAAACGCCGCCTTCGCCAGCCGCTCCACATCCGCTTCCTTACTCACATCCGCTGGCACCACCAGCGCCCGCGCCCCTGTCCCCAGCGCCTCGATCTCCGCCGCCAGCGAATCAAGGTCAGCCTTCGTCCGCGACGTGATCACCACATGCGCCCCTTCCCGTGCCAGCGCCAGCGCCGAAGCCCGTCCGATCCCTTTCCCCGCCCCTGTAACAACCGCAGTCTTACCTTCCAAACGTCCGCTCATTGCCAACAACTCCTCTTGTAAAAAATAGGTCTTTTTTGACCATCACAGTATAACGACACTCCTCCGATTATCCACCCATTTACTGCCCGATTCACCCAATCGCCGCTCATTTTTCATTCACGACCTATTAATTATCGTTCCCCATAATATTCTAGGGCTTCCTTTTGGGAAGTATTCACTCTCATCTTTGGAGGAGAAAATTTCATGTTGCGCAAAATAACCTTATGGGTGCTGTTGCTCGCCGCCTTTGGCGGTTGGGCCGTCACCGCCGCTCAAGAAGCGCCTGTCGCTTCCGGGCTGAACAACCCTCGTCACATGGCGCTTGCTGCCGATGGCACACTCTACATCGCCGAAGCCGGCAGCGGCGGCGAGGGCAGCGCCACCGGCCCCTTTGGCCCCGTCAAAGTCGGCACAACCGGCCAGATCACCGCCATCGCCCCTGATGGTACTCAATCCGTTGCCCTCTCCGGCCTCCTCAGCATGGACGCCGGCTTCGGTCAGGTCGAAGGCCCCACCTCCGTCTATCCCACCGAAACCAGCCTCTGGGTCACCCTCGGCATGGGGCCGCAAGACCCCGGTGAAGGTCGTCAAGTTTCCGCCCTTGCCGAATTCGACCTCGCGACCGGCGAACGCCTTCAGGTCATTGATCTCGCCGCTTACGAGTTTGAAAATAATCCCGATCAAGCCGGCGAAACCGTATCCAATCCCGCCGACATTGCCGTCAGCGCCGATGGCGTCGTTTACATTGCCGATGCCAGTGGCAATGTCCTCTACGCATGGACGGAAGCCGATGGCCTCTCGATTTTCGCCGTCTGGCCCATCAATGATACCGACCCGCAGGCCGTCCCCACCGCTGTCAGCGTCGGCCCCGATGGAGATGTCTATGTCGGCTTCCTCAGTGTTTTTCCCTTCCCCACCCGTGGCGCGCGCATCGAACGCTATGCTCCTGATGGCACACTCAAGGAAACCTATTCTGGCCTCACCCTCGTCACCGACATCCTCGTCACCGCCGATGGCACACTCTACGCCGTCCAGTTCGCCAGTCAGTTCGGGGATCTGGGCTATGTCGCCGACTCCGGCAGCGTCGTCAAAGTCACAGCCGATGGCCTCGAACCCATCGCCGAAGACCTCAACTTTCCCTATGGCCTCGTTCAAAATGCCGCTGGCGCGCTCCTCGTCAACATCAATAGTTACGGCATCGCTTCTGATGGCGCGCTCATCACCGGCGAAGGGGCTGTCATCGCCTTGGAAGAAAGCTAGTTTTAGAGGTCAATGAGTATTTCTCCAGAATCGGCTCTGCCATGAAATGGGTCTGCTATCATCACATAGACTAGTTTCATATTTTATCCGTTCACACATTCAGTTTTCGCCCTCGGAGGGTTCATGTCTCGTCGTACACTTAACATCATCGGTATTCTGATCCTCATGGGGATTACGGCTGCGGTCAGCGTCACTGCTTACATTTTCATGGTCGGCGGTTCAGGTGAGGCCAGCGCGCCAATCACCGCCCCCACCCTCGACCTCTCCACCCCCACTCCCAACGCTGCCGAAACACAGGTCGCCGTCCTCTCGACACAAGTAGCCGATCTTCAGGCCACCATCGCCGCTCAAGCCAGCCAGCCGGAAGCCACCGAAGCCGCACCAGTCGAACCGACTGCCTTGCCACCGACTGAAGAACCCACCGTAGTGGCGGAAGCTGCCGCTGCCCCCTCCGTCTATGCCATCCAGCAGGACGGTTCAACCGTCACCTTTACCTTGACGGAGGACCTGCGCGGCCAGTTCACCACCGTCATCGGCACCACCGATCAAATCGCCGGTGAAATTCTCGTAGATTTCGCCAACCCCGCCAATTCGCGCATCGGTCAGATTCGTATCAACGCCCGCACCCTCGCCACCGATAACGAATTCCGCAACCGCGCCATCCGTGGTGAAATCCTCCAATCCAGTCAGGCCGAGTACGAATTTATCGACTTCACCCCCACCGCCCTCAATGGCCTCCCTGCCTCCATCGCCATCGGTGAAGCCGTCACCTTCCAGATCGTCGGTGACCTCAAAATCCGTAACATCACCCAGTCAGTCACCTTCGATGTCACCGCCACTGCCGTCTCCGAAGATCGTCTCGAAGGGACTGCCACCACCGTCGTCACTCGTGCCCAGTTCGACTTGCAGATTCCCAATGTCCCCAGCGTGACCAATGTCAGCGATGAAGTAACCCTCCAGATCAACTTCGTCGCCGCCAAGTCCGCCTAACAGCCTTCCATTCACACCAGCGGGGCAGGTCATCCGATCTGCCCCGTTTGCTTTCTTTACC
>JAFLCH010000301.1:0-1927 GCA_017303775.1 Anaerolineae bacterium | reverse complement strand
CGACGACGACGACGACGACAAACGCACCCCTCGGTGGAAATCTCGGCTGCTTCCCGCCCTTTTTAACTGCTGCGCCGCTGCCGCTGCTGCTGCAAAACAGATTGGCAGCAGAATGCCAATGCCACTGCCGCCAATGACGCCAACCCTGCCACTTCCCTCTCACCAATCGGCATCCAGCGCCGCCAACCTCACCACAAGTACAGTAGACGTTTCCCACCGCCTATCGTAAGATTGTGCTCCTAAAGTTCATTCACTATCACGGAGTATCGGGTATGTTTGGTGAAGGTTGGTGGGTTTATGCGTGGGGCGGCACACAGGACGAAAAACAAAATGTAACATGGCCGCTCGTCAAGCGTGTGCTCAGTTATGGTCGTCCTTACTGGCGCAAAATCACCCTCACCCTCCTCACCATCCTCATCACCACCGGTCTCGGTCTGCTCACCCCCCTCATCTTCCGTGACCTCATCGACAACGCCCTCCCCAACGGAGATGCCAACCGTCTCAACCTGCTCGCCATCGGTTTGGTGCTCATCCCCATCGCCGTCAGCATCATCGGCATGTTCACCCGCCGCCTCAATGCCCAGATCGGCGAAGGCGTCATCTACGACCTCCGCACCTCCCTCTTCAGCCACCTCCAGCGCATGTCCTTGCGCTTCTTCACCAACACCAAAGTCGGCGAACTCATGAGCCGCCTCAACAACGACGTGGTCAACGCCCAATCCGCCATCAGCGATACCATCGTCTCCATCATCGTCAACATCATCGAAGTCATCGCCGTCCTCGGCGTCATGCTCACCCTCGACTGGCGGCTGACTCTCCTCGGAATCAGCGTCCTCCCCATCTTCATTCTGCTCGCCCGCCGTCAGGGAGGTAAGCTCCGCCTCATCCGCCGTCAGGGCATGGAATACAACGCCCAGATGAACGCCATGATGAACGAAACCCTCAACATCGGCGGCGTCCTGCTCGTCAAACTCTTTGGCCGCACCCGTGTGGAAACCGAGCGTTTCGCCAACCGCGCCGGCAAAGTCCGCGACATCGGCATCCGCGAAGCCTTCCTCGGCAACCAGTTCTGGGCCATCATCGGTCTCGTGGGCGTCGTCGGAACCGCTGTCGTCTACTGGGTCGGCGGTCATCTCGTCCTGCAGGGCGTCTTCACCGTCGGCACCATCGTCGCCTTCGCCTCCTACCTCACCCAGCTTTACGGCCCGCTTCAAGCCCTCACCAACGCCCCCGTCCTCTTCGCCCGTTCCATGGTCAGCTTCGAGCGCGTCTTTGAAGTCATCGACCTCCCGCTCGAAATTGCCGAACGTCCCGACGCCGCCGAACTCAAAAACGTGCGCGGGGAACTCACCTTCGATCAGGTCACCTTCCGCTACGAAGTCCGCGAAGAAAACCTCCTCAGCGAAGTGGATCGCCCCCGTCGCATGGATAACGTCCGCGCCGTCCTCTCGCTCGAAGATGACCCCAAGCGCCCCAAAATTTCCGCCAACGGGGACGCCGAAGCCCCCAAACCCACTTCGCAAGCCCGCGAAACTGCCCTCGAAGACATCTCCTTCACCATCCAACCGGGGCAGCTCGTCGCGCTCGTCGGCCCCAGCGGTGCTGGCAAAACCACCCTCACCTACCTCATCCCTCGCCTCTACGACCCCACCGCCGGTCGCATCACCCTCGACGGTCACGACCTGCGCGCCGTCACCCTCGACTCGCTCGCCGCCCAGATCGGCATGGTCACGCAGGAAACCCACCTCTTCCACGACACCATCCTCACCAACCTCCTCTACGCCAAAATGGATGCCACCCGTGACGAAATCGTCGCCGCCTGTAAAGCCGCCAACATCCACGACTTCATCATGGGGCTGCCCGATGCTTACGAATCCGTCGTCGGTGAACGCGGTTATCGCCTCAGCGGAGGCGAAAAACAGCGCAT
>JAFLCH010000300.1 GCA_017303775.1 Anaerolineae bacterium | reverse complement strand
AGTTTGAAGGTACATACAGCGCACAACTGATTTATGCCCTGTCAATCGGATGTAAACTGCCGAGAGGGTAACAGACCACAAATAAAAATCGGCGGAGATGTCTCCGCCGATTTTTATCCAGAATGTTCGAACTGGATTCAAGTAAACTGGGGGACCTGGATTCGAACCAGGATTAATGGATCCAAAGTCCACGGTTCTGCCGTTGAACTATCCCCCAACGTTAAAAAGCTATGATAGCAGAACCTCGCCGCAAGATAAAGAGTCAGTCGGCGGAGGTTTGCAATTCTTTTTCGGCATTATCCACCCCGATTTGGATCGGGGAAGGCGTTACCGAAAGAACCGGGTATGCGTGTCGGTTCCGGGGGCGGTGGAACATTATAGTCGATGGGTAGGGCTTCCAGCACAGCCTGCGTTTCGAGCGTGATGATCGCCAGCCATCCGATAATCCCATTGAAATCCACCTTGAGCCACGGACTGTAGGGGCTGCGTGCCAGCAGAGTCACACGCGCACCGTCCGGTACGGTCATCACAAGCGGGAAGGTGACATCCGGCGCTTGCCGCATATTGACGCCAGCGGGGGCAACGACTTTGCCTGTGCGACCCAATTCCCCATAACGCTGCGGGGGGAGGGGCGTGGCATCATAAACCGTTTGGATGCTGCCGACATTTTGGATGAGCAGTTCGGCGAACATCCAACCGGTTTCACCGCTGTCGAGCCGCACGTGATACCACTGACCGCTGCTGTCTTTGCCGAGCACACTGAGCACCTGCCCACCGGGAACCTGTACGATGACAGCCGCGTCGGTTGAAGGGGAGACTCGGAGGTTCACCGCGCCATCGGTGGCGACAAAACCGGGCTGCGGGAGGATGATGGGACGATCCAGCAGGGCAACCGGGAAGTTTTGGATGAGCGTGCCATCCAGCGGAGCGGACAGCGCTGGCGGGGCGATGGGGGCGCTGAAGTTGCCGGGTGAATAGAGCACCGTGGTTTGTTCGCCGGGGCGCAGGATGACTTCCTGCCCGACGGCGTAGAGACTGCTCTGGCCGGAGAGATTGGCAAAGATGGTTTGATCGGCGGTGGTTTCTACAATTAGGGTGCCATTGAGGCCGATGGAAACACCGTTGATGGCGACGCTGGTGGGTTCGCCGAAGGGCGTTTGCAAAGCGTAGGCGCTGCGGGGCGCAGCGGCACAACCGGAACGTTCGCTACTGGTGATGACTATGGAGGCCTGCCACGAGGGGAAACCTTCAGGGGTGTTGTCGAATACGGTGACATCCCCGACTAGCAGTCCGGTATAGCGGATGGGCGCGGCAGGGCGCAACCAGACCAGCCCGCCCGCTGCTCCGTTGCTGGCGATGAGTGGGGTGCGCATGGCATCAACGACCGAGACATCGACCAGCGCGCCCACCGGATTCAAGGCGTTGCTGACCGGGCCGGCGGGTTCGACCTGCGGGGGTGAGCCGCCGTTACAGATGAAGCCAATCGTTTGTTTGATGCAGGCATCCGAAGCGACCGTCCAGAGCTGATTGATACTGGTTGTACACTCCGCGCCGTCCTGCGCCATGACCCAGACAACCCCCAACAGGGTAATCACCAAGGTAATCATGATCGGGAGCAGTCTTTTTTGCATAACACTTCCTGAGAAAATACGTTGTGGTCTCATTCTACCAACGAATCGATCATCCGACGCCGTTAAGCTATGATACACTCAAATTACTGCTGATAGGCAACGAGGATGAATACTTTGAACACAACCCTGCCGCCAAGCGACCCACCTGTGATGCTGTTGGCTGCGTTTACGGATGCCTTTCCTGATCAGGTGATGGAATGGATCGCCCGCGCGCCGGGGCGAGAGATGTGGGTGGCGGCTACCCGTTCGGGAACAGAAGATTTCACGGTTGTCGCGGCTGACGTAGGCGGGAAGGCAACTTTTAATTTGCAGAGCGCCAAGACCAAGACGACTGTTCTGCGCCGCCCGCTGCCCCGTTGGGCACGTTATCCGGCGGGGGTGACGCTGCTGCTGGCGCGGAATGGGTTGGATGTGGTGGGGTTGAATCTGGCGATTCATGGGAACGAGCCAGCCGGGCCGCGCTTCGATTATGGAGTGGGGATGGCGTTTGCGGCGCTGTGGCATGATTTATACGAACTGCCTTATACGGTGGATACGTTGATCGATATTGTGGATCAGACGCGGCGCGAATATGTGGGCGACCAAGGGTGAAGCGGGGACGCTCAACGCGCCCCCCCCCGTGAGCCGATCAGCCGATTAGGTTGACCGCTTTTTCGACACTTTTTTCCGGGCTGATTTTAAGCTGTTCGTCGGTGATGACGCCGTTTTCATCGATCACCCAGTGCGAGCGAATGACACCGAAGTAGGTTTTGCCATACATGGATTTTTCGCCCCACGCGCCCCATTGTTCGAGGACGGTGTGCTCGGTATCCGAGAGCAGATCGTAGGGGAGATTTTCCTTCTTCTTCCACTTGGCGAGGTCTTTCGGTTCGTCCGGGCTGAGGCCAAGCACGACGGCGTTACCGGCCTGAATTTTGGGGAAGTTGTCGCGGAAGCCGCAGGCCTGTGTGGTGCAGCCGGGGGTATCGGCTTTGGGGAAGGCGAACAGGATCACCTTTTTGCCATGAAAATCACTGAGTTTAACCGACTTGCCATCCTGATTGAGCAGTTCAAAATCGGGGGCTTTATCGCCTACATTGGGCATGTTTATTCCTCTCTGGTATGCTCGGATCTGATCAGACTTTATCTTAAGCAGCGCGTATAATCAACTGATGAGAAAAATCTGAGCGGCGCTTAAAGATGTTTTATGAATCGGTTGGAATTATCGGACATTTATACGGGAGCAAACGGGCAAAAGTATGAGCGGGATCAATTACCACAACCGGCGTTTCGCATTGATCGGACATAAGGACGAGGCCAAGCTGGGGCAGACCATCTTTTATTACAACCAAGAGGGTGATCTGGTGTGGGGGACGCTGGTGGGGGGAACGGTGCGGTATGGGCAGTTTGTGGCGACGGTAGACGAGGCGGGGGTGCTGGACTTACGCTACCAGTATCTGGATGTTTATGGTGAGTTAAGGACGGGGATTTCTCATTCGACGCCGGAGCTGATGGACGACGGGCGTATTCGCATTCGTGAGGTGTATGAGTTTACGTCGGGCGACCGGTACAAGGGTGTATCGGTGGTGGAGGAAATTGTGTAACGTGATGGCTCAGCCCATGAACGGGAGGCGGACACGGGCTGAGCGTTGATGGGTTGATCAGGAAGCGCCGGCCGGATTCGCTTCGACATGCTTGAGCGCTTCGGTCACGCTTTCTTCCGGGCCGATGCCGACTTTTTGGGCGATGAGCGTGCCTTGTTCGTCGATTACCCAATAGGAACGAATGGGCATGGGAATCTTGATGAGACTGAGAAGGGATAAGCCCCATGCGCCCCACGCTTCTAAGAATTTGTGGTCGGGGTCGGAGAGCAGGTCATACTGAAGTTTCTTGTTTTGCTTCCAATTCTTGAGGGTGCTGGTGGTGTCGATGCTAACCCCGAAGACGACGGCGTTGGCTGATTCGATGCGGGGAAGTTCGTCACGGAAGGCACAGGCCTGAGCGTTGCAGCCACCGGTGTTGGCTTTGGGGAAGGCGAATATGACGACCTTTTTGCCACGGTAGTCGCTGAGCTTGACGGGCTGACCGTCTTGATTGAGCAGTTCAAAATCAGGTGCTTTTTCACCAATGTTGGGCATGATTGACCTCGTTTTCGTTTTCGACACGGTGTTGATTGTACTGCGGACATGATAGAAATGTATGAGAAACATGTGAGGGCTTTTTGATACAATCGGCTGCTATGAAACGCATTCAACAACACCTTGACCCTTTTTTGATTGTGACGCTGGTGCTGTGCGGGTTTTCGCTGTGGCCCTTGCTGCGACAGGCGGGACTGCCGAACGGCGATGATGTGCTGTACCACGTGTACCGGGCGGCTGAGATGGATCGGGCGTGGGCGAACGGGGTGTATTTGCCGCGCTGGGCGGAAGCCTTTTACGAGGGATACGGCGCGCCGCTCTTCCATTATTACGCGAGCCTGACGTATTACACGACGAGCGTGATGACGCGGCTGCTGGGATTGGACGCGGTGAACAGCCTGCGGTTGGTGATCGCGCTGTGTATGCTGGGCAGCGGGGCGGGGGTTTATGGATTCGTGCGGGCTTACGCGGGGCGGGCAGGCGGGGTGCTGGGGGCGCTGGCTTATGTGTACAGCCCGTACATTTTGTTCACCGAGCCGTATGCACGCGGGACGTACCCGGAACTGATGGCGTTCGCGCTGTTCCCGGCGGTAATGTGGGCGTACAGCAGGGTGATCCGGCGGGGGGACGCGCTGAGCGTGGGCTGCGCGGCGCTGGGGAGCGGGCTGCTGATTATCACCCACAACTTGATGGCGCTGGTGCTGACGGCGCTGCTGGCGGGGTGGTTGGGATTCGGGGGGATGAGCAGCGTGCTGGTCAAGCGGGCTGCGCTGCGGCGGTACGGGCTGGGGGTGATGGTGGTAGGGTTGGGCGTGGGGCTGGCGGCTTACTTCTGGCTGCCGGTGATGCGCGAAGGGGACGCGGTGAAGCTGAACAACCTGATTGGGGTGGCGCAGTTGGATTACCGCAACTTTTTCGTGCCGACATACGATTTGTTCGCGCATTCGCCGCGATTGGACGCGGGGGCGTTCAACGGGTTGGAGGCGCAGTTGAATCTGGGGGTGGCGCAGTGGGGACTGGCGCTGGCGGGGGTGCTGGGCGTGGTTGGGGTGTGGCTGTGGCGACGTGATGGGCTGGCAGAGGGAGCGGTGGTGCAGACGGCGTTCTTCG
>JAFLCH010000030.1 GCA_017303775.1 Anaerolineae bacterium | reverse complement strand
TCGACGGTGAGGGTGTCGGTGGTGCCGCCGCGAATGGTGAGGATGGGGGCTGTCGTGTCGAGTTGGGGGATGATGTCCCAACTGCGGGTATAACCTGTGGAGAAGTAGTAGGATTCCCATTCGGGCGACCAAACCAGTTCGACTCCGCCGGCCTCTGATGGATGCGTGCCTTGCTGCGCGTAGAGGCGGAGGGTTTCTTCCGGCCAGTCCGCAAAAAGCGCCTTTGTTTTGAAATAGTCATAGGCTGATTCGGCATCCTCGAAGTGGCGACGGCGACGTATGGCACCGGCGGCCAGCGGGAAGTCGCGGATGCTGCCATCACGCTGCATGGCTTCCATTTGTGCCATCCATGAGGGTTGGAAGACGGTGGGGTCGAGCAGGCAGAGGGCGCGGAAACGCTGCGGTTGGCGGCTGAGGGCGATCATGGAGGCGATGCCGCCGAAGGAATGACCGATGGCGATGATCTGTGACATGCCATGCGCGTCCATAGCGGCGAGTAAATCATCGGCTAGTTGATCCCACTGACGCAGTTGAGCGGGGACAGGTTCGCCGCCCCAGAGCGCGCGGGGGAGCAGGCAGACGATGTGATAATGGGGCAGGAGCGGGCGCAGCATGGGCAGGTAGGTTTGGGGCGGGAAGCCATTGGCGAGGGCGAGATTGATGAGCGGCCCCTGCCCGCCGAAGTCGTAGATGGGGTACATAGACAACCTTTGCGTGAGCATTGATGCAAAGGCCTATAGTAACGCAGGCCGGACGCAGGGGACAGGCCGCGATCACTAGAGGTAGTCGAGACAGAGATTGATGATTTCGGGCAGTACGGCGAGCGATGCCTGCCAGTTGTCACGGTGTTCGAGGGCATGATTTAGCCCTTCAAAGACGCCCCAGCGGAGGGTGGGATGGCCTTCGTAGGCGGCGATTTCTTCCGGTGCATAGAGCGGGTCGGCTGTGCCGATGATGGCGAGGGTGGGAATGCCGGCGGTGTTTTGGACACTGGAACCGACGGGAGTGAGCAGGATGAGGCTGCGGGATAGGCCGGTGAAGGCGCTGGCGGCGTCTACCGCGAGTGGTGTGCCGAGTGATTTGCCCGCGATGCAAACGCGGCGATAGCCCCGATGCCGGACAGTTTGAATGACACGGCTGACATCTTCGACGAGCTGAGGTGTGTGGGTGGGGTCGAAGTCGGCATGAGCGGCTTGAAACCCGTATTCGACGCTGAGGACATCATAACCACGCTGAACGGCGGCGATGCGGAGATGGTAGAGGACGGGATAGTCGGTGGTATAGCCACGCCCCGGCAGTTGGATGAGCAAGTTTTCCGAACCGGATTCGTGATAGGTGAGACGCTGACGGGTGGTGACGCCATAGGTAGAGGGGACGGAAATGACCTCTGTTTGTGTGGACATGCGGCCAACTCCTTTGATGTGGTTGATGAACGGGATTATAACGCTTCTGGCGCATTACAGCGCCTACTTGGACGCATTAGCACCGGCGAAAGTGGAAGATGTGCGATTGATAGCCCTGCAATTGGACGTAGAGGCCGGGATTGCTGAGCGCGCTGCCATCCCGTTCGTACCCGGTATCACCGTCCATCACGTCATGCAGCATCCAGCGGTTGTTCGCCAACTCTGTCCAGTCCCTCAGCGGAATGTGGCCGCTGGCAGGGTGGTCACTCAGGTTGACGACGATGAGGCAGAGGGATTCGGCGGTGCGCCAACCATAGGCGATGAGATTGTTGTAGGAACTGTCACCGTTGCCAGAGGCAGCGTTGAAGTACCACCACTGCCCTTCTTGATAGATGGGATTGCGGGTTTCGGCGAGCAGTTTGAGGTAATAGGCTTTGAGATCAGGGTGGAGTTTTTCGTTGGGTTGGCGACCGATTTGGACGGGGAGTTTGACTTTGCGGCCTACGAACTGGCCATCATGAAGCAGGGTAGCACCGGGTAGGGTACAGATGAGGACGGCAGCGGGCAAGCTGCGGGCGATGCCGATGGCTGCGGCAGCGCGCTGTTCGTCGTGATTTTCGATGAAGCGGACGAGGCGGTTCTGAAATTCGATGGGCGCGATGAGATGGGCACGGATGTCGTTGATTTTGTTTTCGCGGATACGGTCGTAGAGGCGTTTGTCGTAGCAGAAGTCGAAGCCGAGATGATGTAAGCGCGCTTCCATGTCCCAATAGACTTCGGCAATGAAGTTGAATTCGGGATAGGCTTTTTTGACCTGCGGGATGATGTCTTCCCAGTATTCGGTGGCAGGACGTTCCCCTGCTTGTGCGCCCCATGTGTGGGCGAAGACATCGTTGAGCATAAGCATGGCCATATCACAGCGAACGGCATCACACTGGCTGGCGATGTCCAGCAGTGTGGTGAGGGAGGCGCGGCGTAAACCGGAATGAAAGGCATTGAGTTGAGCGGTGTCGATCCAACCGGGGAAGTAAGGATCGCGCCCATGGGCAACGACGAGCGGCTTACCGAGAAAGTTCTTGGTGGAGAAGAAGTCGCTGGAACGGGTGCGGAGATCCTGCTGTGTGCCTTGCACGAAATAATCGGGGTGCATGGCGATCCAAGCGTGGTCGGTGGCGACATGGTTGGGGACGAAATCCAAGACGAGGCGGATGCCGCGTTCCTGTAGACGTTTACGGAAGAGGGCTAAGCCAATACGCCCGCCGAAGCGTTCTTCGACCTGATAGGCTCCAATGGCGTAGGGTGAACCGATGACATCATCGGCGGTCAGGTCGGGGAGTGCGCCGCGATATTCGTGCTGATAGTTGAGGGCGCTGGCGCGGGCGGCATGGCTGCGCTGCCAGACTCCCATCAACCAGATGGCATCAACGTGATAATCAGCCAGCTCATTCAGCACTTTATCGGGAACTGTTTCGAGGGTGATGGGACGTTTATAGGTACGGCTGAGGGTATTCAGCCAAACGTAAGTGTTGATCTGGTAGATAAACGGCTTTTTTGGCCAAGGCATCACAGTTCCGGTTCTCCTCAAGAATGACGATGCGGTGAGGCGAAGTTGATTTAGTCGATTGAACAGGTGCTGCACCTTGTTTCTCCATAAACCTCATCCTCACATCAAATCCAATCAGCGTCTTTACGAATGTTAGTCTACTCGATAGGCATTTCAGACAGCTAAAATTGGAATGGTAGGTGAGTGGACAATATGGAATTACCTACGCATAATAGTGAAGGTCAGACGAAATGTACAGGGCGGGGCGGCTTACGAGTGAGGGTATAGTGAGATGGCGGATGGATATTTTATCTCCCCTAAGGATGCAGCACAGATTGAAATGTTAACCGGCGTACACCGGCGAACGATGGGTACAACTGACGAAGTGATGTTTTGTGAATTCTTCCTCGAACGCGATTCTAGTGTGCCACCACACAGCCATAAAAATGATCAGGTCGGGTATGTGATTTTCGGAGCGCTGGAGATGACGGTGGGCGGAGAAACGCGCATTTGCAATCCGGGAGACAGCTACGCGATACCGGGGGGTATTGTGCACAGCGCTCGCGCGATTGTCGATTCACTGGTGGTGGATGCATTCTCGCCGCCCCGTGATGATTACCGGACTGAAGCGCGTTAGGCTGAATTTGATCGTCCTCATTTGTTTTCTGGCATGGTGATCGCATGGCAAAAATTCCAGATATCACGATATTTTCTCGCGAGGCGGGCGAACCGCTGCGGGCAACTGCTCCACAGGCTGGCATCTGGCTGCTGCTGGAGTACACGAAAGCGTGGGGTGAGAAGGCGGTTGCGGAAAGTGACCTGCCGGAGACGGTGAAGGCTTATCTGTCGGCGCAGACGGACGCGCTGCCGGGGGCACGGGTGCAGTTCATCAAGCAGGATGAACGTGAGCATGAAGGGATCACCTTTTTTGTGGCACGGACTGGCTTGCAGCAGCCGTTTTTGTACCGCTTCCGGCTGAACGATTACGAAGAATTGTTGAAGCTGGATATTCGGGCTATCGCTACGGCACGATCCGAGCAGACATTGAGCGATGAACAACTATTTTTGATTTGTACGAACGGCAAGCGTGATCCTGCGTGTTCGCGTTATGGACTGCCGCTGTACCGGGCGTTTCGTGAATTGGCCGGAGCGAGTGTGTGGCAGTCGGATCATCTGGGCGGCCACCGATTCGCAGCAACGATGGTGTGCTTGCCACGTGGTATTTATTACGGGCGAGTGACACCGGAGCAGGCCAGTGTGATTGTGGAAGCGGAACGCAGCGGGGAGATCGCACTGGATTTTTACCGGGGATGCAGCGCGTATAACGCACCGACACAGGCGGCTGAAGATTTCTTGCGGGGGCATACCGGACATACGGCAGTGGATGCTTTTGAACTGGTTGAGCTTGAGGCGGATGGGGATCAACGATGGCGAGTGGTGTTTAGGGCGGGGCGTCAGCGTTACGAGATTAGGGTGCGGGCGCAGCAGTCGGAATTTGTGGTGTATGAGGGGACGCATAAAGATGCCCCGCAGCCGATGACCCAATATTTGATTGAGTCTTTTGATATGCGGATTGTCTAGTTTCGACAGAATTTAGTGGCAAAAGCTGCATTGTTAAGCGATGTGCGGAAAAAGGTAAGTTGCGGTAATATCTACTTTTACGCAAGGCATCAATTGAGGTGTCTTGAGCGTTTAGTGATAAAAGCTATTTTTGGAGGAAATTGCATGAAGAAGCGCAGCGTACTCGTATTACTCGTGTTGGCGCTGGTCACCCTCAGCATTGTCCCAGCCATTTCGGTTTCGGCGCAGGACAGCTTGATTGAGTCGGTGTGCCTCGTGACGGATAAGGGTAAGGTGAATGACAACACATTCAACCAGTTCGCACATGAAGGTGCAGTGGCTGTTACGGATGAATTTGGTCTGACTTACACCTACATTGAAACCGTTGCCGAAGCCGATTATGCGCCGAACATCGCCACTTGTTTGAGCGAAGGTTATGACGCAGTGATCACCGTCGGTTTCCTGATTGCTGACGCGACCCGCGCAGCCGCACTGGAAAACCCGGACACCTACTTCGTTGGTGTTGACCAGTTCGTTGGCCCGGACGCAGACGGCAATGAAGCGCCCGCCAATTATGTTGGCCTTCAGTTCCGTGAAGACCAGTCCGGTTTCTTGGCCGGTGCATTGGCTGCCTTGATGACCGAAAGCGATGTCGTGGGTGGCGTATATGGTATCGACATTCCTCCGGTGAAGAAATTCCGCAATGGTTTTGAACAGGGCGCACTCTATGTGAACCCGGACATCACCCTACTCGGCACGTATATCCCCAGCTTCGTTGATCCGGCGGCTGGTGGCGCTGCGGCGAACCAGTTCATCGGTGAAGGCGCGGACGTGATCTTCGGCGCGGGTGGCCCGACCGGTTCGGGTGGTATCACTGAAGCGGCCAAGAAGGGTGTGTATGTGATCGGTGTCGATCAGGATGAATATCTGACCACCTTTGGTGCCGGTGAATCAGAAGGCGCAGACATGATCATCTCCAGCGCGATGAAGCGCGTTGATCAGGCCGTATATGTGGCGATTGAAGCGCTGGTGAACGGCGGCGAAGACTTCCCCGGTGGCAGCAACCTGATTCTGTCGGCGGAAAATGATGGTATTGGTTTTGCTCCGGCACACGACTCGGACGTTCCGGAAGAAGTGACCGCGCAACTGGAAGAAATCTATGCCGGTTTGAAAGATGGCTCGGTTTGCCCCGGTGTTGATCCTGTGACCGGTGACTTGTTGGAAGAAGCTCCTGAGGCTGGCGAAAGCTGCTAAAGGATTTCTGATGGGGATAGCGTTCGGTCGCTATCTCTGAGCTAATTTCGATAACGATAGGCCGGGTTGAGAATACCCGGCTTATTTTTTTGATTACTTTATTCCGGTTGGAAATGTAAAAATTTAGGATCGTGTGGTTCCGATCTGAAGAATCTGCATATAATGATATTAGGAAGCTCTTAACAAATTATATTCATCTGCCCAGCAGATTTTTTTAATTACTGACACGAAAAGGTCATATGGCTAAAAGACCTGCAAGTGTTGCACAACTTATCAACGCTATTGACACCCCGATTCTTCTATTAACCTCAGAAACTGAGGTCAGCCATATTAATGCTGCCTTTCGACTGCGCTTCCCATACGCGACTCCGTTATTGGAAGGGACACTGCTTGGTGAGAGCACGGCATGGAAGTGGGATCGTGTTGACGCCCCGCAACGGCTGGCGGCCGTAGACCATGATGGACGGGTTGAACTCAGGGCGCACATGATTGTGGGCGATGAGGGTTGGCAACCTGTGCATGTTACGGTATGCAAGCTCCCCGACGAAAACCTGACAGTATTCACTGTGCAGGCTGATGGCGTGGGGACTGATCAACTGCGGAAAAGCCACCAAGAGATGATTGATGTGGTTGAAAATATCAGCGATGGCTTTTATGGGCTGGATCGTGATATGTGCTTCACATACGTGAACGCCAGAGCTGAGATCTTGATGCAGCAGAGTCGTGATGAACTGTTGGGTAAGAACATCTTCGAATTATATCCACAGATTCGGGATACACCGGCTTATGAGGCTTTGAATCGCGCTGCGGTAGAAAAAGAGATGGTTTCGTTCGAGATGTATTCGCAGCTTATGCAAACATGGATTGAGGGGCGTGTTTATCCTAGCGATTCGGGGTATTCGGTATTTATCCACGATATTGGCGAACGGAAAGCGGCGGTTGAGATGGCCGCTCAATTGAACGCAGAACTTGAGCAGCGGGTAATCGAACGTACCGCACAATTAGAAGCGACGAACCGAGAGCTTGAGGCGTTCAGTTATTCGGTGTCGCATGATTTGCGGGCGCCGCTGCGGGCGATGGATGGGTTCAGCCTCGCGATTCTGGAAGATTATGGTGATCAACTTGATGAGATCGGGCAGAATTTTCTGAAGCGTATTCGTTCTGCTAGCCAGCGGATGGAGACCTTGATTGACAGCCTGCTGCAACTTTCGCGGTTGACGCGGCAACCGCTGGCGGTTCAGCCCGTGAACCTGAGCTGGTTGACGAGCAAGATTTTGGCGGGTTTGCATGATTTGCAACCCGAACGGAATGTGGAGTTTGTGATTGAAGAGGATGTGATTGCACCGGGCGATGAAAATTTATTGAGTGCATTATTACAAAACTTGTTGCACAATAGTTGGAAGTTCACCGCAAAACAGGCTAAAGCCGTGATTACGTTCGGGGCTAAGCGGGAAGAGAAGCGGATTGTGTATTATATTCAAGATAACGGCGTGGGATTTAACCCCGCTCATAAAAGTCAATTATTCCGGCCTTTTTACCGGCTGCATCAGAATGATGAATTTGAGGGGCTTGGCATCGGATTAGCTACTGCGCAACGTATTGTTCTCAGACATCAGGGCGAAATCTGGGCGGATGCAGATGTGAACCACGGCGCAACTTTTTATTTTACACTGAAGGTTCAAGAGGCATAAATGGGTACAACTGACAAGATCATCCTGCTGGTTGAGGATAACCCTGATGACGAACTGCTCACGATCCGAGCATTCGAGAAGGTAAATTTGGGTAATCAAATTGTTGTTGCACGGGACGGGGTTGAGGCGCTGGATTATCTGTTTGGGACGGGGGCGTACAGCGGACGGGATATTAGCGTACTGCCTGAAGTGGTGCTGCTGGATTTGAAGCTGCCGAAGATTGACGGGTTAGAGGTTTTGCAACGGATTCGCGCTCATGAGCAGACGCGGCTGCTACCGGTGGTGGTGTTGACTTCCTCGGCGGAACAGCGGGATGTCGTGGAGAGCTACAGTCTGGGAGCGAACAGCTATATCCGTAAACCGGTGGATTTCCTGCAATTTATTGATGCTGTGCAACAGTTGGGATTGTATTGGCTGGTTTTGAATCACCTGCCTTTTCATAAATAACGAAAAAGGACGGGCTGAATGGAGAAGCGGCTGCGCGCATTGATTGTTGAAGATTCGGAAGACGACTCGCTCCTTGTCTTGCGTGAACTGCGCAAGGGGGGATATACGGTTACTTATGAGCGAGTGTTCTCGGCAGATGCTTTGCAGCGCGCGCTCGATAATGATTGGGATGTGGTGATTTCTGATTACAGCATGCCGGGGTTTAACGCGCTAGAGGCTCTGGGGATTTTGCGAGAGCGAGAGCCTGATTTGCCTTTCATTCTGGTATCGGGGACGGTGGGGGAAGATGCAGCGGTGACGGCAATGCGCGCCGGGGCACAGGATTTCTTCACCAAAAGTAAATTGGGACGGTTAGTTCCGGCAGTAGAGCGCGAAGTACGTGATTCATTTGAGCGGCGCAGAAGGCGTTGGGCGGAACAACAACTGCGCCAGTCGGAAGACCGGTTCGCGAAGGTGTTCCACGCCAGCCCAATCGCAATCTGTGTTACCTCGCTAGAGGAATATGAAGATGCGGGGCGGTTAGGCTCAATACTGGATGTAAACGAGAGCTTCCTCGCTATGATGGGCTATCATCGAGCGGAAATCATCGGACATTCGATGCAGGAATTGGAGATGTGGCTGACGCCGGTGAAGCAGGTTGAGACGGTGCGGTCACTGCGGGCGCAGGGTACGGTACATGATGTGGAATGTGAACTGCGGACACACAGCGGCCAAATTTTGTACTGCTTAATTTCGATGGAGCAGATTAACCTCGGCAACCAGTTGTGCGTGCTGAGTATGATTAACGACATCACCCAGCGTAAGCATACTGAACAGGCATTAGCCGCTTCGGAACGGTTTGCTCATTCCACCGTAGATGCTCTTTCGGCACAGATTGTTATTTTGGATGAGGATGGGACGATCCTTTCGGCTAACCAAGCATGGCGAGATTTTGTGACCCATGACAGCCGGTATCAACTCCTACATATGGATGTGGGACAGAATTACCTCGATGTGTATGAACGGATTGAGGGAGGGGCGGCTAAGGTAGCGCATATCATCGCCGATGGTGTTCGGGCGGTTATCCGAGGTGATATTGAGGATGTTTTCATGCAGGAGTTCCTGTATGAAATAGGGAATGACCGGCAATGGTTTATGGTACGGGTGACGCGATTCCCCGGTGAAGGGCCGGTGCGGGTAGTCGTGGCGCATGAGAACATCACGAGCCTGAAGCTGGCGGAGATTGAACTTCAGTCACTGTATAACGCGACCTCGTTTTTGTTCAAGGCTGATAGTTTGCTGAATCTGGGGCATCAGATCGCACAAGCTGTTGTGGAGGAATTCGGGCAGGCTGATTGTGGGATCATGATGGTTGACCGAGCCGGTAATAAGATGCTGCGGTTGGCACGCGCCGGTAAATATACGGCAAATCCGACCACCGTGTTATTTTTGGATCGACCGGGATTGGTAACGGAGGCGGTGCGGACGGGCAAGGTGATCTATGCGGCGGACGTGATCAACCATCCGCTGTATATTCCGAGCGAATCGCGCACCCGTTCGGAGCTGGTGATTCCGCTGCGGACGACGGATGGCATTATTGGGGTCATGGATTTGCAGAGCGTGGAGATTGATGCCTTCAGCGAACGGGAGCAGCGCGTGATTCTGGCGTTCGCGGAACGGGCGACCAGCGCGATCCAGACTATGCAGCTTTATGAACAGATCAACCAGCATGCGGCTGAATTGGAGTGGCGCGTTACAAAGCGGACGGCTGAACTACAGGCGGCGAAGGAGCATGTGGAAGCGATTCTGAGCAACAGCAATGACGCGATTGTGCTGCTTGACCCCAGCGGGTTGATTAACCAGACGAATCCGGCGTTCAACGCGCTGTTTGAGCTTGAAGCCGGCGTTGATTATAAGAAGCCGATCACTGATTACATTGACCCGGGGTCGACCGCCGCATTTTTGAAGGCTGTTGGGGATGTTTTACAGGCAAAGCAATCGATGCGAGTGGAGGTTGTTTTTTTGCATGTGGACGGCAGCCGCTTCGATACTGATGTGGCGCTGGCCCCGTTGATGAACGAGGAAAACTCGCCGGTCAGCGTGATTTGCAGCCTGCGTGATATAACGGATCGTAAAGAGGTCGAGGAGAGTTTGCGGCAAGCGCTGGCCCAGCAGCAGGAACTGAATGAGTTGAAGAGCCGATTTGCGTCGATGGTTTCGCACGAGTTCCGGAATCCGCTGGCAGCGATTCAGACGCTGGCGACGCTGCTGCTGCGTTACGATGATCGATTGCCACAAGAGAAGAAGCTGGCGCGGTTGGAGTCGATCATCATCGAGGTGAAGCGATTGACGGAACTGCTGGATGATATTTTGTTGATCAGCAAGGGGGAGGCGGTCGGGCTGGAGCTGAGGCCTGAGCCGGTTGATCTGACACGGTTTGTGCAGAATATGGTAGAAGAGTTCAAACTGATTTCGGAAACGCACCAGATTGAGTGCCGGATGCAAGTACCGGAGCGGGAACTGCTACTCGATACACATTTGTTCCGGCAAATCCTCGCTAATTTACTTTCGAACGCGATCAAGTATTCGGACACGGGGAGCCTGGTCGAGGTGGATTTGGTTTACGAGGGCGCACACTTGAAGCTGAAGGTGAGCGACCACGGGATCGGTATACCGGAAGAGGATCAGGCACGGTTGTTCCAGAACTTCCACCGCGCGAGCAATGTAGGGTCGGTGCAGGGGACGGGATTGGGGCTGGCGATTGTGCAGCAAGCGGTAGAAGCACATCATGGGACGATTTCATTCGAGAGCGCTGTTGGAGAAGGGACGACGTTTATGGTTTCGATCCCGATGCAGCGTTCAGCGTGATTGGCGGAAGAGCCGCCGTTATTGACGGCGGGAACAGGCTTATCTGGCGCGTTTTTGTGGCGTTTGACGGCGGGAAGACAGGTGAGAGCCGCTTTTGGCTGCGGGAAAGCCGGTGTTGGCTGCCGCCGTGCCGCCAATCCCGCCAAAAGCGGGAATGAGGGGAACTGTCGCAGCGCCAATGTGATTGGTGGGGTTGGTGAGGATGGGGCGAAGGGGCGACACGGAACGCCTTTCGTTGATTGCAGCGGAGAGATGCCTGAGCGCATCTCTTTTTTTATATCTATTGTAGCACAGAAATTCTATCTTGGAGGTTAGAATTTACTAACCGAGGGGAAGTTAAGACCAATCCGGAAGCGGTTTGTTGACAACAGTAAATGAGTGCGCTATTGTAAACTGTAAATTGTTAACAATTTACAGTACGATCAAAATTTTACTTAAACCTATATGAATTCTGATAATTTAGCTGACATATTTGGCCCCCCTCATAAACGTAGTTTAGCTGACGATGTGGTTGACCGGCTGCGGCAGGCCATCTACAGCGGGCGACTTGCGCCGGACTTCCGGCTGCGAGAAGAAACGTTGGCGGAGTTTCTCGGTGTGAGCCGAGGGCCGATCCGCGAGGCGCTGCTGCAATTGGAGCGCGAAGGCTTGGTGATCAAGGAGCCGAATCGGGGCGCGACGGTGGCGCGGCTGGCGCGGGAAGACCTTGAGGAAGTGTACAGCCTGCGGATGGCGCTGGAGTTGTTCGCGGTGCGGCAGGCGATCCGCAAAGGGCAGCCGAAGCACTTTGACGAGATGCAAAAGATTGTGGACGCGATGACGACGGCGGTAGAGCGCGGCATTGATGTGCAGGAAGCGGCGCGGCTGGACGTGGAATTCCACGAGATTATGTATCAGGCGGCGAGCCACAAGCGACTGTACGACTTCTGGAGCACGCTGAAGCCCCAAATTCACATCTTTTTGCTGGCGCGGAATGTGGCGAACCCTGACTTCCGTGAATACATCATCCCGGCGCATCAGGACATTCTGGACGGGTTACGCGCCCGTGACGAGGCGCGTGTGGTGGCACTGACTCAGGAGCATCTGAGCGCGGCTTATGAACGCATCCTGAAAAGCTACCCTGAATCCGAGAAAACGCGGAATAGTTGATCTTACCCACACTCAAGGAGAACGACTTTCATGCCTGATCATCTTTTCGACCTTACGGGTCGTACTGCCGTCGTGACCGGCGCGGCCTCCGGGCTGGCGCAGGCTGTGGCGATTGGTTTCGCGCGGTATGGCGCGGACGTGGCGGTGGCAGACATCAATGACAGCGGGCTAGCCAGCACTTTAGAGCAAATTCAGGCGCTGGGACGGAAAGGCATTGCCGTTCACTGTGACATCAGCAAGCAGGAAGATGTTGAGGCGCTCTTCAAGCAGGTGGATGACACGTTCGGGCGGGTGGACATCCTGCTGAACGGGCCGTTCTGGTTCGCGCGGGTGAAGCCGGAAGCACTGACGCTGGATGATTGGAATAAGGCGTTGGCCGTGAGCCTGACGGGATACTGGCTTTGTACGCAGGAAGCGGGCAAGCGGATGATTGAGCAAGGGACTGGCGGGAGCATCATCAACATCAGTTCGATTGCAGGCAGTCTGGCGCTGGGGCGCGGGAACTTCCCGTACAGCGTGGCGAAAAGCGGCGTGAACCAGATGACGCGCGAGCTGGCGACAGAATGGGCGAGACACAAGATACGGGTGAACGCGATTCAGCCGGTACAGATGCGCACACAGGGTGTGAAAAACTGGTTGAGCGACCCGAATACTGACCCGGCATTGATCGCCCATTTGTTAAAGGGCATCCCGATGAACCGGATGGGCGAGCCGGAGGATATGGTAGGGCCGGCGGTCTTTTTGGCCTCGGACGCGTCCGGTTTTGTGACCGGAACGCTGCTGCCGGTGGACGGGGGCAACCTCGCGATGAACGCGGGGGGCAGCCATACGTGGTAAGTGAAGATTATTCCCGACGATGACTGACTGGAGCAGACAGGCATCCCGTGTGTATTCGATGAGACTGAACACCGTTTTGAGGAGGTGACATTCGAGGATAGCGAGGAGCGAGAGACGTAAATTAGTTCCATTTCGACATATTTTGTTTTTCCAGAGAGGATTGTTTGTTATGTCCAAGCAAGAGACCCCCAAGAAAAGTGTTGAAAAGAGTTCAATCAGCCGCCGTGATTTCCTGAAGATCGGGTCGGCGGTTGCAGCGGCGGGCGCGACTTCGAGCATTGCGCTGCCGAAGATTGGCTTCCCGAATTTCATTCGCCAGCAGAAGATGGAATTGGATCTGCTGACGTGGTTCTGGACGGAACCGGGGCGCGGTGATGCGTGGCGGGCGATGATCCAGAAGTTCCACGAGTCGCAGAATGATATTCACATCAATGAAAGCGGCTACGGCGAGAACGATTACTTCCAACAAATCCTGATTCAAGCGCGTTCGGGGCGGATTGACGGCGATCTGTTCACGCAGACACCGGACGGCTTCCTGCGCTTGATGCGGGCCGGACACACAATCTCGCTGGAAGATGTGGTGAAGAACGCGGGCGTGACGCTGAGCAAGGCGCAGGACATGCTGCGTAAGGACGGCGAAGTGAACGGGTTGGACATCGTGACGGTGCGCTTCGGTCTGGTGTACAACAAGGCGATGTTCGACGCGGCTGGCGTGGGCGAACCGACGGACATCGATAGTTGGGTTGAAATCGCTTCGACACTGACTAACCGACCGGATCAGTTCGGTATCTACTCGCCGCATCTGGCTTCGGAACCGTTCACGGTGTGGTTCATCCTGCAACAGTGGGCCGTGCTGTTCGACGGTATTTGGGCAGAAGGCCAGACGCCGCTGCTGAACTCGGAGCCGGTGATCAATGGTTTGAAGCTGTTCAAGACGATGTACGACAACGCGATGCCACAAGGCACGGACGTGGGTACAGCGAACCAGATGATGGCGTCGTCGCGCATTGCCCAGAACATGGTCGTCTCGGCGGCAGTGAACCAGTGGAAGACGAACACGGAAGATCCGGAACTGTACAACAACCTGCGCAGCGCCCAACCGTTCTGGCCGGGCGGCAAGGGTATTACGCGTATTCACCCGATCTGCGTGAACGCCAACACCGAACCGGAAAAGCAGGAAGCGGCGAAGGTGTTCCTGTCGTGGCTGTACCAGCAGGAAAATTACCAAGAACTGCTGGAACGCTGCCTGGACGTGATCCCGGCTATCGAGGGCGGCATCCGACCCGAATACCGCGAGACACTGACATGGGCGGACGGCTACGACGCGACCGAAGCGATCACCGTACCGGAAGTGCTGGGCGACTTTGTGCTGTTCAACGACGAGTTGGGACAGGTTGTCGTGCCGCACTTTGAAGAAATTCTGGCGGGCGCGGTGTCGGTGGAAGACGCGATGGCACAGGCACAGGCCGAAGCGGAACAACTGGCCGAACGCGTATTCTCGGCGTAACCCCCAAGTTTTCATATTCAACATTCGTAGTAAGGGCACGGCTGCCGTGCCCTTACCTTACCTATCCGACGAGGATTGATTCTATGACTGCCGTGGCAGGCGTAAATACTCAATTGACAAAACCGACGGCGCGCCGCCGCCGTGATTACCTTCCGTATCTGCTCGCCCTGCCGATCATCATCTATGAGGGGGTATTCATCCTCATACCGATTCTTCAGCAGTTTTTTTCCAGCTTCACGAGCGATGTGCTGGGGATGGGGCCGGTGCGGTGGGTAGGGCTGGATAATTATGAGCGTATGTTCGCTGACCGCTACTTTTGGAACTCGCTGCGGGTGACACTGGTATTCATGGTCGGGACGGTGATTGTTTCGGTGGGAGCAGGGCTGCTTTCGGCACTGCTGCTGAACCAACGCTTTCGAGGGCGGTCGGTGGCACGGGCGGTGATGACGCTCCCGTGGGCGTTCCCTGACCTGCCGACGGTGTTGATTTTTTACTGGATTTTGAACCAGAACTTTGGCGTGATCAATGTGTTCGCGCGGTTCTTGCTGCCGTGGTTGGAGCAGAACCCGAAATGGATGTTTGATATTAATCTGGCGATGCCGCTGGTGGTGTTCATCGCGGCGTGGAAAGCATTCCCGTTTTACGGGTTGGTGCTGCTGTCGGTGATGCAGTCGATCCCGCATGAGTTATATGAAGCGGCGACGGTGGACGGGGCATCGCGGCGGCAGGCGTTCCGGTATGTGACGCTGCCGGAGTTGATTCCAACGTTGATGTTGATGGGAATTTTGGCGTGCATCTTCGCGTTCCGGCAGTTTGTGCTGATCTTCCTTTCGACGGGGGGTGGTCCGGCACGGGCGACGGAGACGCTGGTGATTTCGGTATACAAGACGGCTTTTAACTCGTTTGACTTTTCATATGGCGCGACCATCGGCGTGGCAGGATTTGCGGTGGTCTTCGCGATTACACTGGCGTTTGCCTTCTTGCAACGCCGACAAGAAGCGGCGGCTGGAGGCTAGCAGACATCATGGAAAAGACAATATCGACTTCGGCTGCTGCGTCACCTAAACCCCATCGCTACCGGTGGTTGGAGCGGATTCCGCTGTATGTGCTGGTGCTGATGTTCTGTTTGGTGACCGCCTTCCCGATTTACTGGATGATCGTGAGCGTGGTGCAGCCGGTGAACCTGAGCTTGCAGTATCCGCCGCCGCTGTTCCCGCAGGCGATTGACCTGAAGGTGTTCGGGGAAATTTTCAGCGGGCGCGAGAGCGTGGGGCGAGTGGACATTTGGATCGGCAATTCGCTGGTGCTGGCAACACTGACGACGGTGTTCAGTCTGGTACTGAGCATCTTCGGGGCGTATGCGCTGGCAGGGCGACGCTGGCGCGGACAGGGGTTGTTCGGGCTGATGCTGCTGATGACCCAGATGCTGCCCGAAGCGCTGATCGTGATTCCGCTGTACGCGACGATTGACCAACTGAAATTAAAGGACAGCTTCCTGACACTGGCGCTGGTGGATACAGCGTTCGTGCTGCCGATTTGTATCTGGATTTTGAAGAATGTGTTCGACACGATTCCGAATGAAATCCGGGATGCAGCGCTGGTGGACGGCTGCAACCGGATCGGGATGTTGTGGCGGATTATGCTGCCGATTGCCGCGCCGGGTTTGGTGGCGGTGGGGGTGGTGGCGTTCTTCCACGCATGGAATGAATATCTATTCGCTTCCAGCTTGATCAGTTCGCGGACGATGTATACCGCGCCGGTGGGGTTGGGGTCGATGATTTCGATGATTGATACGCCGATTGACAAGCTGCTGGGCGGCGGTCTGGTGTTTTCGATCTTCCCGGTGATCTTCTACCTGCTGGTACAACGCTACGTGGTGGCGGGGCTGAGCGCAGGGGCGGTGAAGGGCTAGACGGCAGCAGCCAAGAACTAACAAGGACTAAAGCCAATGAACAATCTGGAACTGGAACGCGCCCGCGCTGAACTGAAGGCGATTGGGGCAGACTTCGCACTGTTATCTTCTGGCGACAATGTGACGTATGTGAGCCACTTTGAAGTGCCGGTGAACTTTGGGGCGTTGGAGACGCTGAGCTTCGCCCCATCGCTGGCGCTGGTGGGGGTGCGAGAGGCGAGCGCGACGCTGCTGGTGGGGAACTTCTATCAAGGCTGGGCGGAACAGCAGAGCGCGGATTTCAATGTGGTGAGTTATGAGCCGGTGAACTGGTTCGAGCCGGTGAACGGGCGGGAGAATTTCCTCGGACGGCTGCGGGAGATGCTGCGGCAGGCCGGATTGAACGGGAGCAGCGCGACGCTGGCGGTGGAGGAAAAGACGCTGCCGGCGGTGGTGCTGCGACTGCTGATGGAGGAGTTCCCGCAGGTGCGGCTGGTCGAGGCGGGTGACGCGCTGGCGGCGGCGAGGATGATTAAGACGGCGCGGGAACTGGAACTGCTGCGGTTCGCGGCGGAGGTGAACAAGGCCGGACATACGGAACTGCTGCGGCAGACACGCGAGGCAGGCAAGAATGAATTCGTGATGTGGGCGGCGGTCATCAACGCGATGGAGTTGAAGGCGGGGCATCCGCTGATGGTGTTCGGTGAGCTGGTGACGGGGGCACGATGCAAGATGGTGGCTTACCCCGGCGGGCCGAAAGATGTGACGACGAAGGCGGGTGATCTGGCGTTGATGGATATGAGTCCGCGCGTGAACGGGTATTGGTCGGACACGACGAACACGATGGTGGTGGGCGGCGTGGCGGCGACGGCCAAGCAGAAGCTGTACGGGGTGGCGGCGCGGGAAGCGTTCCACGCGGCGGCAGAGATGCTGCGACCGGGACGGCAGGCGAAGGATGCGTATCTGGCAGCGGAGGCTACGTTCGAGAAGCACGGGTTGAAGATCGGGCATTACGCGGGGCATCAGATCGGGGTGGCGGTGAATGAAGCGCCGCGGCTTGTGCCGTATGACGAGACGCCGATCCGCGCGGGGATGGTGTTTTCAATCGAGCCGGGGGCGTATGAAGGGCCGAACGGTGACAGCGGGGCACGGATGGAAAAGTCGGTGATCGTACATGAGTCCGGGCCGGAGATTATCTGCGACTTCGAGTGGGGATTTTGATGGGCAGGCGGGAAGCCTGACACAAGCGTAGAAAGATGACACGATGAAAATAACACGCCTTGAGACCATCTGGATTGATGACCAGCCGAACACCACATGGGTGCGCATCCACACGGATGATGGGCTGATCGGGTTGGGGGAGACATTTTATGTGCCGCGCGCGATCGCGGCGATGGTGCATGATGTGTTCGCGGGGCTGCTGCTGGGGCGGAGTCCGCTGGACATTGAGAACCACTGGGCGAATATGATGGGGACGGTGAACTTCTTCGGGTTCGCCGGCAGCGAGATGCGGGCGATCAGCGCGATTGATGTGGCGCTGTGGGATATTCTGGGGCAGCACACCGGCCAGCCGATTTATAACCTGCTGGGCGGGCGCAACCGGGATCGGGTGATGATTTACAACACGTGCGTCAGTCATGGGCCGCACCAAGATTATCACCGCTGGCGGATGGAGCATAAGACCGGGGAGCTTGCGGCGGAACTGCTGAAATCCGGCATTAAGGCGATGAAGATTTGGCCGTTCGACCAATTCGGGGTGTCGCTGGGCGGGCCGGTGGGCAGCCGCGCAGGGGCTGAAGCGGTGGGGCCGGTGACGCATTACATCAGCCCGGAGAACCTGAAGAAGGGTGTTTCATACGTTGAGGACATCCGGCGGACGGTAGGTGACCAGATGGAGATCGCGATTGAGGGGCACGCGCGCTGGAACCTGACAGAAGCGGTGAAGATCGCACGGGCGCTGGAGCCGTATAACATCATGTGGCTGGAAGAGATTATGCCGCCGGATAATCCGGAGTCCTACGCGCGGCTGAAGCATGACACGACGATTCCACTGTGCGTGAGCGAGCGGTTGTTCACCCGTTACGGCTTCCGCGCGGTGGTGGAGCAGAACGCGGCGGACATCATTATGCCTGATTTGGCATGGACGGGCGGGTTGAGCGAGACGCGCAAAATCTGCTCGATGGCGGACACGTATTACCTGCCGATCACGAGCCACGACACGATCGGGCCGGTGGCACTGTGGTCGGCGGCACACTTGATGCTGCATATCCCGAACGCGCTGGTGATGGAAACGGTGCGGGCGTATTACGAGGGATGGTACAACGAGGTGATGACGGACTCGATTCCGATCAGTGACGGGATGCTGTCGCTGCCGGAAAGGCCGGGGTTGGGGGTGGCGCTGCGCGAGGAAGTGCTGCAACGACCGGATGTGCATATCGAAGTTTCCGACTTGCAGCATAAGCGCGATATGTCGAAGGGATAGACGGGGATGAGAACTTTTCGCCTCGCCATCACGGGAGACTTCTTGAATGAAAACGGGCAAAGCGCGTATGGCGACTTAGGGTTTCAGGCGATTGAGTCGTGTCCGTTCATCGAACACCATTACCTGATGGATCATGCTCCACGGAAGGGAGATGAATCGTACTGGGATCAGTTGTACTCGATGGCACTGGAGCCAGCACACATCCGCGATGTGGACGGGGTGATGGTGCTGCGACCGTATGTGCGGGCGAATGTGTTCGCGGATGGCGCGGGCGATTTGACTGTGATCGCACGATCCGGCGCGGGATATGACAAGATTGATGTGGAGGCTTGTACGGATCATGATGTGCTGTTGTTCAACCTGCCGAACGTGCTGAACCACTCGACGGCATCGACAGCGCTGATGTTCATACTGGCGCTGGCGAAGCAGGTGTTTCCGTCTGACCGGATAACCCGCGAGGGGCGGTGGGATTTACAGCCGCAGGTGATGGGGATGGAGATTGAGGGTAAGACGCTGGGCATCATCGGGTTGGGGGCGAGCGGGCGCGAACTGGTGCGGTTGGTCGCTCCATTCGGGATGCGGATACTGGCGTATTCACCTCAGGCAGACCCGGCACAGGCGGCGGCGCTGGGCGTGGAGCTGACCTCGTTGGAACGGGTGATGCGCGAGTCGGACGTGGTGAGCTTGCACTCTAACCTGACACCGGAGAAGTACCGGATGATCCGGGCGGAACACTTCGCGATGATGAAGCCCAAGGCGTACTTCGTGAACGTGGCACGCGGGGCGCTGGTGGATCAGGCGGCACTGGTGCAGGCGCTGCAAGAACGGCGAATCGCGGGGGCAGGGTTGGATGTGTTTGAGGTGGAACCGCTGCCGGCTGATGACCCGCTGACCCAATTGGATAATGTGATTTTGACGCCCCACTTCGCGCCGGCGACGTCGGATATATGGACGGCGGGGGGGAAGCAGATGTCGAAGAGCATCGTGCAGGTGGCGCGCGGAGAAGTGCCTGCGAGCGTGATCAACCGGGCGGTGTTGGATCGCCCACGTTTCCGGGCAAAGCTGGAACGATTTATTGAAAATCAGGCCATTTCGATGGCAGAAACCAATTAAAACCGTCATGGGAAGCGGCGAGCAGATCTGAAGCGGTCTGCAAGCCGGTTCAAGGCAACCAATTCAAGGAGCAAGAGCATATGCCTACCGTTGTCATCGCTTACGATCTCGCAGGTGACATCAGCATTGAGCAGGAAGTACTCAGCCAGATTGAAGGGCTGACGATTGTGAACCCCGGCAACCTCTCCAAGCCGGAAGCACTGGAAGCGGCCACTCAAGCGGATGCGCTGATGGTGACGATTCAGGAAGTTTCGGCAGAACTGATCGCAAAGATGTCGCAGTGCAAGATTATCTCGCGGGTAGGAACCGGACTGGATTCGATCAACATTCCGGCGGCGACGGAACACGGTATCTGGGTGACGAATGTGCCGGATTACTCGATTGACGAGGTTTCGACACACGCGCTGACGCTGCTGCTGATGTTCGCGCGGAGCATCCCGGATATGTTGAAGTCGGTGCGGGAGAACCGGTGGTGGGACCCGGCGAATATTCGTCCGGTGACGCGGTTGAAGGGGCAGACGCTGGGGATTGTGGCGTATGGCCGGATTGGACAGGCGATGGCGGCGAAGGCAAAAGGGATTGGCTTGAATGTGCTGGCGTATGATCCGTTCACCAAGCCGGAGGTGATCGCGGCGGACGGGGTGCAGCCGGTTGATCTGGAGACGTTGTTGAAGTCGTCGGATTATGTGACGCTGCACGCGCCGCTGACGGACGGGACGCGGGGGATGATTAACGCGCAGACGCTGGCGCTGATGAAGCCGACGGCGTTCCTGATCAACACGGCACGTGGGCCGCTGGTGGATGAGGCGGCACTGCTGGCGGCTGTACAGGGTGGAACGATTGCAGGGGCGGCGATTGATGTGTTCTCGGTTGAACCGCCGCCGGCTGACCATCCATTCCTGCATGAGCCGCGCATCATTGTGACGCCGCACACCGGCTGGTATTCACAGCAGGCACAGGTGGATGTGCGGGTGAAGGGGGCGGAAGAGGTGGTACGGGTGTTGAACGGTGGTAAGCCGCGCTTCCCTGCTAATCAATTGAATGGTTCAAAAGGGTAACGATAGCGATGTCGAATATAACTGCTTTAGGCAAAGAACAGCATCTCGCCCTTTACCGGCAGATGCTGGAAATCCGCCGGACGGAAGAACAACTGGCGAAGTCGCATCAGGCGGGGTTGATCCCCGGCGCGTGCCATACGTATGTGGGCGAGGAAGCGATTGCGACGGGGGTGTGCGCACACCTGACGCATCAGGACGCGGTGTTCAGCACGCATCGCGGGCATGGTCACGCGCTGGCGAAGGGTGTGCCGCCGCGTGAGGTGATCGCCGAATTGTTCGGGCGGGTGACGGGATGTTCACGCGGGCGCGGGGGGAGTATGCACCTGTTTTCACCGGAAGTGGGCATGATGGGGACGAGCGGGATTGTGGGGCCGTGCATCCTGCAAGCGACGGGCGCGGGGTATACCTCCAAGCTGCTGAATACGGGCAACGTGGGGGTGGCGTTCTTCGGGGATGGGGCGAGCAATAACGGCGCGTTCCATGAGGGGTTGAATCTGGCGGCGATTTATGACCTGCCGGTGATATTTGTGTGCGAGAACAACATGTACGCGACGGAAGTGGCGTTCTCATACGCGACCCGCAATACGGAGGTGGCAGAACGCGCCCGTTCGTATGGGATGCCGGGGGTGGCGGTGGATGGTAATGATGTGGTGGCGGTGTACGAGGCGGCTGCGGAAGCGGTCAAACGGGCGCGCGCCGGTCATGGGCCGACATTGATCGAAGGCAAGACGTACCGCACCCGCGCTCATGTGGAAGGGATGCGGGACGGCGGCTACCGGACGCAGGAGGAGATCGACTCGTGGAAGGCGCGTGACCCGATTACGACTTACCGGGCGCGGCTGCTGGAGGCGGGGTTGGTGGCTGAGGCTGAGGTGAACGCGGTGGATGAGGCGGTGCGAGTGCTGGTGGAAGAGGCGTTGGAGTTCGCCAAGAACAGCCCGTACCCTGATCCGGCAACGGTCAGCCGGTATATTTTCAGTGAGGCAAGCGCATGAGCACGACGACTGCAACGACGACACGCGAGATTACGTTCACGGCGGCTGCCCGTGAGGCACTGAGCGAGGCGATGGCGGCTGACCCGCGCATTTTTGTGGTAGGCGAAGGGATCGGAGCGCGCGGCGGGAACTTCAACACGACAACGGGTTTGTACGAGCTGTACGGACCGATGCGACTGCGGGATACGCCGATTGTGGAACGCGGTTTTGTGGGGATGTGTACGGGCGCGGCGATGACTGGATCGAGGCCGGTGGTGGATTTCATGTTCGTCGATTTCATTCTGGACGCGATGGGCGAACTGATCAACCAAGTTGCCAAGATGCAGTATATGAGCAGCGGCCGGTTGAAGATGCCGATGGTGCTGCGCGGGTGCATTGGCATCAGCGGGGCTTCGGCGACGCATCATTCCGGCAGTTATTACCCGCTGTTCGTGAATATTCCGGGGTTTAAGGTGGTGCTGCCGAGCAACGCGTATGACGCGAAGGGTTTGCTGACGACGGCGCTGAAGGGCGATGATCCGGTGCTGTTCTTGGAGCACAAGCTGGTGCTGAACAACAAGGGGCATGTGCCGGAGGAGTCGTACTCGATTCCGTTCGGGCAGGCGGCAGTGGTGCGCGAGGGGACACAGGCGACGGTGGTGGCGCTGAGTTCGATGGTGAAGAAGGTGAGCGACGCCTGCGATAGCCTCGCGAAAGAAGGCATTTCGATTGAGTTGATTGACCCGCGAACGGTGGCACCGCTGGATGTGGACACGGTGCTGCAATCGGTGCATAAGACGGGACGGCTGCTGATCGTGGATGAGGCGTTCGGGCCGTGCGGGGTGGGCGCGGAGATTTCGGCGCAGGTGACCGCGCGCGGGTTCGATGATCTGGACGCGCCGATCCAACGGTTGAACGGGGTGCATACCCCGACGCCGTACAGCCCGCCACTGGAAGCGGCGGTGGTGCCGGACGTGAAACAAATCGTGCAGGCCATCCGTGATCTGCTGGCAGAATGAGGTGGGGATATGGCGATTGAAATAGTCATGCCGCGCCTTGGCTGGACGATGGAAGAGGGGACGCTGGTTGAATGGATGAAGCAGGACGGCGACCCGATTCAGCCGGGGGACATCATGTTCACGGTGGAGAGCGACAAGGCGCTGAATGAGGTTGAATCATTCGAGTCGGGAATCTTCCGGATTCCGCCGGATTCGGATGTGCTGGGGCGGGCGGTTCCGGTGGGAACGCTGCTGGCGTATGTGGTGCAGCCGGGGGAAGCGGCACCGTTCGAGGCGGGCGGGCAGGCTGCTGCGACTCCGGCGGTGGTTGAGGCCGCCGCGCCGAGCGTGGAGGCTCCGGCTGCGCCTGTTCCGGCGGTGGCGGTGAGCAACGGGTACGGGAAGGCTGAGACGACGCCGAACATCAGCCCACGGGCGCGCCGGGTGGCGCGGGAATTGGGTGTGGATTGGACGGGGTTGAAGGGGAGCGGACGCACAGGGCGAATCGTGGAGCGGGATGTGCGGGCTGCGGCGGAGGCCGGGGCGACGAGCAAGGCCAGCGCGGCGCAGATTTCACCGGTGGCACGACGCGCCGCAGACGAGCTGGGGGTGGATGTGGAGGCGCTGGCGGCACAGATGCCGGGACAGCGCATCACACGGGAACATGTGGAGCGGGCGGCGACTCCGGCGGTGAGCACGAGCGCTGTGAGCAGCGGGGACGAGACACGCATCCCGATGAGCCGGACGCGGCAGGTGATCGCCGAGCGGATGTCGGAAAGCTCGGTGACGAGCGCGGCAGTGACGCTGACGACGGAAGTGGACGCGACGGAACTGGTGACGCTGCGCAAGGGATTGAAAGCGGCGGGCGAACGCGATCCGCGACCCGTGCCGAGTTACAATGATTTGCTGGCGAAGCTGGTGGCACAGGCGCTGATGGAGCATCCGGCGCTGAACGCGCGGCTGGAAGGCGGCGAGATCGTGCAGTCGGGGGCGGTGCATATGGGCTTCGCGGTGGACAGCGAACGCGGTTTGCTGGTGCCGGTGGTGCGCGATGTGCAGGCGAAGAGCATCCGACAGATCGCCAGCGAGGGCGCGGCGCTGGTAGAACGGGCGCGGGGGGGTGGACTGAAGGCCGATGAATTGAGCGGCGGGACGTTCACGATTACGAATCTGGGGATGTACGAGATTGACGGGTTCACGCCGATCATCAATTTGCCACAGTGCGCGATTCTGGGCGTGGGGCGGATTGTGCCTAAGCAGGTGGTGGTGGATGTTGAGGCGGAACGGGTGGCGATCCGGCAGATGATGGTGCTGAGTTTGACGTTCGATCACCGGTTGGTGGATGGCGCGCCGGCAGCCCGCTTCTTGCAGCGGGTGAAGCAGTTTATTGAACAGCCGTACCTGTGGCTGGTGGGTTAAGCAGACGACATTTTAGGAGACAAGGAAGACTGCGATGAAATTGATTACGTACAGCTACGAGGGCGCGACGCATGTGGGGGCGCTGGTGAACGAGGGCGAGGTGGCGCGGCTGAACGCACCGGATATGCTGACGCTGCTGGGCGGCGGGGAAGCGGCGCTGAAGCAGGCGCGGGAGACGGTGGCAGCGGGCGGGGCGCGCGTTCCGTTGAGCGCGGTGAAGGTACACGCGCCGATCCCACGACCGGGAAAGATTATTTGCATCGGGTTGAATTACAGCGACCACGCAGCGGAAACCGGCCAGCCGATCCCGACGTACCCGATTGTGTTCGCGAAGTACGCGAATACGGTGATCGCGGACGGGGAGGCGATTGTGCTGCCGAAGGTGACGCAGCAGGTGGATTATGAGGCGGAATTGGGGTTCGTGATGGGGAAGACGGCGCGCCATGTGAAGGCGGCGGACGCGCTTTCGTATGTGGCGGGGTATTTGCCGATTAACGACGTGAGCGCGCGGGATTACCAGACGCGGGTGAGCCAGTGGACGATGGGCAAGACGTTCGACACGTTCGCACCGATGGGGCCGGCGCTGACGACAGCGGACGAGATCCCGAACCCGAATGACTTGAAGATCAGCCTGACGCTGAACGGGGAGACGCTGCAAGACTCTTCCACGAACAAGCTGATCTTCAACGTGCAGCAGTTGATTGAGGCGCTGACGGAGGTGATGACGCTGGAGCCGGGGGATGTGGTTTCCACGGGGACACCGCCGGGGGTAGGGATGGCACGGAAGCCGCAGGTGTGGTTGAAGGCGGGCGACGTGGTGAACGTGACGATTGAAGGGTTGGGGACGTTGAGCAACCCGGTGGTGGCGGAGTAGGCCGCCGGACGCATATTACAAGTTTTGAAGCAAGATTACGGCGGCTGCGGTTTGTCGTCGTCGTCGTCGTCGCCGCCGACAAAGAAAACGGCGGGAACAGGCGACGGTGGCGCTGACAAGCCCATTTTTCTGCCAGACAGGTGCTTCGCGACAGTGGTGGCGGCCACGCGGTGAGGGGAAATGGCACGGCTGGCGGCATTGGCGTCAGTGGCATTGGCCGTATAGTGACAAGTTATAAGAACCTCACCCCCGTTCGCCTTGCTCACGTGCCCCACGGCAGCCGCACAAGGCGCTGCACGCCAAGGCGAGGGGCAAAGACAAGAATGCCTCACACAGGAGGGTTTGGCGGCGGCGGCGGCGTGACTTTGAAAAGGGCGGCTGTGAAGGGGATTGACGCCGGAGAGGTTGGGAGGCGGGTGATTCATGTGGGCTGTCCTTATCGAAAGTAATGGTGGGTGAGGATTTTTGCCCTCATCCCATTCCCTGCGGTCAGCTTCTCGCTGAGGGCGAAGGGTTTGGTGTTAGGCTGCTTAATCTACTTACTTCCAACCTTTATTATAGAACAAAAATTCTCTTTGTCAAGTTTGAATCCGGTTTGAAAACGGGATGCAAGCGGTTCGAAAGCAGAGGAGCGCAAGAATGAACGATTACGGACACATGAAAGCCCGAAGCCGCGCGATCACGGAGGGGACGGTGGGGTCGCACGTGGCGCGGGCGAAGCTGAAGGCAATCGGGTTCAGTGACGCTGATCTGGCGAGGCCGCTGATTGGAATCGCGAATACATGGACGGAGACGATGCCGTGCAACTTCAATTTGCGGAAGCTGGCGGCGAAGGTGAAAGAAGGGGTGCGGGCGGCTGGTGGGACGCCGATGGAGTTCAACACGGTGGCGATCAGCGACGGGGTGACGATGGGCAGCGAAGGGATGCGGGCGTCGCTCATCAGCCGCGAGGTGATCGCGGATTCGATTGAATTGATGGGACGGGGGTATTTGTTCGACGCGATGGTGGCGCTGGTGGGCTGCGACAAGACGGTGCCGGGGGCGGCGATGGCGCTGACGCGGCTGAACATCCCCAGCGTGATCGTGTACGGGGGGACGATGCTGCCGGGATGCTGGCGGGGGGAGGACGTGACCGACCAGCATTTGATCGAGGCGATTGGGGCGGTGGCGGCGGGGCGGATGAGCGAGGCGGAGTTGAAGGAATTGGAGGATGTGGTGTATCCGGGCGCGGGAACGTGCGCGGGGCATTACACGGCGAACACGATGGCGACGGTGATGGAGTTCATCGGGCTATCGGCGATGGGGACGGCGGCTGTTCCGGCGGTTGACCCGCGCAAGGATGAAGTGGGGGTGCGGGTGGGGAAGCTGGTGATGGAAACGCTGCGGCAGAACATCCGGCCCAGCGATATTTTGACGCGGAGGGCGTTCGAGAACGCGATCACGAGCGTGGTGAGCACGGGCGGCTCGACCAATTCGGTGCTGCATCTGCTGGCGCTGGCCAAAGAGGCGGG
>JAFLCH010000003.1:28308-54252 GCA_017303775.1 Anaerolineae bacterium | reverse complement strand
CGTTGCCGCGTGTGCCTGTCGTGCTGCTGATGTTGATGATCTTCCGCGCCCGTGCGGCTCCATCGCGTTCCTTTTCCTGTTTCGCCGCCTCGCGCATATACGGCACAGCCGCCCGGATGATCTTGAACGGCGCGGTCAGGTGAATCGCCAGCATCGCCTCCCATTGCTCGTCGCTCATCTTGTGCATCATGCCGTCCCACGTATAACCGGCGTTATTCACCAGAATATCAATCCCGCCGAACGTGCTTACCGTCTGCCCGACCAATTCCTCCACGCCGCCCGCGTCCGTTACATCCGCCGGAACAGCCAGCGCCGTCCCGCCCGCCGCCTTAATCGCGCCCACGGTTTCATGTGCCGGTGCCGAATCTATATCGCTCACCACCACCTTCGCCCCATGTGCCGCGAACAGCATCGCCGTCGCCGCGCCGATCCCCCGTCCACTGCCCGTAATAATCGCGACTTTATCTTCAAGAAGTTTCATTATTCGGTTCCCTTAATCTATTTTTCAAAACCCTGCCCTTAGCTGGATGTATTCACCATCACCACCGCGCATCCAATTCGCGCCGTCCGCCGTTCTTTCGGATCATCCGAGAACAAATGCCCCAGCAGCGTGATCCCGTCCAGTAGCACGCCCAACAAATCCAGCATAACTAAGCCCGAATCGCCCGCAGCAGCGAATCAGCCATCATCTCCGCGATAGCCTCACCGTCTAATCGTCCCTCCGGCTTGTACCACACCCCCACCCAGTTCTGCGCCCCCAGCATCAGCTTGACGAAGATCCCCGCGTCCACCATTCGGAAGCTCCCGTTCTCAATCCCTTCGCGGATCACATCCCGGAACAGCATCTCGAATTGGTCGCGCCGTTCAAAAAAGGCGTTCCGTCGTCGGATAAAATCCTCATACGCCTCGCGGTCAGCCTCGCTCGCCTCCACCGGCGGATTCTTCGTCCCCATCAACGACTGAATCTCGAACACCATCGCCGCGCCCACAGCCGTGTGGTTCGTCAGCCCCACAATATGCAGCCGGATCATCTGCCGCAGCTTTTCCTCGCTCGGCAAATTCCCCCGCGCCACACGCTCCACCTCGTTCAGCACCCGTCCCAATCCCGCCTCCAGCACCGCCAGCAGCAGCGCGTCCTTGTTGCGGAAGTGGTGGTACAAACTCGCCGCCGTCAGCTTGACCGCAGCCGCGATATCCTTCATCGTCGTGGTCTCGTAGCCGTTGCGTTGCAGCACATCAGCCGCCGCGAGGATGATGTCCTCTCGGCTTACGGATTGATCAGCAGGTTTGCGTGCCAAAGGGGTAACCTTTCAGGTTATTGCAAATAATCAAATTTGCATTAGATTATCAAATATACACACCGCCTTGTCAAGTTAACCTCTGCCTCCAACACATTGACGCTAGCTCAAATGTTTCATATAATAGTCTTGCGCAGCCTTCACAAAAGGACAACCCGAAGATGACCTTCCAGGCTTACTTGGACAACATTCAGACCAAAACCGGCAAATCGCCCGAAGATTTCATTCGCTTGGCCGCTGAAAAGGGCTTCACCAAACACGCCGATCTGCTCAAGTGGCTCAAATCGGAATTTGAATTGGGGCACGGTCACGCCACCGCCATGACCCACTACATCCTTCAGGCCGGCGCGCCCAAAGTCACCAAAACCGACAAAATCGCCAGCCACTTCACCACCAGCAAAGCCGCGTGGCGTCCCGTCTATGACAGCCTCCTCAAAACCGTGACCGCCTTCGGTGCAGATGTCAAAGAAGCCCCCACCAACAGCTACATCAGTTGGGTGCGCGACGGCAGCAAATTCGCCATCGTCCAGATCACCACTAGGCGCCTCGACATCGGCCTCAAACTCCCCGGTCATCCCGCTGCCGGTCGCATGACCGAATCCGGCGCATGGAACGCGATGGTCACCCACCGTGTCCAGATCACCACCCCCGAAGAAATCGACGCCGAACTCATCACGTGGCTGCGTCAGGCTTACGATCAAGCAGGCTAATTCACGTGAATAAAGGGAACGGGGTCATGAACTTCGACGACGTCCGCCGCATCGCCTTCACCTTTCCCGCGGTCGAGGAGCATCAAGTATTTGGCGCTCCCACCCTCCGCGTCGGCAAGCGCTTCCTCGCCTGCATCGCCAAAATCGACCCCGACACCCTCGTCCTCAAAATCCTCGACCAGCACGAGCGCGACTATTGGCTCACCACCCACCCCGATATTTTCTACCTCACCGAACATTACCAGAACTTTCAATGTCTGCTCATTCGCCTCTCTCGTGTCGCTCAAACCGACCTCCACAACCTCATCGAACAATCATGGCGTTCCCTTGCTCCCAAACGGGTAATCGCCACGTGGTCACCTCCACCAAATGCTTGACTTTATTGAACTTTTGTTCTATAATGATGTTCTAAATAGGTTCATTCACTGAGGTTTCGCATGCCGCCTGCTTCTGCCCCTTCCCATCACCCCAAACACCCATTGGCGGATGTGGCGGCGTTTGTCTGCGGCAGTCTCCCGTCTTCCCGCCAAACCGACAAAAAACGGCGCGCCCTTCGCCTATTCCCGCCCGTTTTTATGTCGGCGCCGCCGCCGCCGCCGCCAAACCCCTCTATCCCGTAATCTTCTCCCTCACCTTGTAATCTTCGACACACAGCTCCTGCGCCGCTGCTGCTGCTGCAAAACCCGCCGCAACAGTAATAGGTCGTGGAAAATCGTAATAAACGGCGATTCGCCTGTCGCCCAACCCGCCGCTTCACCTTTACCGTTCACGCCTGACTGTCGCTTCCCCCCAACCCGCTGAAACAGGGTTCACAAACCGCCGCTCACACGGTACAATCCCACCCATCCCGTAAAACTGAGGAGCTTTAGAATCCACCCGATGGATGACACGCGTTGGACCAGCTTTGATCTAATCTTCTTTGATTGCGATAGTACGCTTTCCTCCATCGAGGGCATCGACGAACTTGCCCGCTTCAAGGGCAAGGAATGGCGTGTCGGTGTCTTGACCGAAAAAGCGATGAATGGTGATCTCGATCTCAGCGAGGTCTACGGCAAGCGCCTGCAAGCCATCCGTCCCACCCGTGGCGAACTCAAAGCCATCGAGGAACGCTACTGGGAAACCCTCGTGCCCGATGCCGAAGCGGTCATCACCGCCCTCCGTTTGCTCGGCAAGCAAATTTTCATCGTCAGCGGCGGCCTTGCTGAACCTGTGCGCGGCTTTGGCAAGCGCCTCGGTGTACCTGCCGAAAATATTCGCGCCGTCGAACTCGAATACAACGAACTCTCCGGTGACTGGTGGCGCTACTACCAGCCCGCTACCCAGCACCGCCAAACCTATCTCGACTACGACGAAGGCCCGCTCACCGTCTCCAGTGGCAAACCCGCCATCATCCATGCCCTCGCCGAAGGCAAACACGGTCGCCGCCTCATGATCGGTGACGGAGCGTCCGACCTTGCCACCCAACCCATCGTGGATCTCTTCGTAGGCTTCGGTGGCGTAGTCACGCGTGAAAAAGTCGTCAACGGTGCAGGCGCTTTCATCTACGAAAACTCGCTCGCCCCCATCCTGCCCATCGCCGCTGGCCCCTCGGCCCGTGCGCGCCTCGCTGGCACACCTTACCAATCCATTTTTGACCGGGGTCTGGATCTGGTACGCAGCGCGCGCCTCACCTTCAAAAACCCCGACATGGATCTCGCGTTCAAAAAGGCATTTGCAATCGAATGACACACCATCAGGCAATCATTTTCGACATGGACGGCCTGCTCGTAGATACCGAGCCGGTCTGGGAAGAAGCCGAAACCGCCACCCTCAGCGCCTATAACGTTGTGGTCGAACCCGCCGTCCGCAGCCGTCTCATCGGCCTCCGCAACGACGAATTTCTCGGCAGCATCCGTGAAATCTACAACATCAAAGCCTCCCTCCAAACACTCCACGACGAAGTGCTGGAACGCATGATGGATCTCATCCCGCGCAAGGCCAAACCCATGCCCGGCGTCTCCGAAATCCTCGGCTATATCGCCGAACTCGGCCTGCCCACCGCCATCGCCTCCAGTTCCCCCAAAGTCGTCATCGAAGCCGTCGTCACGACTCACGGTTGGGAGGAATTCTTGCCTGTGCGCTGTTCCGCCGAACATCTTCCCAAAGGCAAACCTGCGCCCGATGTCTATCTCGAAGCAGCCAAAGCCCTCAACATATCACCGACCGTCTGCCTCGCCTTGGAAGACAGTCCCAACGGTGCGCGCGCGGCCATCGCTGCCGGCATGACCTGCTTTGCCGTTCCCGATCGCTCACACACCCACCTCGAAGCCTTTCAAGGAGTGACCGATCACGTCTTCGACAGCCTGCATGCAGTCCTGCATCATCTCAAAAACGGTGGTTAATCATGAGCACTGGGGTGACCAAACCCAAATGGATGGCTTGGCTGGTTCATCTCTACACAGCCTCCGGCGGCGTCATTGGCATGTTTGCCCTCTTCGACGCGGCGCAGGGTCGCGTGCGCGAAGCCTTCCTGCTGCTCATCATTACCGGACTCATTGACGGCACAGACGGCATCCTCGCCCGTAAAGTCAACGTCCGCAAAGTGCTCCCCAACTTCGATGGCGGCATGATCGACAACGTCATCGATGTCCTCACCTATGTCTGGGTTCCCATCTTCATCATCGCCACCCAGAACCTCCTCCCCCATCCCATCTGGATCGCGGTTCCGGTCATCGCCGCCCTCTATGCCTACGGACAGGTCAACATGAAAACCGACGACGCCTTCTTCCTCGGCTTTCCCAGCTACTGGAACGGCATCGCCCTCTACCTTTTCTGGCTGCGTCCCGAACCCACAATCGCCGTCCTCATGGTCGTCATCCCCGGCATCCTCTCCTTCATACCCACCCGCTACCTCTATCCCAGCAAAAACCCTCTCTTCAGCAAAACCAACTGGGTGCTCGCCCTAATCTGGGCGGCCATCGTCATGTATCTTCTCTTGCAAGAAAATCCGGACGAGCGCCTCGTGCTCATCAGTCTCATCTATCCCATCTTCTATCTCGTCAGCAGTTTTTATGTGGATTGGCGCATCCGGCACGGCAAGCAGTTTGCCACCTGAAGAACTCTTCCCTCAACTTCACCGGAATGTTATGATGTACGCCATTCCGGTGATGCATGAGGCATAAAGTGTCTAAATTTCACATTCTCGTTGCGACCGATCTTGCCGATAACAGCCTGAAGCTCCTGCAAGAAGCTTCCGACGTGACCCTCCAGCAGGTAACCCCTACCCTGCCTGCGATACGTGATGGCCTCAAGCACGCCAATGCGCTCATCGCCCGCAGCGATATTCACATCGAAAAATCGCTGCTGGTCGAAGCCCCCAACCTACAGGTCATCGGGCATGTCGGCGCGGGGCTTTCCAGCATCGACGTAGAAGCCGCAACCGGTCGCGGCATCATCGTGATGAACACCCCCGGCACCAATGCCATTGCAGCCGGTGAACACGCCATTACGCTCATGCTCGCCCTCAGCCGTAAATTGGTCGTCGCCCATGACAGCCTCAAAGAAGGCTGGTGGCTCTTGGATCGCAAGCGTCAGGCAGGCACACAGTTGTACGGCAAAACGCTCGGCATCATCGGGCTGGGACGTGTCGGTAAAATCGTCGCCCAACGCTGTCTCGCCTTCGGCATGACCATCCTCGCCTACGACCCTTACGTTGGCGAAGACCAACTCATCGACGAGCGTATCTTGCTCGTCGGCCTCAAGGAACTCCTACAGCGCAGCGATTTCGTCTCCCTCCATGTTGCCGCAACGCCCGAAACCAACTGTCTCATCAACAAGCAAACACTTGCCCTTATGAAACCCGGCGCCCGCCTCATCAATACCGCTCACGGCAGTGTCATCGACGAAGGTGCCGTCGCGGCGGCCCTCAAAGATGGGCATCTCGGCGGTCTCGCAGTCGATGTCTATGCCGATGAACCGCCCTACAACAGCCCGCTCATCGGGTTGGATAACGTCATCCACACCCCCCGCATCGGCGACAATACCATCGAAGCCATGCAAGATCTCTCGCAGCAAATCGTTCAACAGGTGCTGGATGCCCTGCGCGGCAGCGATTATCGCAATGTCGTGAACATGCCGTTCGTGCCGGGTCTGGACTTTGAAACTGCTAAACCCTATATGCGCCTTGGTGAATGTATAGGCACCATGCTCTATGCCCTCGCCCGCAATCCCGTGCGCCGAGTCGCGGTCGAATATCGTGGCGAGGAAATGAGCGGCATGGTTAAAGCCGCGGCCGTCGCTATCCTCAAAGGACTGCTCCAGCCAATCCTTGGCGACAAGGTGAACACCATCAACGCCCCGGTGCTAGCCGCCGAACGAGGCATTCAGGTTACGCAGACCAAAGGTCTGAAAACCGGTGACTATGCCAGTCTGGTCTCCTGTCAGGTCACGCTGGAAGATGGCGAAGAAATCATCATGTCCGGCACCCTGTTAGATCGCAAAGAACCGCATATCGTTCAAATCAACCAGTACCGCATGAACTTCGTGCCCGAGGGTCATCTGTTGTTGATGGGCAGCTACGACCGCCCCGGTGTCATCGGCAAAATCGGTACCCTCATGGCCGCCAACAATGTCAACATCGCCAGTTGGCACACCGGGCGTGCCGAACCGGGTGGGCATACCCTGACCGTTCTGGCGCTCGATCAACCCATGCCGTCCGCGGTCTTAGAAGAATTACGGCATCTCGAATTCGTCCGGCATGCCCATCAGGCCGAAATTAAACAATAGCCCTGCTGCGGTTCATCCTGACGGCGCTGTGGAGTACCCTTGATCACCAGATACCGCCCTCGAATCATTGAAGCGTTTTGGCTAACACTGCTTATCCTCTATGCCGCTTCCGGCATGAAAATCACACCGTTTCACGGTGACGAAGCGATGCATATCTACACCAGCCGTGACTATGCCATCGCATTCATCAACCGCCAGCCCGAACAACTGCTGGTCGTGCCGCCCTTCGATATGGACAGCACCCCGCGCCTCCGCCTGCTCAACGGCTCCGTGATGCGCTACTCCGTCGGCCTGAGCTGGCATCTCGCCGGCCTCGCCGAAAATGATCTTCCCCCGCGTCCCGGTTGGGATTGGGGCATGTTCTACGACCAAAATGTCGAAACCGGTCATCGCCCCACTGAACCATTACTGTTCGCGGCTCGCACGGTTGCAGTCATCTATCTTGCCCTGAGCATTATCGCCATCTACGGTATCGGTACTTATTTCGGAGGCCGCCTCACCGCCTTCATCGTGAGCGCCCTCTACACGTTCAACCCAATCATCTTGCTTAATGGTCGCCGTGCATTGGTCGAAAGTGCCCTGCTTTGCTTCGCTCTTCTGCTTATCCTCGTAACTCTCCACATCGTCCGCCAGCGCGAACAGCACGGTAAAACACGCTGGTATGCTTGGTTGGCTCTCATCCTCGCCAGCACCTTAACCCTCGCCAGCAAATACAGCGGCACAGTATTGGTCGCCGGAGCCTTCGGTGGCATCTTCGCAGCCGAATGTTTCCGCGTCTGCTTCCGCGCCGGTCAACAAACCATTGTGGCACGCCTCAAAATGCTGCTCAAACCAGTGTCAGCCCTAATCGTCAGCGGCCTGCTCACCATCCTCCTGTTAATCGTTATCTCGCCCGCCTTCTGGAGCGATCCGATCAATCGCGCGCGTGATCTGGCGGTTATGCTGCAAGAACAGGTTGAAGTAGTGGTTTCCATTCAACCGGATGCTCCTACCACTATTCCCCAACGCATCGAAGACATCATCACCCAGCCATTTCTCCGCTCGCCTCAATTCTTCGAGCAAGCTTCTTGGGCGGATGCCGCTCCCATCACGGCTGAAATCGAACATTACATGGCTTCGCCGCTCAGCGGTATACAATGGGGGGTGATCTTCGGTAGCGTCCTCACCCTGTTGGCGCTCGTAGGAACAGTTGCCACGCTTTGGCCGCGTCTCCGCCCGTATGATTCCTATTCGGTTTCGATCGTGTTATGGGTGTGCCTGCTGCTCATGCTTGCCAATCTTCTCGTCAACCCGCTGCCTTGGCAGCGTTACTACCTCGCCTATATTCCGCTGGTCGGCCTGCTAAGCGCGGTTGGAATCACGGCGCTTCTACAACAATTCCGGCCTAAAATCACATGAAAAACAGAGTGGGAACAGGCCTGAAACGCTGGCATTTTCTGGATGCACTCGTGCTGGGGCTGTTGACACTTTATATTCTGCTCGGTGTTCAATCGGTACCTTTTCACGGTGACGAAGCCATGCAAATCACCATGAGCCGTGACTACTTCACAGCCTTTGTTCACCGGCAACCAGCAGCGCTCCTTGTTTCGCCCCCATACACCATCGACAGCGAACCATGGCTGAGATTGATTAACGGCTCGGTGAATCGTTTTGCCGAAGGCTTATCGCTTCATCTGAGCGGCTACGACGAGTCCCACCTCCCATCCTTGTGGCAGTGGCCTCTCAGCTACGAGGACAATGTCGCGCAGGGTAACCGCCCCTCCGCCCCAATCCTTTACAGCAGCCGTTTGCCCTCCGCGCTCTTCCTCGCCGCTAGCAGCATCATCATGTTCGCCATCGGTTGGACATTCGGAGGCCGCCTGACCGCTTACCTCGCCATCTTGATCTATACCCTCAACCCCATAATTCTGCTGAACGGTCGGCGCGCCATGATGGAAGGCTCATTGTTGTGCTTCGGTCTGCTCACCATTTTGCTGGCGATCCACATCAGCCGGGGGAGACAAGATTGGCGTTGGTGGCTCGCATTATCTCTGTCCGCTGCACTCACGCTGGCGAGCAAACACAGCGGCATCGTGTTTGTCGCCTCAGCCTTCAGTTGGCTGATTCTTGCCGCACTGTTCGATCATCTCAAGCAAAACCGAACATTACGTCTCCCTTATCCCCTGCTTTTGAAAACAGGAACTAGTCTTCTATTCACGTTCAGCCTATTCACCTTATTCTCACCCGCGCTATGGAACAACCCGCTTGACCGTTTCGGTGATTTGCTCAGCGAACGCCAGCAGCTCCTTGAAGCGCAGGTACAGGCAGAACCCACCGCCCCCACATCACTCACGGATCGTTTGACAGGCATCCTCACCCAGAGTTTCCTCAGCCAGCCGTTTTACTATGAAGCCGCCTTCTGGGCTAACTCCGCAGAAATACGCGCCGAAATCACCGGGTACGAGGCATCCGGTCTGGCAGGCATCACACCCACCCCGATACTAGGCTTCATCTTGACCCTGTTTGCGGGAATGGGCCTCCTCAGTCTGATACAGGTTCGCCAAAGCTGGCAGTGGGGGCTAGTCTGCTGGTTGCTCATTACAACGGCCAGCTTGCTCATCAACCCACTACCTTGGCAGCGTTATTACCTCCCTTTGATCCCAGTCATGGCGCTCTGTGCCGCCTTTGGCTTCAGCCGGCTCACGGATCGGTGGCTTCAACGCCGTTCATCCACGTAATAACGGATAGCGCGGGCATAACGCTGCATATCGGCTGTTCTAACCTGCTCGATCACCACATCAAATAAGGTTGATAGCGCTTCACGTGCCTGTCCTGCGCTTTCTAACGCCAGCGCCCTGAAAACATGCAGCGCCACATGATCCGGATAAATCTCACAGGCGCGTGTCAAGAGCTGAACGGCTTCCTCATACTGCCCGATATTGCGCAGCGAACTCCCAAGTTGTACGAACAAACGCGGGCGGTAATCTTCTGGGAGTCCCATTTCTAGGGCACGATAATAATGTGGAACAGCTTCAGCTTCTTGTCCTGCGCTGTCGAAAGCCCCCGCATACTCAAAATGAGCGCGGGCGTCTTCAGGGAAATCTTCGACCAACTGGCGAAAGTGATCAATCGCTGCTGCATAATTTTCTACTCGTTCCAACTGCAAGCCTTGTTCAACACGCTCTTCAAAAGTGCTCATCATATCCACCTTTTGTTATCTTTTCCCAACATACTGGACAATTATCCCTCTTGTCAGTTCCCCAAATGTCGTTCACACTAACAGAAGATGAGTTAGCCATCTCATGAGGATGATTATGTCACGCAATCGCCTGCTTTTGATCATTTGCGCAGTGCTGTTGGCAGCCTGCGGCGGAACCCCATCTACACCTGAACCAGCTACACCCGACCCGAACGCGGCTTCAGTACCGACCAGCGATCCGAACCAAATTGCCACACCTATTACACCGGTAGCCACACAAGCGCCACGCGAATATGCAACGGGTCAACCGCCGCTGCCTGAACCGGGAACGCTCGTTCCTCCCGCGACCGAAGATCCGGAGGCAGGCAGACCTTTTGACATCATCGAATTTCAGCGCACAGGCGGTCTTGAGGGCGGAACCTTAACAGCGCAGATACTGGGCAACGGCAGCATCATCCGAAACGATGCAGCCGGAACAATCACCCAGGAACAGGTGGCACAGCTAACCAGCATCATTGACGAAATCGGATTTTTTGGTCTGGAAGGGACTTTTAGCGCACCGGGAACAAGCGCCGATGTCTTCACCTATACCATCACCATAGAACGCGCTGGCCCCAACCGCACCATTGTCGCACAGGATGGCTACATCCCTGATGCGCTCATGCGCTTGATTAACGCGCTGGTCGAAGTCAGCCAACCGGCAGCCAGTTAAGTCCGGTGGGGCAAACGGTCGAACAAGCCGGATAAATCGCCTTCAAGAACCACATCTGCCGGGATCAGATCGCTTGTCTGGTTCCGGCGTAACCACACTGTCTGCATTCCGCAGCGTCGTGCCACCTCAAGAATGGCCTGTTGGCTACTCACAATCCACGTGCTTTGGGGTTCTCTTCCAATAGGCCGAAAAAATGCATCATCCTGCCGGAAATATCCGGTCGTATCGGGTGTCAGAATCGGGCCATCAAATAAGCTCCAAACCCCAGCACCTTCAAGAATCCCCTTAACCTGTGCCTGAACCACCTGTGCGGCTACTCCCAACCGATAACCGGACTGGTGTAAAAGGTATAATATGGGCTTTGTGTTTGGCAACAACGTATCGCACCGATGTGTCATCAAATATGGAAGCTCACGTAAAAGTGCAGCAAGCTCGTCACGCGAGGGTTCCTGTGTAGCAGTCAGGCGGAAAAGCGCCCGTGTCGTCCGCAGCATCCCTTCCCACATCTGCTCGATTCCATCATCATCTCCCAGATCAAGATCGGCATAATAGCTATCCCAATCAGCTTGAACCCGTTCATAGGCTTTCAACCAGTTTTCTGGTGAACCGCCATAACGCGCTGCTAAATGTATTGCCTGCTGAATATCACCACACGGATGCAGCAAACGACGATCAGAAAGAGTCGTGAACAGGTCAAAGAGGATGGAAATCATGGCAGACCTTGCAGCATCGTGATGTAGTTGACCGGCTGCCCACCAAGATCAGGGATGACCAGACGATAGTCAGCCGAATCACCGGGATTCAACGCCACGCTCAAATCGGTAAAGCCCGCTGCAATCACGCTGCCGCCTGAGTCAAAAACGGTAACAACAGCGCGAGGAGCAGTAACCGGTTTTGTGCCGATATTGGTCACAGAACCTTCAATGACCATTGATCCTTCCGGCAAAAAGTTAGATTCATCGTCCCACATCAGTTCGTCTTGGCCATAGATAAGACGGTCAGTCTCCGGCAGCCAATCGTCACCACCGATTGACAACTCATACTGAGTCGTCAAGGCGGACTGTCCCTGACCAAAACGTAAACTGAACGGAGCAAATCCTCCGGGTGGTAAACCATACCCCATTACCACATCGACCGCTTCGGCAACCGGCACACCATCAGCGGTTTGCAAAACAGCCCGCACGGGAATATCCGTCAGGAGTATAGCCCCTCGATTACTCACCTCACCCGTAATAAAAAAGACGCCGTTGGGTGTTGACCATGTGGCTACATGAAGAAAATCCAAATCGCTGGTTGTTGCATAGGCTAAAGCCGCAGGTTCAGCAGGTTCGAGTAGAGCCTGCGTGTTCAACGTAAAGGTATTAACTATTTGCTGAAGTTGGGCGGTTCGGGCTGAATCGCTGTCAACAATCACTTCGGCGATCCCTAAATATCCATCCAATTGTTGGACGAATGTGTTCAACTGCTGGGTGAGGCCGCCCACAGTGGTACGCAGACCAGTTAACCGCCAGCTCCCGTCCCCCATTGCTTGCCGGTTAACTTCAGTATACGAAACGGCGTCCGGACGAAGCTGTTTTTGATACTGATCCATGATTGTGGCCAATTCTGAGGAATCAACGCTGTCGCCTGTATTCAAAACGGCAAAGCGGACAGCGGGTTCATTTTCAGCCGGGGCCGAAAAAGCAGCGCTCGCCACAATAGTCGTGTTTTGTTCATAGACAGACCAGTTACGGGGTACCGCAACGCTGAAAACGCCGGATGGATGTGTATATACCAACGGTGAAAGGTCAGGGGGAAGCGGCGTAGGCGCGAAAACCACAGCCCCGCTGCTACACCCGGTCATGAGACCGAGCATGACGACGATAATGAGCAGGCGCATAACGCCTCCTGAAAAGACAGCTAGTGATCGCATGCTGCTAGGGTAAAAGATTCATGACAAAGACGCAAATGCGAATAGTACAACAGACCCTCTTGTGTTATGCTCAAATAAAGGTATATGCTATAGCGTGACATTTTTTGTCACTCCGGGAACCAATAACACGCATGTATACCAATAACGAGATCTTATTTCCACATCATGTCATTCCATCGTTACGGAAGCTGAGAGGCCCCAAATGGCGCATGCTGGTCGAGCGTGTACTTACACTGCCAGAAACGCATGAAGAAACGCTGGCCTTTATGCTGATGATGATTCGGGTTAATGGCTGTATGGCCTGCGAGACAGACAGCTACCGGGCAATGCGCGGATGTGCAGCCTGCGCGTTACAAACCCTACGGCGCTACAAAGGGGATGATGAAGAACTCATCAGCCAGTTTGAAGACGCATTGGAAGATGTTCGGACGTTCGCCAAAAACCATTCTTCAATGGTCATCACTGGCGAGACACCTCGTTAAGAGTATCGTATCTATTCAAATGGTCTGACAGTAGGATTGAAGTCAATTGAATTTCTGTGAATTCGTAACCGAAGCGCAGAAGTCAAGGCCGTATAAGCTTGTATTGACTTCAGATTGTGCCTATGCTAGACTTTCCCCACTCAATTGCAAGTATTCGATACGGGCAAAAGTACCGGTCAATTAGAAGGGTGTAAGAGCTATCAGCGCACAAAATTATCGCGTGAACGAACAAATACGCGCTCGGGATGTCCGGTTGATCACGGATACGAACGAGAATATTGGTACTATACCGCTACGGCAAGCGCTACAGATGGCTGAGGAAAAGGGTCTAGACCTCGTTGAGGTTTCGCCCAATGCTGATCCTCCGGTTTGCCGGATTATGGATTTTGGTAAGTTCCAATATGAGAAGCGCCGACGGGAACGCGAGGCCAAGAAACTGCAAAAGGTTATCGAGGTCAAGGAAATCCAACTGCGACCCAAGACGGACTCGCATCATCTGGGCTTCAAGGTTCAGAATGCGCGGAACTGGATCAAAGACGGTATGAAAGTGCGTGTGCGCGCCCGCTTCCGCGGACGTGAGCGAGATTACCCGGATATCGCCTTGCAACGGATGTTAGAAATAGCAGCAGATTTACAAGACGTCGCGGTGGTCGAACAGCAACCTCTCATGGAAGGCAATACCATGTTGATGGTGCTCGCGCCAGCGCCCGACAAGAAGAAGTAACTTCGGAGCAAGATTGTGACCAAGCTGAAGAAATATAAGCAGAAGACCCATAAATCTACGGCGAAGCGTTTCCGGGTGACAGGCAGCGGCATTGTTGTGCGTACCAAGCAGGGCAAAAGCCACTTCCGTCGCCGCCGGTCGAGCCGGCTGAAGCGGCAACTGGATAAGCTGACCGGGATTTCCAGCGCCAAGATTTCCCGTAAGATTAAGAAACTGGCTCCTTACCTGAGCAAGTATCGTCAGAACCCCGGTCGATAAGCCGGCGGTTCGCATCTTAATGACCATTTGAGCACCCCGGAGTCAATGCTCCGGGAATTTTTTGTCAGGAGTTCCTAAAATGGCTAGAACGAAAACCGGCTATGTACGCCGTCGTTGGCACAAAAAGATCCTCAAGTTGATGAAGGGACAGTGGGGTACGCGCCACCGTCTGCACCGCCGTGCTAACGAGGCGATGCTTAAGAGCTTCTTCTATGCATTCCGGGATCGTCGCCAGCGGAAGCGTGACTTACGCAAACTCTGGATCGTCCGTATTAATGCTGCTGCCCGTTTGAACGGGTTGAGCTACAGCAAGCTGATGTACGGGCTAAAAAATGCTGGCGTAGAAGTTGATCGCAAGATATTGGCTGATGTCGCTGTACGCGATCCGGGAACGTTCACCAAGCTGGTGGCATTGAGCTTGCAGAACCCAACTCCGACGCAGGCTGCCGCGCGTACCGAGATTTTCATCACCAACCCGCAAGGGCCGAAGGGTGTGAAGGCTCAGGCCGCGCCTGCTCCAGCACCCGCACCGGTCAGCAAAGCTACTCCGAAAGCGGCCCCGGTGGTGAAAGCGGCTGCGAAGCCGAAAGCGAAGAAAGCCGAAGGGGATGATCTGACGGTTATCGAAGGCTTGGGACCCAAGAGCGCTCAAGCACTGATCGCAGCAGGGATCACCACATTCGCACAGATCGCCAGTTCGACCGGTGAAGAACTCAACCGGATCGTGAAGATCGAAGGTGGCGTGAAGATTGTGGATGGGCAAACCGATACATGGCCGAAGCAGGCTCAATTCCTCGTAGAAGGGGATGAAGCCGGTTTCAAGGCTTATACGGATCGTTTGGTGGGCGGCCGCGAGCCAGAAGCCTAAGCCAACCGAAATAATCTGACACATGAAAAGGGGCTAATCGCCCCTTTTTGATTCACTTTCAGGCAGATGTGAGCGCAGAGACTAAGACAATTAGATAGCCAATTATGTAGAAGAGCACCAACCCAAAGAGCACAGAGCGGGAGGCGTTTGGTTGTGTATAGCCACTCGTCCAGAGCCAAATCAGCTTGATAAGGTCGCCAAGGAGCATGAGGGCAAGAAAAGCGATAAGCAAGCTGCCGGGGCCGGGTAAGGTTAACAAGGCATAAACCATTCCCCAGTGACCCACGTTGTTGATGAGTATAAAAATCATGGCAATGATTTCACGCTGGCCGTAACGTTCGAGGATGCCGACGGTGAGGCCGAGGGAGAGCAAGGCGAGGACAATTACTTGTAATAAGCGGGAACCGGATGGTGCGATGAAGGTGCCGCTCGAAAGAGCATTGAACAGGGCGACGATGGCGGCACCGAGCGCGATGAGTTTAACTACCGTTTCCAGCCAACCGAGAGGCGACCAATTGGCTACATACCACTTTTTTGATGCGGTCATTATTTATCTCACTTCCGATTAGGTGAATGGGCCTTCAAAACGCAGTAGATATTTAGGAAATGCAACGCCGAGTTCGCGGCGTAAAACAGCGGCATGATCGAGATCATGCTCAAGGGCTGACCAGAGGCAATGATAGGCTGTGGGATAGGGGCTGTAGTCTCCGCCATAGGGGTCGCCGAGCATTTCATCGCTGAGGAGTTCAAGTTCGGTGAGGAGCGCGGCGCGAGCAGATTGGGCTTCTTCCCACACTTGCTCATAGGGCTGTTTACGACGCTTTTGCACCATTTTTTCGTTTTGAGCGTCAGCATCTGACTCCCATGCTAGATCGGTGTGCGGTTCGCCGATCATCGCATTGAAAGCGTTGAGAAAATAGGCGTCCCAATCCGCGAGGTGACCGAGCACATCCCGCAGTGTCCATGTACCGCAGATGGGGCGGGTTTCCCGTTCTTTAGGAGGAACGAGGGCCGCACTCGTGTTAAAGTCATCCCGGGCGGCACGAAGGGCGGCGTGTAGGATGTATTTTGAACCTGTTCCATACGTTTCGCGGATGGTTTTACGCCACTCGCGGAGATCGTCCATATGCCCCGCATCGTGAGTGTGACGCCACTGTGCCCATGTGCCGAGCATCGCCTGACTGCGACCGGTTTTGTTCCCAAAACGCCATGAAAAGCGATACTTCTTTTTGAGACCGTCTAAGGGGGCTTCAGCGAAGGTTTGGACAAAGTTAGCACGTGCCTCCATGAGGTATTCGACGGATTGTTCGAGCGACCAATCCCCTACCCTTTCGCGGAGAAGATGATCGCGGATACCGGAATAATCGACCCCGACTTCAGTAAGCCGATCCGCGAGGGCATCACGCACCATCCCGGCGTAGAAGTTATCGTACTCACCGAGGTGAGCGAGGAGGTTCGCGGCTGTCCAATCGCCGTAGATGCGGGAGGTGATGAGAACAGACTCGTCGATACCAATCAGTTCGCGGAGGAGGCGAGCACGCACCGCAGCCATGCGAGCGAGCACTAATTCTTTGTCGTTTGCCATAGCGTTCTAGCTTTAATACAACGAATATTGTTAACTGCCTGATGAGTATAAAAGGAAACCGAGAAAGTGGAAAGTGAGGGGCGCAGGGAACAGCAGAACGTGTTGTGAGGGGCGAAATGCTTCCGCCGTTATTGGCGGCGGGAACAGGCGTAGACGGCGCGCGGTTATGGCGGTTGACGGCGGGAAGACAGGGGTTTGGCGCTTTTGGCTGCGGGAAATACGGTGTTGGCTGCCGCCATGCGGCAATGGCAGCGGGAAGCAGGGGGACAGCCGCCGACAAAAAGAGGGTGTATGCGGGAAAAAGGGGAACTGCCGCAGACAAACGCCGCCATCGCCGCCACATCCGCCAATACATGGTGGGTGTGTTGGATGTAAGCATGGATGGGTGACATTAGAACCTCCGGCGCGGGAAAATGATCAGGCGAGATGATGACGATAACCCTGCACGAAAAGGGACTTACCTTTGGAGACGATGGTGAAGCCTTCTTCTTCGAGATGGGCTGCTTGACTGAGATGGAGAGCGGCGAATTGTGGCAAGAGGCCACCATCCTGCCGAACGACACGCCAGAATGGAACATCTGCCAGCGAGTCGAGGGCGATGACTTTCAGCGCTTTGCGAGTGGTGACGGGGCAAGTCCCCTGTACGTTAAACTGGTGCGCCAAGCGGCTACGGAGCAGATCGGTGGTCAGCAGCTTATGCCGGGGGATGGTGCGAACAAGGTTGGCGACCGTAGCCGGCGCGGGCAAAAGCATTTTGCCCTGTGTGCCGAAGAAGCGAACTTGATTTTCTTTAATATCGACAATCACATCCTGTTCGAGATTCATATAGCCTCTGATATGAGTGTAGATCATCAGAAACAACTTATTTTAGAACAAAAAGTCTAATTTGTCAAGTGAAAAAACCGTTATAATTCGGGCAGGAGGATGGGGATGATTAGCAGTTTACAGAATGAGAAAGTGAAGCTGGTGAAAGCGCTGCAAACGAGCGCTAAGAGCCGACGCAAAGCGGAACGGGTGGCGCTGGAGGGCATGCGGCTGGTGCGGGATGCACTGACGGCAGGATATAAACCCGATTTTGTGCTGGTGACGGCTACGGCTGAGATGGGAACGATCAGCGGGCTGCTGCAAGAGGCAGGGCTGACGGCGATGGTGGTGAGCGACGAGGTGATGCGGGAAGTGAGCGACACGGAGCAACCACAGGGGATTGTGGGCGTATTCGAGACTCCTGATCCTACACTCCCGGAACAGCCACGACGGGTATTGATCCTCGATTCGATCCGTGATCCGGGAAATCTGGGGACGATCTTGCGGACAGCGGCAGCGGCAGGCGTGGAGGCGGTACTGCTGTCGCCAACCTGTGTTGATCCGTATAACCCTAAAGTGCTGCGCAGCGGGATGGGGGCGCACTTCCGCGTGCCGGTGGTGGGGATGTCGTGGGAGGCGATGCGCGACTACTGCGACGGTGTGCGGGTGATGATCGCGGCGGGCGATGCAGACGAGGATTATGACCAAGTGGATTGGTCGGGGCGATGGGGCGTGATTATTGGAAGCGAGGCACACGGGGCGGGAGATGAAGCGAGGCAACTGGCAAGCGGGCGAATCCGAATCCCGATGGCGGCGGACACTGAGTCGCTGAACGCGGCTGTAGCAGCGGGTGTCATCCTGTTTGAAGCGGTGCGGCAGGCATGAAATGGCTAGCGGGGTTGGTGGGGGTGATGATGGCCTTCAGCGGATTGAATGTGCTGGCGGTGGAATGGGGGCATTTGCAGGCGGAACATCCGATGGCGGCTGGATTTGCGGTAGGCTGTGAGGGGGTTGAAACGATTTGCTGGCAGGGGATTGTGCCGGGGGTGACAGGGATCAGCGAGGCACGGCGGGTGATTGAGGCGATGGGTTATGCTGCTCACAATGAGGGGTTGGAGTTAGCTGACCGGGTGTTCGCGTACCGGCATGACACACTCTCACCGGGGTGCATCGAATTGTATTACAGGGACAAACGCGGGCGCGTTGATACGCTGGTGCTGGGGTGTATTGAGATGCGGTTAGGGGATGTGATGGTGATGGATTCGCTACCGACGAGCCGATCCGGCCTGCCGCTGACGGGAGAGAGCCTGCGACTGCCCTCCCAACTGGTGTTACAGATGGTAGCAGGGTGGGTTGAATCGCCATTTCATCCGGTGCGAAGTTTACAGCCAAGCGTAGAGACCGAAGCACGGTATTTGAACCCGGCAGGCGGGTGGTACGGGTTTATGCCGGAATGGTTATACTGTTTGCGTGAACCCACCTACGGTTTATGCCCGACCTAACACGGGAGCAGCAGGTCTTTTGCCCGACTGCTCCCGCGATCATTCAAGATGAGTGTGATTACTCGACCGACTGTGGTTTGCCGTTGGGGATGCGCTGAAGTTCGCCACGCAAGAGAACGCCTAAAAGCGCCTCGGCAACGCCCCCACCCTGCCCGCTGCCATTGACAGCGATGTCGGGAATGATGCGCACTTTTTGGTCACCGATGATTTGCATCAACTGAACGGCAGTAAAACCCTGCTGCCCCATGGCTTCGGCACCGGCACGATAGGCCTGCGCCTTAGCATCACCTATGGCACGAACGGCTTCGGCCTCACCCTGTGCCTTGAGGCGGATGGCCTGTGCATCACCTTCGGCTTCTTTGATGCGCGAACGGGCTTGCAGCTCGGCAATGCTGACACCCTGTTCGGAACTCACCATCTCCTGCTGAATATCGGCAAGGGCTGTGGCACGGACGAGCTGCTGTCGCTGTGACTGCGCTTCCTGCTGCACCTGATAGGTCTTGTTCTGCTCTTCGGCGATCTTACGGTCGGTAAGGGTTTGCATGAGCGTCGGCGGCGGAATGATCTTGCCGATGAGGGTGTCGATGGCTTCAACGTCATAGGCGCGAATGGCTTTGCCGACATGAAGCGTGGCTTCGGTCTGACGGTCACTACGGGCATTGAGAAAATCGAGAACGGTGTAAGCCTGCGCTGCGTTGCGGAAGTAGTTGCTGACGATGGGCTGTAGGACGTGATCGACCATATTTTGCACCGAACCAATGCGGCTGATGACCTTGGGGGCTTCGAGCGCGCCAACATGGATGATCTGGGCAACATCTAGCTCGAAGGTAAAACCATCTTTTGAATTGACGGTAATCGAGTCGAGGGCTTTATCGTAGCTGTGCTGCTCGGTACGCGGCGACCAGTTCAGAACGATGTTGGTGGTCGGGACGAGTTCAACATTCATGACACGGGTGTTGATGGGATGTTTGCCGGGATAGAGCGGTGTGACCCAGACGCCTTTGTGACCGACGTTGACCAAGTCACCATGTTTGAATTCGGAACCGCTGACATCAATGTGCGCCTTGCCGACGAAGGAAATGACTACGCCGACATAACCGATGGGAATTTCGGTCATGGGAACCTGTTCGACATTGACGAACCACGGATTGAGATTCCATGAACCGGAGAGCAAGACCTGTTCTTGCAAACCGCGACGGCCACCGGTTTCGAGGAAGGCCTGCGCATTCTGGAAGTTATCGTGATTGGGGATGTAGAGACCGGCAATTTCTCCTTCGTCAATCGGCGCGCCATCGAGCGTGGTCACGATGCCGACCATATCCGACTCTACTTGATAGACGAGGAGATCATCAGAGTCCATGCCGTGCTGGGGCGCATTCTGGCGGGTGATGACGGTGAAAAGCGCGGTGTTGATACGGTAGGCTCCGGCGGTGAGGATGCCAAGCTGACGACCCCGCTCGCCGCCATTGGAGAGAAACTTGCGCGCATCTTGAAAGTCGTCGCAAGCAACGACTTTACCGAGGATTCGTTCGGCGGGAATAGACGCACCATCCGCAGCAACGATGAGGCCAATTTCCCCCTGTGGCACGACGGTGATGGGGACTTTGCGAATGCTATAAACCCACGGGAAGTAGCCGAAGTACCAACCGGGGGCAAGGGTAGCAGCCTGATAACCTGCCTCACCATTCAAGGCAATCAGACGATCCGGGGGTAATGAACGGGACGAGAAGCGCTTGATAACAACGCCGACCTGACGTTCAGTGATAATGACGAGGCCGGTCAAGGCTACGAGCAATAGAAAAACCGCAACGACCAAGACAATCGGGATCAGGATTTCCATCATTCCTCCCAAGGGGCGCACGCGGCTGCCCCAGACAACCAGTCACAGGCCGGATATAAATGCAGGCGGGTGCATATAGTCCGATATGCGATAGTCGCATTTTCTATATCCAGCATGCTTCATTATCTGACTGAGGAAAAAAGGCAAGCCCCCCAGAAATTGGGGGACAGAAAAAAGCGATTCGGGTATGGAGGAAGCTGATCAGGCGAGGGATACGGTGGGGTTTGACTTGAGGCGCGCGGCTGTTTCCACCAACATACGTCCCTGCTGTGTGAGGCGGTTGGCGATTCTTTCGTTGGTGGGGTGACCGGTCGAGTCAAAGGCTTTTTCGGCAGCGTGGATGGGAACGGACAGCGGGAGTACATAGCCACGCAGGGAGTGAACGACATCCACCATGGCGCGAATGGAATTGGTGGCGGCTTGATCACCGCTGGCAGTGGCGATGAGGCCAACAGGTTTGTTGTGCAGGTAGGGATTGGGGCCTTCGGAAAGATACTCGAAGTAGTCGAGGGCATTCTTGGTGACGCCAGCCAAGGTGCCATGATAACCGGCGGTGCTGAAAAGGAAAGCGTCGGCGTGACGGATGACGTTGATGAAGTCGCGGACGTTTTCGTCGTAGTCAACGAGTTCCCAATCCGGCTGCAAGATAGGCAGTTGAGCACGGCGGAGGTCAAGCAGTTGGGTGGAAGCGCCCGCGTCACGGGCAGCGGCGAGGGCGTGTTGGAGCGCCCAAAGGCTGGTTGAGTTTTCGCGCAGTGTGCCGCCGATGGCGACAACCCGAATTGGCATATTGGCAGAAGTCATATCAGATCCTTTTGGTTAGGCAGCCCATGACCATATTAGCCCTGTGAATGTTGATAACCGACTATGGCATATTCGAGGCCAGTTGTAAACCGGGCAAGGGGGCAAGGTGAGACTGTCCTTCCGTACAAGGTAGCCAACAATCCGACTAAAGACTGAGGGGGAATCAGCGAGAGGACGGACTGAAAAAGTGGTGAAGTGATCTATGCTATGAAACGAATAAGCCACATCAGACGTACATGTGAGTATAAGCAACATGACAGGAATACAACGCTTCATCGGGATCTTGTTCATCTGGGCTGTGCTGGCAGCAGCATTGTTTTATGCACTGGGCAGCAGTTTGTTCCTCCCGGCGCACGCAGTGATCATCATCTGTGTGGCACTGGTCGGGGGCGGTACTGCGGCAACGTATTTCATCACACGAGTTCCGAAAGTAACACACTGATGCGTATGTGGAGAATGACAACCATGAATCTGGTACAACGCGGATTTTCAACCGGAATTGTGATCCTCGCGCTGCTGATCAGTTCGGTGTATCTGCTGAGCAGCGGGCACTACCTGCCAAGCCCCTTGATTCTGGCGGTGGAAGTGGTGCTGATCGGCGCGGCTATCGTCGCAAGTTACATCAGCCTGTATACCCCGCGCGAAGACTAAGACACGCACCGGATGCCTATCAGCAGGCGTCCGGTTTTCTTTTCCCCTCCCCTACCCGTTTATTCTTAACCCAATTTGACAAGGCCGCGCTGCACCGCAAGGGTGACGGCTTCGGTGCGATTCCCGGCACCCAGTTTGCCAAGAATGGAGCTGACATAAAATTTGACGGTGCGTTCGGTGATGGTGAGTTCGGCGGCGATTTCTTTGTTCTGCAAACCCTGCGCCAAGAGGCGGAGGACATGCTGTTCACGCGGGGTGAGCGCATCGATATTGGGCGACGGGGGGCGTTCGCCGGTCACCTGTTTGAGCAGGCGGGAAGCGACTACGGGCTGTAGGAGTGAACCACCGGCATAGACGACACGGATGGCGTTGAAAATTTCTTCACGTGGCGCGCCTTTGAGGAGGTAGCCCTGTGCACCGGCTTGCACCGCGCCCACGATGCGTTCGTCGGTATCAAAGGCCGTGAAGACGACGGTGCGCACGGGGATTTGAGAGTCGCGGAGGTGTTGAAGGGTTTCTACGCCGTCCATCTCCGGCATTTCGAGATCGAGCAGGAGGACATCGGGCTGTAATTCGCTGACGAGACGAGTCGTTTCGCGGCCCGTACCAGCAGTGGCGATAATTTCGAAGTCCGGTTGGGTGCTGAGGATGGCAACAAGACCATCACGCACGACAGGATGGTCGTCAGCAACGATCATGCGAATGGGGGGTGTCATGTACTTGCCTCCAGCGGGATAAATATGTCGAGTTCAGTGCCTTCGCCGGGACTACTGCTGATTTGAAGGGTTCCCGCCAGCAGGTTGGCGCGTTCGTTCATGCCGATGAGACCATAGTGGTTCGGGGATGTCTGGTCGGGGTCGAAGCCGCGACCGTCATCGGCGATGTGAAGGTGAATCTGGTCGGGCATCATGACAAGCTGAACGGTGACATGATGGGCCTGTGCATGCCGCCCGATGTTGGTGAGGGCTTCTTGAAGGATGCGGTAGAGGCCGGTTTCGACACGCATGGGAAGTGGGCGCGGGCTGCCAACGACTTCGAAGTTGTAGATGATTTTGCGGCGTGAAGCCCATTCGGTGGCGAGGTTGCGGAGGGCAACATCGAGAGGATGCCCTTCGAGGGGTGCAGCACGTAAATCCATGACAGAACGGCGCGCTTCTTCCAAGTTGGAGCGGGTTAGTTGAAGTGCCTGCGTGACACTCTGCCGAACCCGTTCGATGGGCAGGCCGCTTTCGAGCAAGGCATCGGCAGTTTCCAACTGGAGGGCGATGGCGGTAAGCCCCTGCGCGAGGGTGTCGTGAATTTCGCGCGCGAGGCGGTTGCGTTCTTCGATGGCTCCAAGTTCGGCGCTGCGATCAAAGAGGCGGGCGCGTTCGATGGCAATGGCGACAAGATCACCGACGAGATAGAGCAGTTTGAGATCATCGTCGTGTAAATCAACCCAATCGGTACTGGCGACATTGAGGATGCCAAGGGGTTTGCCATGGGCATTCAAGGGGATGCTGGCATGTTGGCGAAGGCCGGCAGTGCCGACACTGAGATTCTCCAAGCGGCTACAAGTGAAGTTGCGCGGTGAGTTGAGTTCCCCTTCATTGTAATCGTCAATGCAGGTACAACCACCACCCATGCGGCGGGGATGTTTGGCAAGGGCCGGGGGGAGGTTCTGGGCCGCGGCGAGATAGAGTTTGGCTTCGTTGTTGAAGAGAAAAATCCAACTGGTTTCGAGATCAAAGAGTTCGGCTACATCGCGGAGGGCGACGCTGAGGGCACGGGTGAGATCGACTTCTTGATTGAGGGCTTTGGCAATGGTGTTGAGGATGGACAGTTCACGATTCCGTCGTTGAATCTTTTCGGTATCCGATTCGGATTTACTGCGAGTGGACATGGCGCGAACACCTGTTAGAAGCAATTGATTAATTATAGCGCGTCCAGCAAGGGTGATTATTGTTCATGGGTACACTGTACGAAAGGCCTGTGCCGTAAGAAAGAGCGCGCTGTACGCTTCAAATTAGCATTGTGAATTATGGTACAGAGTTGTCCATGATGCCGGGGTAAAGTTAAACCGGCAATGGGACGCAAGAGGATGAGGAGATTATTGTGCTGCTCGATTTTACACCTGTGAATGAAGGTAAGAAGAATTTGCATGCGTTTTCAGAAGGTATGAGTGTAGATGATTTGAAGGCGGCTACGAACGCTTCGATTGATGCGATTCTGGAGATCGTCAAGCCATTGAACGACGCACAGGTTTTGTTCCTGCCAAATGACCCCGAAGCGGACGATCCGTATGCGAAACCGGGGGAGGAAAAGATTGGTTGGAGCGTGGCGCATCTGGTGGTGCATGTGACGGCCAGCAGCGAAGAGGCCGCGACTTATAGTTCGATACTGGCGCGCGGAATCCCCTACCCCAGTGAGCCACGACTGCGCTATGAAACCGAGTGGAAGCATGTGACGTCAAAAGCACAGTGTATCCAACGATTGGAAGAAAGCCGACGGATGCGACTGGCGTATTTGGATGCGTGGCCGGACAAGCCTAATCTGCATGTGCAGCGCGGCGTTTCCGAGCGATTTTTGGAAAAGTTCGGCCCGATGAATGCTCCGGCCGCGTTTTTGTTCGGACTGAAGCATGAACAAGGGCATCATGAGCAATTCCGAGAGGCCGCGCGGCAAGCACGTGAAGCATCGGCAGGGGTTTAGTGGTTGCAAACAGCGCGACGGTCAGCTACACTCAGAGATAATTAAGAAGCAAGGAAAGGTGAGACCCATTATGTTCCATCATCACGGAAACGTTATTACGGTCTGACCTGCTGCACACGTTGGAAACCCAAAGCGTAGGCATCGGTCTACGCTTTTTTATTTCAGGATCGGCGCTGATCCGTTTTAAGAACAAGAGGAATTCAGGAAATGGCTCAAGTCAAAATCACTCCCCGACTGCCAAAAGGGATGCGGGACTTCCTCCCGGCTGACATGCTCAAACGAGATTATGTATTCGGGATTGTGCGGGATGTATTTCACCTGTTTGGCTTTGAGCCATTACAAACGCCGGTTCTGGAGTTGAAAGAAACGCTGTACGGGAAGTATGGAGAGGACGCCGAGAAGCTGATTTACAGTTCGCAGCACCCCGGCGGGAAGGAAGAAGTAGCGATGCGCTATGACCTGACCGTCCCGCTGGCGCGGGTGGTGGCGCAGTATGAGAACGAGATCAAGCTGCCTTTCAAACGTTACCAACTGTCACCGGTTTTCCGAGCCGAACGCCCTCAACGTGGACGCTATCGCGAGTTCTACCAGTGTGACGCGGACATCGTCGGTGTAGGGGGTATGCTGGCCGAGGCTGAGATTATCAGCTTGATCGTGACGGCGCTGCGGCGGTTGGGGTTCCAACAGTTCAGTGTGAAGATCAATAACCGGAAACTCCTCACCGGTATGGGACAATATTCGGGGGTGCCGGACACACAGTTGGGGGATTTGTACCGGAGCGTGGATAAGTTCGACAAGATTGGCGCGGAAGGCGTGGAGAAAGAACTGGTCGAACGGGGGCTGGCGGCGGATGCGGTAGGCCGGATGATGGGGCTAATTCAATCACGTGAGGCTGGATTGGGCAGCCTTGATGTACTGGAACGCGAGATGGGGGGGCTACCGGCTGCGGCGGAAGGGCTGCGCGAACTGCGACAATTGGCCGGGTATCTGGATGACGCCGGCGTTCCGGCAGGGTTTTATGAATTTGATTTCACGATGGTGCGCGGTCTAGGTTATTACACCGGACCCATTTTTGAGACGATCATCACCGAGCCGAATCTGGGAAGTGTGACCGGCGGGGGGCGGTATGATGACCTAATCGGTTTATTCCGTAAAGAAAGT
>JAFLCH010000003.1:25039-28208 GCA_017303775.1 Anaerolineae bacterium | reverse complement strand
GTGTGATACTCGTCCCAATCCCACTTGCCCTCCCCCATACAGCACATGATGCTTTGTTCGACATCTACCCATTCCAATTTCAGCGGCATACTTAGTCCCTCCCTAGTTGCCTAACATTACTTTATGAATTAAGTATATGGACAAGTCGGCAGCAGAAGCATAAATGTTTTTCGTAATATTTATTCATGTATTTGAAAGCTCAGTTAACCAACTTATAATCTGACGCAAGTATTTCAGAAGTCTAGGTGTTGAAAGAGAGCAAGCACATGAGTTACCAGATTGCTCAGATCAATATTGCCCGGATGGCTGCGCCGCTGGACAGCCCAGTTATGACGGATTTTGTGGGAAATTTAGACCGCATCAATGCACTGGCAGAAGGTTCGGCGGGTTTTGTGTGGCGACTGAAGGGGGATGGGAATGACGCGACTTCGCTACGCCCCTATGAAGATGAGCGGATCATTGTGAATATGTCGGTTTGGGAGTCAATCGATGCGCTGTTCCAATATGCTTACTATAGTTCACATGTTGAGTTCTTCCGGCGGCGTAAAGAGTGGTTTGAGAAGATGACCAGTCCGGCACTGGCGCTGTGGTGGATTCCGGCAGGGCACATACCGACGGTTGAAGAAGCCAAGCAGAAACTTGATTTATTGGAACGCGACGGGGCGACACCACTGGCATTCACATTTAAGTGTCAGTTCACTGTAGAGGAGATGACAACCTTCATCAATTCTGACAACCCCGCATAGGAGTCCTCTGGTACAATACCATCCAATTCGTTAATTGGGTTATTGTTTAAAAGATTGGATGGTTTCATGTCTTCGCAAAATAATATTTTTCCCCGTTCGAGCGGTGTCTTATTACACCCGACTTCCTTGCCGGGACGTTATGGTGTTGGCGATCTGGGCGAGACGGCGTACCGCTTCATCGACTGGCTGGAATCAACCGGACAATCGGTGTGGCAGGTGCTGCCTCTGGGGCCAACAAGCTACGGTGACTCTCCGTATCAATCCCTTTCTACATTTGCAGGAAACCCGCTGTTGATCAGCTTTGACACACTTGTGAAAGAGGGCTGGCTGACGGCTGATGATGTGGCGAAAGTACCCAGTTTCCCAGCCTACAGCGTCGATTTCGGGAATGTGATTACGTACCACAACCGCATCCTAAGCACTGCGTATACCCGCTTCGTGGCTACGGCAGGGGCGACTAAAAAGGCCGAGTTCAAAGCGTGGTGTGATGAGGAGGCTTACTGGTTGGATGACTGGGCACTGTTCATCGCGCTCAAGAATTTCTATGGTGGCAAGCCATGGGTGGAATGGCCGGAAGTAGAAGCACTGCGGGAGGGAAAAGCGGTTGAAACAGCGCGAGCCAAACATGCGAGCAGCGTGGAGGAACACAAGTTCCGGCAGTGGTTGTTCTTCAAGCAATGGTTGGCGCTCAAAGCCTATGCAAACAGTCGTAATATCCGGCTGGTGGGTGATATTCCGATTTTCGTCGCGCATGACAGTTCTGATGTGTGGGCGAACCGCGATGAGTATTTTTTGGATGAACTCGGCAACCCAACCGTAATCGCAGGGGTTCCACCGGATTACTTCAGCCCGACGGGACAACGATGGGGTAACCCGTTGTACCGCTGGGATAAGATGGCAGAAACGGATTACAACTGGTGGTTGAACCGGATTAAGGCGACGCTCAAGCTGGTCGATATTGTACGTGTTGATCACTTCCGAGGGTTCGAGGCTTATTGGGAAGTGCCTGCAAGCGAGACGACAGCCATCAAGGGACAGTGGGTTCCGGGACCCAAGTTTGACTTCTTCAACGTCGTGGTTGAGAGGCTTGGAAATCTGCCGATCATCGCGGAGGATCTGGGACTCATTACGCCCGGTGTGGTTGAACTACGAGATGGGTTAAAGCTGCCGGGAATGAAAATTCTGCAATTCGCATTTGGCGGTTCGGGCGGGGAGAACAGCTTTTTGCCTCATAACTATACGCCTAATTGTGTGGTGTATACGGGAACCCACGATAACAATACCACGCTCGGTTGGTGGATGAGCGGTGAAGCAACACCGGATATCCGAGAATACTTACCTCAGTATCTGGGGCATGATGTAACAGAAATCCACTGGGATTTGATCCGGTTAGGGATGGCCTCGGTAGCGCATACGTTTGTCGTTCCTCTACAGGATGTGTTCGGGTTCGGCGAAGATACCCGTATGAATACTCCGGGAAAGGAATCCGGCAATTGGGGTTGGCGTTTCACGGCAGAATGGTTAAATCACCCTGCCCGTGAACGGTTGGCTTACCTGACACGCTTGTATGGGCGCTGGCCGAAGAACGAAGACGAAGCGTAAGGAAGTGCTGGTGGGATGAGACGTTGAGAGGCGGACGGATAATGTTGTCTGCCTCTTTTTATTTGGATTCAAGGGATTAAATGCGTTATTATTGTTGCAAATGCAACAAATTTTTGACGGTAGGATTTACTTATGACTATTCAACTCCATTGGACTGCCGGACTCCATCATGATGGGTCGGCGATGTATGTTTCTAATCCACTGCCGACACAAGGCGAGATAATAACGATTACGCTGCGAACACCGGTTGACGCACCCATTAAGGGGGTATACCTGCGGACGACCCCGGACGGAGAAGAAAAAAGCGACGCGATGCAGCGGGAACGAACTGATGGTGTGTGCGCGTGGTGGGTTGGTACGGTGCGCATGACGATGCCTGTACTCTTGTATCGATTCCGCGTTCTGAGCACGGAGGGTGCGTATTGGCTGAATGCCGGAGGGGTTAGCCGTGCCGAGTCACCCGATCATAACGACTTCAGACTGCTGGCGAATTTCGCCGCACCGCACTGGGTGGATCAGGCAGTGTTTTACCAGATTTTCCCTGACCGATTCTATAACGGCGATACGGAGAATGATGTGCCACCGGGGGCATGGAGCCGACGCGGTTACCAAACTCAACAACGCGCATGGGGTGAATTACCACTTTCGTATCAGGAAGCGGGCAATCTGGATTTCTATGGCGGAGATTTAGAGGGTGTGCGGCAGAAACTGGATTACCTGAAGGATTTGGGCGTGAACGGGATCTTCCTGAATCCGATCTTCAGCGCGTATAGCAACCACCGCTATGACATCGCGGATTATCACCATGTTGACCCGCATCT
>JAFLCH010000003.1:11339-24939 GCA_017303775.1 Anaerolineae bacterium | reverse complement strand
GATGTCACGGGAATAGAACTCCCTGAGTGGTACGATCCTATCGCGATGCCGGCGGAGGCAATGGCAGAACAATGGACACGATTCCGGGCTGCGATTCCGTGGGTGATCGCGCGGCAGCAGTTTAACCAGCTCGGCAGCCATGACACCCCTCGGATTTTGTGGATATTGGGGGGTAATCGAGCGATGTTGAAATTGGCGGTAACTATCCTGATGACGTTTCCCGGTGTTCCATGCATCTATTACGGTGATGAGATCGGTATGGATGGGTCATTTGATCCTGACAACCGGCGGTGCATGCGTTGGGACGAGTCTACATGGGATCACGATTTGCGAAAACATTACCAATTCATGATTCAGCAGCGGCGTACTGCCCCAGCACTGCGCGAGGGTGGTTTCCAAATGGTATATGCTGAAGGGGGATTGGTGGCTTATCAGCGGCAGACCCGCCAGCAGCGACTGATCACCATTGCGTGGCGCGGGCCGGAAAAGCTACCTCTAACCACGATCCCACTACGACATGCTGGCATTGAGGATGGAATCATACTGACGGATCTCTTAAGCAACGCGCGCTTCAGTGTCCATGAAGGTGGAATCACCATCAGCGATTTTGAAGCAGGAACGGTGATGCTCTTAGAAGGCTGATTTCGGTATTTTGATGCCAGCCAATACTGTTTCCGGCGCATCGATTATTAGGCTAGATTTATACGTTGAAAGGCGTTAACAAGCTCGCGCGGGATCGAGTGGCGCGTAAGCGGATTCGGCCAGAGTGTTGTGTTTTGCGGATGATATAGGATGATGCCGCTCAATTGGCGATAGTATTTGAGGAATTCGGCGGCATCTGTAAAACCACGCCGCGCGAAGAAGTCGTGGGTTTTCAACCCGGCCATCTGACGCAATGTCACCGCAGCATGGTTCAAATCGTCGGGCTTTAGATCACTTTCAGCAGTCAACCAAAGCAAGTTAATCATACCGGGCGGCATCTGCCTCACTTTGTCGCAGATAACTGCCATCAGTTTGTGAATCAGAACGTCCGGATTGGCATGGTCAAGTTCTAGACCGCGAATACGGCGTACTTCAATATTCAGGCGGGTATTGGTGCGAAAGGCGGCTGTATAATCCGGCCCACGCTGTTTGGCCGCAAGATAGGTTTCATATTCGAGTGTAAATCGTTCGTCTTGCAGGATGATAAAGGCAACTTCCCATTCGGCGCGCAAGTCCTGTAAGCCTGCTTCATCGCGCACATTATTGAGCTTGGCACGCATTTTGGTGCGATATTGAGCGGCAAAAGACTGGAAGCGACGCGAGCGGCGCAACCAGTTCTCAAAATCTGATTTAAACGGTATATGTTTGTTCGGGAAAATCGAATTGAGCAACTCGTCAATGGCTGTCACGTCGCGAACCACCCGAAAACCAATATGTGCGATCAACTAACCGGTTTGAGGGTATTGCAACGGAAATCCTTCAAGATTGAGCCAATCTCGATGGTGAATGCCTTTTCCACATTTGTCGACTGCCAAAGGCTAAAATCTACCGGACACTCAAATGTGCGATCTCCATCACCTTTGAATTCCAAGACATATTTTTCGCTACGACCACCCTCTCGTTCACAACCGGGAAGCAAGCAGGCTGCACTGGAAGTGATGTTGGTGTCCGGCCAACGCGGCGCTGATGCCTTATCCCCCTGTGCATTCACCGAGCGCGAAGGCAGCCATGTATTGAGAACGTAATAGCAGACATATCCATAAACCGGCTCGGAGCGATAGGTCGTCTGACAGCGTTCTTCTTCGCGGAAAGTTCCATCCCCTTGATTAATTTGTACAGTACGGCACTGTTCGCCATCAGGAACCTGTCGTGAACCAACCTGTTCGTAGCGTTCCTGAATACCATAAGCACCAAGCGGTACTGATTCGCAGCTACTCTTGCCCGGAACCGGTTGCAAAGAAAGGATTTCAATCGAACGTTCCCAATGGTGTCCGGTCACATAAGCTGAACCGCTGGTGGTGCGGGTTAAGGCGAAGATTGCTCCGCCGACAATGACTGCAATCAGAACGAGGGCGATGATCCATTTTTTGTTGGAACCGGCGGATGCTTTAGGCACAGCCGCGGCCTGTGGCATAGCTGCGGCCTTCTGCTTTTGTTTTAGATCTTCGGTTTCAAAGGTTTCACCAGAACCACGTTCCCGGCTTTCACCTGATTTTGCCTGTGCCGCTTTCGTAAGAGGCGAACCGCAATTGCCACAAAATTCAGCAACGGCAGAGTTGAGCGTACTACAAGCGGGGCAAATGCGATCCGCTCCGACATAAACATGATCCTGTACGGCAACTTTTTCGGCATCTGAAGGGAAATAGCGCCAATTTGGGTCCTGCTGAGCGCCGCAATTGGGGCAATAACGGTGGGTCTTACCGAGAAGTTTCTTGGAACCACAGAAACGACAGTCCCAGAGCATCTCATACGTTTTTGCTCCACGTGATGTGGGAGCCGGTTGATTATCCGTCATAGAGCCTCAATCGGTTTCAATGTGTGGTCATCACTATTCTCATTATATCCGTTTAGCGTAGAGCACATAGTCCCGAAAATCATTCGTCCAAATGGCATAAGATGATTGAGGTTGAATCCCTTTTTGGTCTTTCCTGATGGGAATGTTACACTACAAAAAAGTTGACATGATTTGGTCAAAATATGTGATAGGGAACCCTTATGCTCACACCAGTTGAACAATTCCTTTTTATCCTACTGGCGCTGCTAGCTGTGGGCGCGACATACAACGGATTCCGGGAGATGTACCTCATCATCAACCGCGGTGAAGGCAAGTTGTATCTGGATCGTCTGCCACAACGCGCGTTCAAGGCTCTAGGCGTATATCTGACCCAAAACACAACGCTGAAAACACGTCGAATCAGCAGTCTGTTCCACCTCGGAATCGTATGGGGATTCACGTATTACTTTCTGGTCAATGTGGTGGACGGGCTGAAGGGATTCATCCCCGGATTTTTGGATTGGTTGGAAAACTTAGGGGTGGTATACAGCCTTTACCGCTTAATCGGCGATGTGTTGAGCATTGTGGTACTGATAGGGGTGGCTTACTTCTTGCTCCGGCGATTCGTGCTGCCGAACAAAAAGGAACTGGAATATCATGACAACGTGCTACTGCACCCCAAAGTGAAAGCTGGTGGGATTAAGGTTGACTCGCTGGTTGTGGGGGTGTTCATCCTGCTGCACATTGGCGCGCGATTCCTCGGCGAATCAGTATATGTGGCAGAACACGGCGCTGATGTGTTCATGCCATTCGCGACATTGGTTTCGCCGATCTGGAGCGGGCTTTCGGGTGATGGACTGCGGGTGATGGAGCATGTTTTCTGGTGGGTGGCGCTGGGTGGAATTCTGGTGTTCACGCCCTACTTCGCCTATTCCAAGCACGCGCATCTGTTTATGGCTCCGCTCAACTTCCTGACGAAACCCCGACGCACATCGTTGGGTGAGATGGATAAGCTTGATCTGGAAGACCCCGATCTGGAACAGTTCGGCGTCAATAAGCTGGAACAGTTACCCAAGACAAACATTTTGGACGGGTTTGCCTGTATTATGTGCAACCGGTGTCAGGATGTCTGTCCGGCTTATACAACGGGCAAAGAACTGTCGCCATCAGCACTGGAGATCAATAAGCGGTACTACATGCGCGACCATATGACCGATTTGGCCGGAGGGCGAGAGTCGGAATTTTCGCTGGTGGGCATGGCGATCAGCGAATCGGCTGTCTGGGCATGTACTTCATGCGGGGCGTGCATCGATATTTGTCCGGTAGGAAACGAACCGATGCTGGATATTCTGAATATCCGGCGGGATGCAGTGCTGATGCAATCCGAGTTCCCAGCGGAATTACAAGGCGCATTCAAAGGGATGGAGCGACAGGGCAACCCATGGCAAGCACCGCGTGAGGAACGGTTCAAGTGGGCGAAGGGTCTCGAATTCCCCGTACCAACCGTAGAGGAAAACCCAGATTTTGACATCCTGTACTGGACAGGATGCGCGGTGAATTATGATCCCCGCGCACAGTTAACCGCAAGGGCACTGGTGAAGGTGCTTAATGCCGCGGGCGTGAACTTCGCTGTACTCGGTGAGCAAGAAAACTGCACGGGCGATGTCGCACGGCGTGCCGGTAAAGAAGATCTGTACTACGAGTTAGCGACGAGCAATGTGGAAGTGCTGAACGAGGTAAACCCCAAGCGAATCGTGGTCACCTGCCCGCACTGCTACCATAACATCGGGAAAGAATATCATCAGTTCGGCGGTAATTATGAGGTCATTCATCACACTGAACTGATTGAAGAATTAATTCAGGCGGGCAAAGTACCGGCTAATGCATCTCCCAAGCGCATGAGCAATGTAACGTTCCATGATCCGTGCTATCTGGGGCGGCATAATGATGTGGTTGAGGCTCCACGGACTGTGCTGAACGCAACCGGTGCGGGAGTTATCGAAATGCCACGGACGAAGAAGAATTCGTTCTGCTGCGGCGCGGGTGGTGCGCAGTTCTGGAAAGAAGAGGAACACGGAACGAAAGCCGTCAACATTGTGCGCTACGAAGAAGCGCAGGCGACCGGCGCTGAAGTGCTGGCGGTGGGATGCCCGTTCTGCATGCAAATGTTTGAAAGCGCCAAGGCTAATGCTGGAGGCGAGGGTATGGTGATCAAGGATGTTGTGGAATTGATCGCCGAGCAGATGTAAAGCATTATTATTCTAGAAACGATGAACGAGGTGGGGTCAAATTGACCCTCACCTCGTTTTATTTTCGCACCGGGATGAATTCGGCCTAAGGGCTGATGGCACATAAACCACAAGCAGCATATGATGACAATACTGTGCCTTCAACGAATAAGGAAGTTGTCATGGACAATCCGGTTAGCATAATCTCTGAAGAAAAACGCACCTTGAATACGGGGTTCACACGGTTCATCCTCGCTTTAATCCTGCTGTTACCGGGTATTTTCATCTATTACCAGTCGCAAGTTGCACCCGCCCTAGACATGTATACGATGAGCATGCACGACCCTGACCTCATCCAAGACAATATGGAATTTGTGGGCATGGAGAACTACGAATACCTCATGGAAAATGTGTTGTTCCATGAGGCAGTACGGTATACAACGACAATTCTAGTCACACGATTGCTGATTGTGGCGATTGTGCCGGTATTGGTGGGGGTATTGGTCGGAGCGCAGGGCGGTATCGGACGAGCACTCAACCGGCTACTACTGGTTGTGATTGGAGTGCTGGCGTCGCCTTTCATCCTCTCGATACTGTGGAGCTTGTTCGTCAGCCCTATTTGGGGGCGGGAATCATCGCCGATTTTTGAGTCACTGGGGTCATTCGCGCTCAACCAGCCTGAGACCGCAAAGGCCTCGATCTTACTACTGGATGGAATCATTACAGCGGGGGTTGCAGCGGCTGTAGGTGGTATGGCGTTCATTGCAGTCTGGCGCGGGCGAGGAAGCGGACGCTCGACCGTTGGCGCGACTCTGGGCGTATGGCTGCTGGGAATACTGCTCATCGCAGCGAGCGCGAGCCAGACATTTATGCTCTCGTATGTCATCACCAATGGCGGCCCCGGCAATGCCACTACAACCGTCATGACTTATTATTATCGGCAAGCATTTATGATGTTGCGGTTGGGGCCAGCGGCGGCTGAAGCAGTACTCTTGATCGGGCAGGCGGTGGCAACCGGTATATTGGTGTGGCTTGTGCTGACCGTGATGAGATTACGCGTGAGTTATGTCGCTCGATCCCCTGAAGGTTCAAGCCTTGTGAGCATCGTGAGCCTGCCACTGATCACAGCAATAGGACTGCCTATTGTCGGACTCGTGTTATGGGGAGTGATACAAGTTAACAGTGTCGGCATGGGCAGCGCTGAAAGAACGCTGGAAGAAATTAACTTCAATGAAGTAGTAACACGCACATTGACACAACCTATGCTGGCTATCTGGTTGATTCAAATCCCGATTGCATATTTGATCGGATTAGGGTTGGGATTTGTGCGGCCAATCAACCGTTTATTTTCAAGCTTCTTGTTCCTGTTATTCCTGATGGCAGCCTTCATCCCATTTGAGAGCATTAGCATCGCGCATTACATGCGGGCACGAGAGATGGGCAATTTGAATGCGACGGGCATTTTACAGACTCCGCACATGGTAGGGGTGTTCAGCCTAATCGTATTCAAACTTTTCTTTGATGGGGCACATGAACGTTACAACCGCGCGGTGAATGACGGGATGACCAGCGGGAACGCGTTGGTACAGCGGGTTCTGCTGCCATCGGTTGGAATGGTGCTGCTGGTGGGAAGCGTCCTGAGTTTAGGCGCTGCATCAGACTTATTTTGGCCGCTTCTGGCAATCAATTCACGCGACATGTTCACTCTGCCGGTCATTTTGATGCAAATGCGAGGTTCGATGAGCGACCAAGCGTCTTTGCTGGCACTGATTGTGCCTTATGTATCGCTACTGGTGACGATCTTCGTGCCGGTGCTGACAATCTTGAGTGTCGTGTTCGTGGATAAGCTGGCGATCCTGAGCGGGACTGTAGAGGTTAACGAGCCGGTAAAAAATGAGCCACAAAAACCGAGCAGTGAATTCAGTATATAACGCCCAATGAGCAGGTGAATACAAGCAAACGACCACTGCTATAATGATCATATGGGATGAACACACTTTCGTGATGTTCATCCCCGGTTTGCCCCTTCAACCGATAGGAGCCAAGCATGCCCACCGAAGTCATAATGCCTCAACTCGGCGACAGCGTGAGCGAGGGATTGGTCAGCAAATGGCTGAAGCAAGAAGGTGATGCGATTCACGAATTCGAACCGCTATTAGAGATCACTGGCGATAAAATCGACACTGAAATCCCGGCACCATGCAGCGGAATACTGCTGCAAATTCTTGTTCCACAAGGGGGTACCGTGCTGCCCGGTGTGAAGTTAGGGGTGATCGGTGAGGCGGGAAATGAGGCGTTGAGGCATACCTCTGATATAGCCAAAGCTGAACGAACGAATCCCGCGGCCTCGACCGGCAATGAACAGGTTAATGACTACAATGGATATGTCTCGCCGGTGGTGGCGCGGATGGTGGCTGAGCATCAGGTTGATTTGAACCAGATTAAAGGCAGCGGGCGGGATGGGCGGATTACCAAGAAAGATGTTGAGGCGTATCTGAGTGGGGCGCTTCACGATGAAACTGAGGATGACATCAACGGTGTCCCTCGCCAACCGCCACCGCACCTCCCTGCACCGCCTCTACAACAACCTGCACCGGCACGGCTGCGACAGGCCGAGAGCGTACTCTCGCCGGATGGTGAGATGGTGGCGCTGAACGCCATGCGTAAAGCCATTGCTGAACACATGGTATTCAGCAAATTACATACTTCGCCTCATGTAACCGCCGTGTTCGAATTTGATATGAGTGCAGTAAGCACCCATCGCAGCGCTCACAAAACTGAGTTTGCAAAACACGGCGTTAACCTGACCTTGAGCGCTTATTTTGCGCTGGCGACGGTGGGCGCATTACAAAACCACCGCTATCTCAATGCACAGTGGATGGACGAGGGAATCTGGCTGCACAACCGTGTGAATCTGGGGATGGCTGTGGCGTTGGATGAAGGATTGATCGTACCCGTAATTAAAGACGCGGGCGATTTGAATCTGATGGGCATGGCACGGGCGATTAACGACGTGGCAGCGCGAGCACGCAGCAAACAATTAAAACCGGATGAGATCAAAGGGGGCACCTTCACGATCACAAACCACGGTGTGAGCGGCAGCCTGATGGCAACACCAATCATCAACCAGCCACAGGTGGCTATCCTTGGTGTGGGTATGGTCGAAAAACGAGTCAAAGTCATTGACGATATGATCGCCATTCGCCCGTGCTGCTACGTAACACTCACGTTTGATCATCGGGTAGCTGATGGTGCAGTAGGCGACGCGTTTATGAGCGATTTGAAAACACGGATAGAAAACTGGCAATAATGTAAGAAATTCCTAGCGTTTTACGCATGTCAACCGGAACTTATGCTATTGTGTAAACGTCTATTAGACATGACTCACAACACAGACTAGTGATCAGAGGTTTCATGAAGAAAACAGTCTGGCTCCTGTTATGGAGTATGCTGCTGGCAGCATGTCAACCGGCGGAAAACCCTAATCAAGATCTCCCAACGCTGGCAGTTCTACCCAGTGAAGCAGCAACAGAAGCTCCTGAACTTACATCAACCACAGCCCCAGACAATGTAGTGGAAGCCAGTCCAACACAGGACGCGCTGCCGGCATTTGTGTTGACGGAGACACCCACATTTACCGCTCCAACGATGACACGTACACCTCGACCAGTCACGGCAACACATACAGTTGAGCCAACGATTGCAGCAATCGGAACTGCGACTCAGGCGGTAGTTGAAGCGCCTCGTTTTTCGACCTTTACACCTGCTCCGAATGGTTCGGCAGTACAGGGCGCAGTTCAACAATTCGCGGACGTGATGATCACGGAACCCCAATTCCAAGAAGAAGTCGATGTAAAACGGCTGGCTTATCCAGACATTGAGCGTGCGATTATCAATTTTGTAGCGGACGGGATCGATGTACAGCTAACGGCATTTGATGGCACGACATCGATCAGCGGGAATGTGCTGGTTTCGATTTTGCTGACGGGTGATTACGCAACCATCACAATCAGCAGCATCACAACCGGGGATACACCGCCTCCGCAAGGTTATATTGATCTGGCAACCGGGGATTTCTTCCGGCTGATGGTGGAAAGCTTAGATAGTATTTTGAAACAACGATTGGGGCCGGAACAGAACCTACAGACGATTGTGGTAACGGACAGCGTGATGCTAATTTCGCTGCTGGTTCCACAACCTAATTGAGTTGAACATGTGATTGCAAGATTATCGACGTGATACAAGCGAATGCTCGATTAATGTCGTAAGTTCAAGGGAAGCGAATATGTGGCACTCTTTTAAGACCATTCTCAGTTTTACGTTTGTCCTATGGCTGGCTCCCGTACTGGCGCTGGCACAAGGCGCAGATTGTCCCGAAATCGTATCGAAGGCACTGGAAGCTGCGGATACAGCATGTCAAGCTACAGGACGCAACCAAGCCTGCTATGGGAACATCAATTTGACAGCACAACCACAACCGGATGTAGCTGAGTTTAGTTTTGAGACTGTGGGTGACATTGTGAATGTCAACCAGATTCAGACCATGCGACTCAGCCCGATGAATGAAGATAACGGTGATTGGGGTGTGGCGATTCTGAAGTTGCAAGCTAACCTGCCGGATACCTTACCGGGACAGAATGTGACGTTCCTGCTGTTCGGTGATGTCGAAATCACGAACGCGGTCAGCCCAACAACTAGCAGCGATCTACGTCCGATGCAGGCTTTTTATCTGCGAACCGGAGCCGGTGATGCCCGATGTGATGAAGCACCAGACAGCGGGATGCTGGTGCAGACACCTGAAGGCGCAGGTGAAGTTTCTTTCACGGTGAATGGTGTGGATGTACAGATGGGATCTACGGTGTTCTTCCAAGCTGCTGAGGATGAAGGAATGACCATCAGTACGTTAGAAGGAATGGCGTTCCTGACGGCTGGTGATGAAACGCAGGTGGTTGTGCCGGGAACATGGGCACGCGTACCGATTCGGGGACGATTCCTGCCCTTCCGTTCGCCGGGTGGTGGTTCATTCAATATGCGCTTGATGGTCGCAGACGGCGCACCAGAACCACCCAAGGCATATGTAAAAAAACTGACTATGATGGAGTCGCTGCCGCTGGGGTTACTGGAGCGACCGATTGAAATGGCACAACCCCTGAGCGAAGCTGAAGTAAAGGCGATTCAGGATCATGTGGCAGGGGGTGGTGCACTATGTGGTGAAGGGCCAATGCCGGATTGCCCAGAAGGATTAGAATTACCCGTACGCAGCAGCAGCAATGAAGCTGAATGTGTCGAACCGCCGGGGCCGAATGATCCACCACTGCCCGCGACAGAAACCCGTCCGTTATGCGCACCACCACCACCGCCACAAGCAGGTGACGCAAACATCGCAGTACCGACTTCGGTAGGTATTGGTCGGCCAAACTTCCGGCCACAGGCTACTCCTACACCGGGAGGTTAGGAGGTTAACGACTACTCGACGATTGAACTACCATAGGCCTCTCTTCAGAGGTTTCATAGTACACTGATACTATCATCAGGAGAGAAGCCTATGCATTACCGGTTTGCATTACTGCTGCTCGTTATATGGGCATTACCTTTGACGCTGTTCGCACAGGAAGCAGCGCCTCCCACTATCCCCCCACGAGATGTATTCACCTTCCGCAACGCCAGCGAAACAACTTCGATGGGCGTGGTTGGGGTTGGACGCATTCATGATGTAGCGTGGTCATCGAGCGGGCAAATCGTGGCCGCAGCGACGAGCAACGGCATCGTCCTGATGAACGCAGAACGATTTGAGAGCGGGGTGAGCCAACGGCTAAATGTGCCTGAAGAAATGGTCACAGCGGTAAGTTTCAGCCCTGAAGATGTCTATCTGGCTTCTGCGAGTCCTAGTTTAACGGACGGAAGCCAGATCGTGATTCGATTGTGGAGCATGCGAAGCAGTCAGATGGCCGCTTCGTGGAACGCAAGCGGAACTTCCGGATCACTGGTTTTCAGCCCTGATGGAAGCCAATTGGGCTTCACTGACGGCAGAAGCGGGCAAATCTGGGACATCCGCGATGTGAACAAGATCACACTGCTGAAAAGCGATAACTGGCTGCGGATTGAACGAGAATGGTATACCGGACAAAATACGCTGCCGGTCGAAGAACCATTGATTCGGGCCTTTAGCCCGGATGGGGCGATGATCGCCGCGGCTAATGGCGATGGACAGATTGAAATCTGGAATCTGAACCAACGCACTTCACAGGTAACGACTTTTTCCGATGGAAGCAGCTATGTGTTCAGCCCAAATGGACGGCTCTTGATCCGGTTTGCATCAGGCGGAAATGGCGTCCAATATGAAGTATGGGATATTCGACGTGGAGCAGTTGTTTACCTGAATTCAGTAGCGATGACCGGATACACGTTCCATCCAACCCGTTCGACGATTTTATTCGGCACCAGCGATGATACGCTGCTGGTATGGGACAACGCAACCCAACGTGAACGCACTGTATTAGGAATACAAGGACAACGTGGTGGCGATCCGGTTTATAGTGTGGCGTTCAGTCCTGTTCGGCGAGTGATCGCCGCTGCTCGAATGAACCGAATTGAAACATGGGACTCGGTGCGGGGAATCAAGTTGAAAGCGGCGCTGGCTGCTCCGAACGGATATGGGATCAACCGGATTGTATACAGCCCGAACGGTAATCTGATTGCCTCGGTCAGCACGGATGGGCTGGTGAATCTGTGGGATGCGACAACTCTGAAACAAGTCGGGAGCATCATCCACTACAGCGGGGTTTACGATGTGGACTTCAGCCCGGATGGACGACTGCTGGTGACTTACGCGGATGTCCCTCTCAGCGATACATTTGATTTGGGGCCGGTCGCCATTTTCCTGTGGAATGTTGACAATGTGGTGTTCAATTGGCGGACGCAGGAACGTGAGATCGCACAACTGCCCCCGCCTTCACCTGACCAAAGCGCACCCAGACCACAGCCCACTACACCTGATGCAACGCTGGGACGCGTTTTCCACACTAACCAGAACGGCTTTATCTACAATGTGCGATTCAGCCCGGATGGGTTGACATTGGCACTGACGGGATTCGGGGTCGAAATCTGGGATGTCAATACGATTTTGCGGCGGGGCACACTCTCTGATCAAGATGATCCACTCATCGGGATGGTGAATCGCCTTCCACTCGCCAGCGGGCCGTTGGCGTGGAGTCCGGATGGGCTGCAATTGGCAAGCGGAACCAACGGTGAGTTTTATGATGAAGCGGGTGGTGCGCCGTGCAGCTTTGTCATCTGGACATTGAGTGAGGTTAATGATCCCGTCTGTACAACAGGGCATGAAGCACCGGTCAAGACACTGGCTTACAATCCAACAGGTGATGTGATCGCTTCGGGCAGTGGAGGGGGCTTTGATTACGCACCTGAGTATTACAGTGTGCGGTTATGGAATGCGCGAACAGGCGAGTCGCTGGCAACCTTGAGCGGACATGACGACGATGTACAGTCGGTTGTCTTTAGCCCTGAGGGTAATCTACTCGCCAGCAGCAGCGGCGGAATGGGGTATGAGAGCACACTGCGGCTATGGGGTGTACCAGATTAACAAACCACTCAAGTAAGAACATTGCATCCCCACCCCATCCCGTATTATTATCCACAGCGTTATGAGTATGCAGGGTTGGCGGTTGGACGCTGCCAGCTTACAGGAGACTATTATGGCAAAAGAGTATGATGTCGTTGTACTGGGCGCAGGGCCGGGGGGATATGTCGCTGCGATCCGCGCTGCCCAGTTGGGAAAGAAAACGGCGGTTGTCGAAAAGCAATACTGGGGTGGTGTATGCCTGAACGTGGGATGTATTCCATCGAAGGCACTGCTGCGGAATGCTGAACTGGCACATATCGTCAATCATGAAGCGAAGACGTTCGGCATGAAGATTGAGGGCAGCGTAACATTTGATTATGCTGAAGCTTTCAAACGCAGCCGCCGTGTCGCTGATGGACGGGTGAAAGGTGTTCACTTCCTGATGCGCAAGAACAAGATTGATGAGTATGATGGTTGGGGAACCTTCAGCGACGCGAACACACTACAGGTAGCGCTGAACGGCGGCGGGCAGGAAACGATCAAGTTTAAGAACTTGATTCTTGCCAGCGGCGCGACCACCCGGCTGATCCCCGGCACCAAGCTCAGTGAGCGTGTGGTGACCTACGAAGAACAGATTATGGAAGATAAACTGCCGAAAAGCATCATCATCGCAGGCGCAGGGGCAATTGGTGTGGAATTCGGTTATGTGATGAAGAATTACGGCGTGGATGTGACTATCGTCGAATTCCTTGACCGGATGGTTCCGCTGGAAGATGAAGAGGTTTCGGCTGAACTGCGTAAGCAGTATGAACGATTGGGAATTAAGATTCTGACCGGTACCAAGGTCGATAAGATCGAGGATACGGGGGCGAACGTTAAGGTAACCGTGACGCCACCGGACGGCAAGTCGGTGGTTTTGGAAGCAGATAAGGTGCTGCAAGCTATCGGTTTCCAACCCCGTACAGAGGGTTATGGGCTGGAAAAAACCGGTGTAAAGCTGACGGAACGGGGCGCAGTGCAGATTAATGGTAAGATGCAGACGTCGGTGCCGCATATTTATGCCATTGGTGATGTGACCGCCAAACTGATGCTGGCGCATGTGGCCGAGAGCATGGGCATCATCGCAGCCGAGAATATTGCAGGTGTGGAAACGATTGAACTGGACTTCGACATGATGCCACGCGCGACTTACTGCCAACCGCAGATTGCGAGCTTCGGCTGGACAGAAAAGCAAGCGAAGGAAAAAGGTTACGACATCAATGTGGCGAAGTTCCCCTTCCAAGCGAACGCCAAGGCTCATGGATTGGGTGACGCGAC
>JAFLCH010000003.1:0-11239 GCA_017303775.1 Anaerolineae bacterium | reverse complement strand
AGGGTGAGTAAACCGCTCGAAGGCGGCGCATCATAGGTCACTGTGATTTGATCGAGGCTGCGCGGGTTGGTATAGCCCCGTTCTTCCAGTATGGCTTGCGCCTTTTGCAAGGAGGTCGTCCCCGGCACAACACCATGCCAACAGGGCTGCGGTCGAGCTTCGCAGCCCTCGACAAAACCGAAGAGCGTAGATGGTGAAGCTAGCTGTGTGCCGAGCAGTTGACTGGCAGTGATGGCTGAGAGAAACGCAAGGAACCAGCGTAAACCCAAGCAGAGGGTGAAGCGCAGCATCGTTAGAAATTAGGCTGCAAGTAACTAACGATCATCTCGCGCTCGAAAACAGCGCCAAAATGTGCGATGAGGCGGCGGATGGCTTCGGTTTCATCAACCGGCGCACCGAGCAGAGCAGATAAGCTGGTCACACCTTTATCGGCAATTCCGCACGGGATAATCCCATCAAAATAACGGAGGTCGGTGTTGAGGTTGAGAGCGAAACCATGTTTGGTCACCGCGCGAACATTGACGCGCACACCGATGGCACAAATTTTGGCTTCGCCGTTGAGGGTATCGACCCAGACTCCGGTCAGGCCGGGAATAGGTTTGCTGGATATGCCATAGTCGGCCACAGTACGCATAATGACCTGCTCGATCTTGCGCACGTAGCCAATGACATCGGCTCGTAAGGTTTCCGACACGCGCGGAAGCTGGATGATGGGATAGCCGACCAACTGTCCCGGCCCATGATAGGTAATATCACCCCCACGATCCACTTTCAGGACTTCGATGCCCTGCGCTGCGAGCTGATCCGGTGTGAGCAAGAGGTTTTCATCGTGACCGGATGTCCCCAGCGTATAGGTGGGAGGGTGTTCGAGGAGGAGCAAACGATCCGGTGCGAGATCACGCCCCCGTTCATCCGCGAGCACATTCTGCCAGTCCCATGCAGGCTGGTAACGGATACGCCCCGGCAAAATCACTTCGCAAATAGTCATCATCAATTATTGACTTACTGGCGTAAGACAAACTTACATCGCATCAACTCGACTTAGGATGGCGACGGCGAATCTTGCCGTCAAGGTAGATATGAGTCTCATGGGTTTTGGCGTTATTTTTCGCGACTACCGCATATAATTGGTCAATCAATAGCTGCGGATCGACACCTGCTGCCTGACATACGCCGATGACGGTTACCATCACATCGGCAGCTTCTTCGGCGATATGATCTTTATTCGAACCTTCGTGAGCGGCTTCGAGAAGTTCAGCCACTTCTTCCTGAAAGACTTTAGCAGCGCCGGTCAGCTCCGGCTGCCAGTCAAAGCGGGCATAAAAATCCAGCGTTGAACGAATCAGATCACGCAAGGGATCGGTCTGTGTCATAGTGGGTGCTCCTGTGTGATTTATATGGTTTTGGGCGGGTTTCGTTCCGGCCCTTTAAGATACTGCTCAAGAAACAGAAATGTTTTAGCGATGGCTTGACGCCCCTGTTCATGTTCGGCGGTGGAAGCCTGATCACCGAGAAAGTCATGCGCGACGCCTTTTAGCGTCACAACTTCATGCGATAGACCGGCGGTATTGGCCGCGAGTTCCTGACGCAAACGGGTGATAACGGAGGCGGTGATATGCGGTTCGTTTTCGCCGTAAAAGGCCAAGATCGGGGCGTGAGCGTCTTTGAAGCGACCAAAGTAACGCTGTGGAAAACCGTAGTAGGCAACAGCGGCCTCAATATCCGAGCGTACAATGGCAGCCTCGTAAGCAAGGCTGCCGCCCATACCCACGCCAACAGCCGCCACATCGCGGTTGGTATGATGATGACGTTCCAAGACACTCAGGGCAGCATCAACGCGCGGATAACCACCGTCTCCGAGCGCTTTTACTAGTTCAATGGCTTGTTCAGGGGTCGCTGCAACTTTGCCGTCGAACAAGTCGGGAACGATGACATAATAGCCGGCCTGCGCAAACTGGTGGGCGATACGGCGGATGGAGGGAGTAATACCCCACCAATCGTGAATGAGCGCCACCGCCGGAAACAGACGCCCTGTGTTGGGGTGCGCCCAGTAGGCAGGGAGCTGCTGCCCGTTTTCCATCACCACCTGAATATGCCCGTTGGTGATGCCATATTCAAGATGATGGGAATCATACAGCGGCACAACTGACTCCTTTAACGATTGGAACACGTTTATTATAGCTGATGTGAGTCAGCGCGCTGCGACACTACACACCCACACTATAAACATCTTCAAAGTAGCCATCAGGCTCGGCATCCGAACCCATAACATTGGCCGTTTCTTCGGTCATAGGCATGACCAGCGAACGGAATCCTTCTCGATGTGACCAATCTCGCAAGGCAGTGAGGAGCTGGGTGGTCAGCGGTTTGGGCGACCAGAGGTAGATTTCGGCCCCACGCGGCACGTAAAGCTGCTGCTGGCAGTAGATGAGGGCTTCCTGTCCGGCAGCCGAAAAATGCAAGCGGTAAGCGCGACGTTCACGCAATTCGGGTACGGCAAACCATGTGCGGGGCCAAAGCGATTCCCACTGTTGGCGCGCGCTGCCCAGCCGACCAACGGGCATAAACCAGTTATTGATTTGCTGTGCAGATTCTGTGACATGCTCGATGACTTTGTAAAAGCCCTGCCCCGATTTGGCCGGCAAATTGAAGCGTTTGACGCGGGCACGCGGAACCATACCATGACGGGCGTACAATTCGCGGGATTCTGAGTCGTTGGCGATACAGTTCGCAGTCAAGCGGGTGCAACGTGAAATACGGGCTTGATCGAGCAAATCGGTGAGGAGAATATCCTGTAAACCATCTTGGGCGTGTTGAGGGTGGACGACGAGATGCGCGAGGTGGAGATGATCGCCAAACGGCTCCGGTTCGACCCCATGATACGCTTCGGCGTAAGCGAGGATCTGTCCATCCGCTTCGACGACCAGCGGGATACCGGCTCCGCACAGCAGGTGACTGAGGTGGATAGCAGCAGTTTCGACACTCATCCAAGGGCCGCCATGCAACCACCGTTCATAAATGGTCAACGACTCATAGGGGATGTCTTGCACCTGCCCTGCGGGATTCATACGCTGCCAGACGGAAATGTGAGCACGATATAAACTGCTGATGGCCTGTGTATCATCCAGCAGCGCACCTCGAACATGCAGGGAAGTCATAGGATCAATCGTCTCCACAGTGTCACCTCACCGGTGATTGTAACACTGGAAACAAGCGACTGCATCTTTCAAATAATGTTCAACCAGATGATACTGGATCAGGTTAACGGCCGGGTTCAGCCGCCAAAACTCGTTGTTCCTGTATATCAACGAGGGCGAAGAATAATTCTTTGTCGTAGACGACAAAGGTTACACTCCACCGAGTTGCGCCCTGAGGTTCAGCATAGGTTGTCCAATCATCGTAACCACCGAGATAATCCCAAATTCCGTCGGCGGAATAGGCTAGATTGATGGCCTCATTACGCGCATTATCGAGTGCTTCATCTTCAGTAAGTTGATTAGGATCAACAATTTTGATGATGTAGGGGTTCTCGTTTTCATCAAAACCAACTTTGACAACAATCCCTTCAATGCCACGATAAAAAGCCAAATCCCAAACTGTTTCCCAACGATTGTAGTCGGTATAGTTATCCCAGAGATTCGGCTTTTGTTCGAGGCGAGCCAAAACCTCAGGATCGGCTAAGACATATTCTGTGACAAGAGGAAGCTGCTGTTGATAAATGTCCTGTGGAAGTGGCTTGGGAGCAAAAGAGTCTAGAATCTCGTTGTTATCAGCATCAATGTTGGCGTATCCGAGCCACTCATCTTGAGCTACGTTCAAGAATTCGATATACCAAACCCCATTCTCATCCGGGCCATAGGCGTTCACATGATAGTCCGGGTAATTGGAGAGCCAGTCGACAAAAATCTCACTGGAGGCGACATGATCAATAAGTGCCTGTCGAATCGGGTCATCATCCTGTGCAGCTACTTTTGCTACGAGACTACCAAACCATAATAAGGCAATTAGGATGAGGCGTTGAGACCATCGTTTCATAATTTGTGCTCCATCGATAGAACTGTATTACAAGCCTGAGTTAACGCGGGACAACTAACCCCAGCGGCGTGTGACTAAAACCGGGGAATATTTGATCAATTGATGGGTTTTTCAGCCGATGCATGATGATTTCGACCAAGACATCTCGATAATCGGTTGTGATTGCCAGATCACCATCATTGAGCACTTCGGGAGCCAGTGTCGGCCAGCGAGTGTATACCTGACTACCCTGCGTACCACCCCCCATGAGGAACATAAAATTCCCGTGTCCGTGATCAGTTCCCTGGCTAGCATTTTCCACGACGCGCCGGCCAAATTCACTCATGGTCACAATGCTGATACCCTTCATATGGTCTTGAAGGTCGGTATAAAAGGCTGCTAGTCCTTTACCCAGAACCGATAGCAGATCAGCGAAATAGCCATCATGCGTTCCTTGATTTTCGTGCGTATCCCAACCACCCAGATCGATGCAAGCAACTTCCAGCCCTACTCCAGCTTTAATAAGTTGAGCAATTTGTTGAAGACCCAGCCCAAAGCCATACTCATCGGTTGGATAAGCCGCACCATTGGCAGGTTGGTAAGCTGTGGAATCTAGCGTTTTAAGCATGTCGACCGTATCAAAAACCAGTTTAGCTTGTGTATCTAACGGGGTGGATGGCGCATCGATAGCGTAAAGCTGGGCGAGAATCTGTTCGGCACGCCGCAATTCACCCTCTCGACCCTTGAGATGGAAATCCGCGATGGAGCGCAGTGCTAACGGGGCTACAGGGCCGCGCAAGGAAGATGGCAGCATCGCTCCCATACCAACTGCGCGAAACGGCGAGTCGTTCTGCCACGCAGTCGATTGAAGATGACGACCAATCCAACCTGTGCCTCCGGTTTTATCACCGGGTGTACCGTATTCCATAAACTGCATGGCATCGAAATGGGAGCGTGAGGGATCGGTTGAGCCGGTGGCATGAACTACAGCCAACCCGCCCGATTGGTAAATATCAACCAGCGGGGCAAGGGAAGGATGCATGCCAAAGTATCCATTCAAATCAAGCGCTGCACCGACTCCGGTTCCGGGTTCTGCTACAGCAATCGTTGGACGGGCATCGTAATAATGTGCGCCTTCACCAAAAGGCACAATGGCGCTCAGGCCATCGATCCCGCCCCGTAAAAATACAGCGACTAGTACATCACCGGGGTTTTGATCTGGTTGGCGAAAAGCCAAGCGCGGCATCCATGCCGGGAAAATAGATTTACTGATACCAACAGCGGCCGCACCAGTCATCCCTTTGAGGAAACTGCGACGGTTTAGTAATGGTTTCATCTCGTTTCTCCTAATTTCGTAGTACGTCCGGTCAACGCCATTGGTACTGGGGTGAGGCCAACATCAAACCGAACAATGTCCCTAATTTATTGGCGAGCATGTGCGGCGTAACGGGCGATTCCGCGCTTCCATCCCCAGTCAAATAGGTTACAAAGTGGGCGCGCGCATCCCCCAGTATGGGGACGCCAAAAACACGACGGGCAGCCGAATCCACCAATTCACCCGCGGTTTGTGGTGTTCCAATCAACTCGATCAGATGGGTTGACATGCCAGTATCGGACTCGCTGTGGGCACGATGAGTCAATTCCATAGCCGTGTTCCACCGCGCCAGTAATCCTGCAGAACTCATCCATGCGCTGGCTTGATCGGGATAGCCATTAGGTGGATTCCAGCTATATGGAACCTGTGCGAGATCCTGCAATAAAGCTTCCATCACCCAAAATTCGCGGAACTCGGTACCAGTCGAACGAAGCGCGCCGATAAAAAAGTCCAAGGGTCGACGGAGCTTTTGTCCAACCGAAGCAGCAAATTCCGAGGAAAGCAAGATATGACGCAAGACGGGCAGAACAGCGCCATCGTTCTGCATCCAGACCGCAGTGGCACTTTCAACGAGGCTCGCCGGCGGTTGATCACTAACAAAGCGGATGCACAACTTGTGGCAGATAAAACGCGCAGTTGCGGGGTGAGTAACTACTAGGCTGAGGGCATGCAAGCCATCTTCAATACCCCGTCCTGACGGAAGGGAATGGCCGAGCAGTGTTTTCTCTTCGGTATCGTGGCGAGTGGGATCGAAATAAAAGCCGGTTCGGGTACCGTCGTGTACCGTCCATCCGGTCAAGGCACGCGCCATTTCTTTGACATCCGTTTCAGTATAGCCGCCGTCCACGCCCAATGTATGGAGTTCCATGAGTTCACGGGCATAATTTTCGTTGGGATGCTCTTTATCGCTGAAGGTTTGGTCGAGATAATAGAGCATGGCAGGACTCTGGGCTGTGCCGAATATCAAGTCACGAAAGTTGCCCAAGGCGTGACGGCGGATCGCTTCCCGCTGCATTACCACCACATCAGGACCAAGTTCAGCGCTGGGCACATTAAAATGATCCGTCCAGAATTCGACCACACGCTCAAAAAGCTGGCGCTTGGAGTAAACGGCACGCATAACCATGCCTGTGGTCAGGGCGATGTAGGCACGGTACTCACGACCATCCAGCCTATGAACGGTACGTCGATCCATTTTGAGAATAGGTAATTCAATGAGACGCCGATCCATATCTAAGTCATCGATCTGTTCGGGGTGTAACTGCTCATCCAGATAAGCCTCGATCCCAAGTTGGCGGGCACGGTCAACCTCTTCGGGTAAAGGGCCATAGGTTATGCGGTTCAAGAAGTGGATGGTTGGATCAGTGACTGCGGGAATATCCGACAAAGCAAAAGTCATCCGAGGAGGTAAGCCTAGAGAAGGAATAAGCGCTGAAGCGGTTAAGCCGCTCCCAAAGCGCTTCAAAAAAGCACGCCTCGATGTTTGCATAGCCAACTCTCCACAATCACATTCAATCTAGAAACGCTTGATGAACGTACTGTATATGAATGTGTGGGAGATACTTTGACGGGAATGTGACGATTCCGTCACAAGTGTCGGATACCGCTTGGCGTGTGGTAGGCAGGCGTTCTTAGGGGGCTTGACCAGCACGGAACAGGGCAGACCAGCGCCGAAGTATCTCGGCTTGAGGTAGTCCGTTATCCTGCATCACGTTGGTCACCCATTCCAGCGTATCGAGGGATTCCCAATAATAGCCAAACTGCCCGTAGGTTAAGGCTGAACCCAGCCAATCCTCGATTTGATCGGAGAGTTGAATAGATTGCCAGAGATTGATTTCACCTTCGTCATACTGTTCGGTGTTCTTTTGAGCGATTCCCAGATTGCGCAGCGCAATCGACACTTCTAACGCATCATGCAAAATAAGCGAGGCCTGCAAGCCCTGTTGAAAATGGATTAAGGCTTGCGGCCAATCACCCATGACGGCTGATAATGTTCCCAACTGCTGATATATCCGGGAACGGAGTACGGGATGATTGACCTGTTGAAGGGCAACTTGCAACGCCGCAGATGCAGCTTCCCGATCTCCATTGGCAAACCCAACGCAGGCTTCTGAAATGGATGTGGCCGCTTCCGGTAAATCATCAGTTCGGATGAAACATGGGCCGAGACGCCACCCCCGCCAATCCAGCAGCGCGCCCGCATTTTCAAGATCCCCGAACTGTGGTGTGAAATCTTCGGGGGTGGTGAGCAACTTGGGCGGATAATTGAGGGCTACCAAGTTGAACTCATAGGTATATGAACGCAAATCTTCGACACTTTGATCATTGCGGGCGCTGACCTCGACTTCGGCACGCACTTGATAATCACCAATGTCCGTTAAATACAGCGTTGAGTCGAGCAATTCATCACGTTGATCGGCTCCCCATCCCTCAAAATCGGATGTCGTGGCGTTCTGAGCAAATCGGAAGTCATTTTCTCCGGGAGCACGCAGAAAGACATCCATTGAAACCTGTCCAACGCCATAACTATCGACTAGCCACAAAGCGCTCCAATCGACACGCAAACGCAGCCCACGCCCACGATCCACTGCGAGATACTCAACAGGCGGAGTCCACTGCTCAAACATCTCCAGCGCCAATCCCTGTGGCATGTAAACAATGTGAGGCATCGCAACCGTTTTGACGAGTACTTCGCTGTCATCTGGCGCTTCACGTGCGACCAAACCGGCTGAGGCTTCGGCCTGAATAGGAGGTGGGGGGATGGGCGTGTCGGTAGGATTCACGGTTGGTATCGGTTCTTCGATCTGGACAGCGACGACACCACAGGCTGATAGGAGAAGACCTACGATCAAAGACATGCGTAACAAGCTTTTTGTCATCATCGGGCTGCCTCTCCGGGTCTGGGCAGGCGAATGGTCATGGTCGTGCCTACAGCGAGACGACTGTTTGCAGTGATAGTCCCACCATGCATTTCGATAATTTTGCGGACGGTAGAAAGACCAAGGCCACTCCCACTGCCGTGGGCACGCGCGCGAACTAATGGCTCAAAGATACGATCCGGCAGATATTCCGGTGGTATTCCTTCACCATTATCTTCAAACCGGATGATGTAAGCGTTGGGTTGGCTTTCCAGCGTGATGCGCAGGCAACCCTCAGCACCTGAATACTTGAGGCTATTATCAATGAGGTTTTCAAAGGCGCGTACCAACAAATCCCGATCTCCTTCCAAACGCATCGCGCCGGGAGGAGACTGCATTTCCAAGGTTTTGCCTTCGCGCTGCGCTCGTTCATCCTGTGCGTATAAGGCTTCTTCGAGAATATCCACCAGATCGTGCCGGGTGATGGCGAGCGGAACATAGGCAAGACGAGCGTCAAAGAGCATGCTATCGACCAAGCGCGCCAGACGCTGTGCTTCGTCCTCAATCGTGCCCACAGAACGCCGCCAGCTTTCCGGCTCGAATTGGGGTGATTGACGCATATTGGCCGCGTGACCGATGATGGCTGCCAGTGGATTACGCATATCGTGGACGATGCGGCGGATGAAATTTTCGTAGAAGTTATTGGGCTGTCCGGTGCTATTGAGCGGGCGGGAGATTAAAGCGTAGGTGTGTCTATCCAGCGGCAGCGCTTGTACCGCATAGCGCCCCTCCCCTACCGCCAGTGTTTGCAGAGCGACACCTTTATTGGTTTGGGCACGTTTGAGCAATACCCTGAGGTTGTGGTCAAGCAACTTACCTTCTAGTAACGAGCTAGCGGATTCATTGTGCCAGTGGACGCGACCTTTGGCATTACAAACCAAGACTCCTTCATTCAAGTAGAGGGAAAACGCCTGATAGTGTTTGATCCAACGACCACGAGCAGCACGTGACCGGAACAAGCCGAGCAGAAGCATCAGCAGAAGACCGACGCCAAGCAACGCCCAAAAGAAGCCGATTTCGGTAGTGAAACGCACCAACACAAGCGGGGAATTGAGCGAACGAGATATTTCACTGGCTATGACGGTTATGAACAGCCAACCCACAAGCGCTACGATAACGAGTAAACGATACATGAATTAGCCCTGCACCAGACGATAACCGACACCGTGCACTGTTTCGATCAATTCATCGCGCTCCAACTTCAGTTTGCGCCGCAGCGCTGCCACATGGCGATCTACGGTGCGTTCATAACCGACCCAACTATAATCCCAGACATGATTCAAGAGTTCTTCACGAGTCCAGTGGCGATTGGGGCTGCGGGCGAGGAAGGCTAAGAGCGCGAATTCAATTGGGGTCAGGTCGATTTGCTGACCGGCACGGCTCACACGGAAATGCTCCAGATCTATTTGGATAGCGCTACCGGTTTGCAGGATTTTGCCGGAAGTCGTAGAGGTGCTTTCGCGGCGGATATGTTGGATCGCGCCGAGCGTGGCACGAATTTGATTCGCGAGGGCGTTGTTATCCCACGGTTTGGTAACAAAAGCGATAGCCCCCTGCCCCAGACTTTCCACCTGCCATTCGGGATAGGAGGTGAGCATGATGATGGGGATAAAGTGTTGACGGGTACGCAGCCTACGACACACTTCTAGCCCACTCATCTGCGAGGAATCTCGCTCATCCAGCACGACATCCAAGAGCACTAGATCCGGCTCACGTTCGTCAACCGCGGTGAGGGCTTCCAGACCGGTGGCAGCAGTACGAACTTCGTACCCCATGCGGCTCAGGAAGGTATTCAAGGCTGAGCGAATGGCTTCTTCGTCGTCAACAATTAGCAGGTGATGCTTTTGTTCCGTCATGATCTGTACTCGTTCAAGGTCGGCAGCAAGCAGGATATTGGTGATACAGGTAATATTATAGGCGGGTTTGAACACAACTACAGCGCGTGAGAGGGCTTATGACCAGCTTAAAGATCAATCTTGACGAAACCGTCACATTTATGACTGAACTTTTGAATATCCCCAGCCCTACGGGTTATGCCGTCGAGGCGGTAGATTATGTCGAGGCGAGATTCAAGAAGCTGAAGTTCCCCGGCATGAAGCTGGAACGGACGAAAAAAGGGGCGCTGATCGCACAGATTAAAGGGGCGAGCAGCAAAGCGCCGCGCGGGATCACGGCTCATGTGGATACGCTCGGACTGATGGTGAAGGAAATCAAGGGGAGCGGACGCCTGAAAGCGACTCAACTGGGCGGGTATGCGTGGAACGCGGTGGAATATGAGGGGGTGACTGTGCGCACCTTTGATGACCGACGCTACCGGGGGACGGTTTTGCTGAGCAACCCCAGCACGCACGTGAACAGCAAACTGGGTTCGACACAGCGAGAAGCGGATAATATGGAAATCCGGCTGGACGCGCTGACACGGAGCGCCGCCGAAACCCGCACCTTCGGGATCGAGGTCGGTGATTTCATCTTCCTTGACCCGCGGGTGGAAGTGACGGCTACGGGATTCATCCGGTCGCGGCATCTGGATGATAAGGCGGGGGTAGCGGCGATTTATGGGGCGCTGGTGGCGCTGAAAGCGGCTAAGGCACAGCCTGAGCAGGATACTACGATTCTGATCGCCAATTATGAAGAGGTGGGGCACGGCGGGTCGGCGGATTGGCCGGGGACATTGGACGAGCTGCTGACGATTGATATGGGGGCGATGGGCGACGGGCAGAACAGCGACGAGTTTTCGGTGAGCATTTGCGCCAAGGACAGCACCGGGCCGTATCATTACGAGATGACTGCTAAGATGCGGCGGTTGGCGGAGAAGCACAAGATCCCGTACAAGATGGATATTTACCCGTACTACGGTTCCGACGGCTCGGCCTATTGGCGGGCGGGCGGCACCGCACGGGTAGCGCTGGTGGGGCCGGGGATTGATGCTTCG
>JAFLCH010000299.1 GCA_017303775.1 Anaerolineae bacterium | reverse complement strand
CCGATCTGTGCCGATGGCTATACATGGTGGCAGGTTCAGTATCGCGGTGTCATCGCGTGGACAGCCGAAAGTGATAACGAAGACTATTGGCTGGAACCGATCGTGATTGCCACACCGGTAGTCAGTGAAGACACCTGCATCGTAGTCTCCGATGGCATCGCCAACATGCGCAAAGGCCCCGGCACATCCTACGACCCGCTCGGCCAGCTCAGTCCCGGTCAGTCCTTCCCCGTCATTGGGCAGGCACAAGGCTCAACCGGTTTCACATGGTACAAGATGAATAACGGCGCGTGGGTGCGTGAAGATGCGGTTCGCTTGGAAGGCAATTGCAACGCCATACCGGAGGCAGATCGCTGATGAATAAACTCTTTATCAGTTATGCTCGCAAAGACGAACCCTTCGCCCGTCAGCTCGCCACACTGCTTTCAGAGTCCGGCGCGGATATTTGGCTGGATGTAGAAGATATTCCCGGCGGCATGAAGTGGAGCAGCGCCATTCAGCAGGGGTTGGACGCCGCCGAAGGCATGATCTTGATTCTCTCCAGCAGTTCGTTGGGGTCGCGCAACGTCGAAGATGAATGGCAGTACTACCTCGACAAAAACAAACCCATTTTCCCCGTGTTAATCGAGAAAGTAGAACTCCCCTACCAGCTCAATCGGGTTCAATGGGTGGATTTTTCGAACCCGCAGGCGCACTTTTTAGAATCCTATCGCAAGCTGCTCACAGCGCTAAATGCCAAAGGGTTTTCCTTAGGAACAGCAGTCGGAACAGCCCCCTTCCACATCAAAACGGCTGCCGCTCCAGCCAGCACACCATCCACTGCCGTTTCAAGTCGCCCGCTGCCTCTAACATGGATTGCAATCGTCGCAGCCATCGTCATCGTTGCGCTTATCATCATCCTGAGTCTCCTAAACGGGTCAAATCCGCCAGCCACATCCCTCACCACCACACCTTCAGACACCCAATCATCAGCCGCAACACCTACCCAACCAGAAGAGACAGCGAATCCATCTCCCGCCGTCACACAGCCTTCAGCAGCTGCTGAAGCCCAAATCACGGCAGGCGCGCTCGACATCACCATCACCCATAGCAACAAAGACAGCTTGACCATTCTGGTAACAACCGACACGGATTTCACCGGCCTCGCCATCGAAACCACATCACAAACCATCCCCATCACGGATTATTTCGACGGCTTGGAAACCCTCAACTTTCAGGTCAAGACCGGTAGTTGCTTACGCTTCATTGCCGAAGGTAAATCGCCACCGCTGCCGCGTGCTTGCGACCGGGAAAACACTTTTGTACAAGAATTATCCAGTTCGGAAGTCTTTTGGTATGACACGGTCACCAACCAACCAGTCAACTTCTCACTCCTACAAAACGGTCAATCACTGGGCATTTGTTCAGCCGCGGTAGCAGCCGCCAGTGGCTGTAAATTTTCATCAAGCTGAGTCATAAATTACAGGATTGCAGTTATGAAAAAGTGGCGCTTCCCAATAACATTATGCCTTTTCTTCGGGGCTTTATTGATCCTCTGGAACATCCCAATCCTTTCCGCGCAGGACACCTATCATGTGGTATTTGTCTCCAACCGTGATGGCAACGACGAGATTTATGTCGCCAATATCGACGGGACGAATCTGATCAATCTCACCCAGAGTGTCTCGCGGGATTGGCATCCCGACTGGTCACCCAATGGCGAGCGCATCGTCTTCACCAGTGACCGTGACGGCAATCAAGAACTCTACCTGATGCAAAACAACGGTCTAGAGCAAACGAATCTCACCCGCCATCCCGCCAACGACAACTCCCCTGCGTGGTCACCCGATGGCAGTCGCATCGTATTCGGCTCAGACCGCGATGGTGGACAGGATCTTTATCTGATCGAAATTGCCAGCGGGAACGTCACCCGTTTGACCACCGACGGCATTGTCAAAAGCGCCCCGGCGTGGTCGCCTGATGGCACACAGGTCACGTTCTGGCAGATAGACAATAACGTCGCCAAAATTTATGCCATAACCATCGCCACGGGCATCGTCCGTCAAATCACAACCGACGGCCCCGATAACTGGCCGGTCTGGTCACCCGATGGAATGCATATCGCCTTCGAAAATGCCGCTGCCGGTCAGCCGGATATTTTTGTCATCAACCTCGCCGACGGCAGCATCAGCAACCTGACCAACGATTCAGCCAGCGACATCCGTCCCGCATGGTCGGCCAACGGTAGCCAGATTGTGTTCGCCTCCAATCGCAACGGTAACTACGACTTATATGTCATGAACGCGGATGGATCGCTGCCACGCCTTCTGTTGGCGCTCAATGGTGATGAAAACTCCCCCGTCTGGCAGCCAGTTCCGGCGCCCATTCAACCCACCAATTCCAGCGGCGTTGTCGTCCAAAGCTATACCCAGATTGGTGCGGATGCGCTCGCTGGCGCCCTCAGTGATCAAAAAGTCTTGGGCGGTGGCGATATGCGCTTACTCGCCCCCGATTCACTCGGTGTCAATGAAGTGCTCGTCGTGCGCTTGGAGGTCGAACTGCAAGCCGAAGATACCCCTGCCGATGCCACGCCCGCTCCTGCGCCAACAGCCGCCGCCGATCTACGCGAGTCCACCTATCTTGATGAGGTCTATGCCATCATGGGCGCGGAACTGCGCGGAGTAGATATTGACCGCTTCAAGATTGATCCTTCCCCCACCGATTACGTGCTGCGGTTGCGCGCCGATGCCGTCAACTACTGGGAATGGACGCTCCGTCCCAAAGGAAACGAGTCGCTAGGCACAAGCTATCTTGCCGTCAGCCTTTATGCGCCCGAACTCATGGAAGACGGCAGTATCGTCAAAACAGTTATACAGGACGTCCGCTTTCAAGTGGAGGTCAAGCCCGCCCCCGGTGCCGAAGTCGTCGCCCCCACCCCCACGCCGGAAGCGGAGATCGTCGCCGCAGCAGCCCCTGCCGCCAGATCAGCCAACACCCAGTCCGCCAGCTTTAGCGTGCTCTACTCCAATCCGGATAGCTTTACCGTTCTCATCCTCCAGCCCATGGCGATCACAGGTCTCACGGTCAGTTCCGCTCTGAAAGAAGAATGGGTTTTCGCGTTTTTACCCGACCACAGTGCAACCGTGTCCCCCGGAACCTGCTTCTACTATTATCGCTACGACACCGAACCGCCGATTCCCAGTTCCTGCTCGCGGGATGCCTTCTACGAAATCACGCTCGATGGAACGGACATCTTCTGGTACGACAAATTTCAACGCTCGCTCATTCAAACCATCATCAAATACGGGCAGCAGCAGCTCGGTACCTGCCCCGGCGACGGTACCCCTTGCAACTTTAGCATTCAAGGATCATAAGGCTGGAGACGAATGACAATGAAACACACCCCCTCAGCTTATGGCTTGCTCTTAATCACCCTCAGCCTATTCATCCTCGCAGCCGGTCTTGCTGCCGTACAGGCGCAAAGCACAGACCCCATTTTGAAGATCGCCTTCACATCCAATCGCTCTGGCAACGATGACATCTGGTCGATGCCAGCATCCGGCGGCGCTGCTCTCAATCTCACCCGCAACCTCGCGCAGGACACCGACGCCAATTGGTCACCGGATGGCGAAACCATCCTCTTCGTTACCGATCGCGAAGGAGTCGAACGCATTTACCGCATGTCGGCTGACGGCGCTCGCACCTCCGCCCTCATTCAGGACGGAACAGAATTCACCGACATCGCTCCCGCGTGGTCGCCGGATGGGCAAACAATCGTCTTTGTGTCAAATCGCGGAGGCATCGGTCGCGATCTTTTTACGGTCGATTCAAACGGCCAGAACCTCACCCGCCTGACCAACAACAATGCCATCAAAGGTGATCCGTCGTGGTCGCCGGACGGACAGTGGATTGCCTACTGGGAACTCCAGCGCGACGGCCAGATTCACATCTTCAAGATCAATGTCTCCAACAATCAATTCCAGCGGCTCACCACCACCGGCCAGAACAATGGTATGCCTCTATGGGCACCCGACGGCCAATCCATCTACTTCGACAGCGACCGCGATGGTCAATGGGGTGTCTATCAAATGGGGGTTGATGGCGCGCGACCGACCCGCCTCACACCCCCCGGCGTCAACAGTGGCCGCGCCACCATCGCCCCCGATGGCAGCCTCATCGCTTTTGTCACCGATAAAGATGAAAGTGACGAAATCTACACCATGCGTCCGGACGGCAGCGGCTTGAAACGCTTAACAGACAACGACGCCTCCGATTTTGCGCCCGCGTGGCAGCCTATTGTTCCTCTGGGTGTCGGCTCCGGCATCACAGTCAACCTACCGCCCACCCCTGCCGCCGTCACACCAACCCCGGCTGTCGAAATGGCCGCCGTTGGGCAAAGTGCCAACTTCAATGGCCGCGAAATCCGTCCCATCGAGATAACCCGTCTCAATGCGGAATATGGTGTCAACTTCTGGGTACAAGCCGGTTGGACAGGTGCGGGCGTCAAAGTAGCAGTTATCGATCTAGGCTTCATCGGCCTCCAAAACCTCGAAACGCAGATGGGTCGCGAGATCTTCATCAAACCCGGTGACGACCGCGCCAGTTATAGCAATCAATTTACCACCCATGGCACCGACGTCCTCGAAGTGATTAATGGCATCGCCCCCGATGCCGAGCTATACGCCTGCCGCTATGATGGCCTGCTCAGCGGCTTGCAAGCCTGCGCCGAATGGCTGCGAACCGTTAAAGTAGACATCATCAATCACTCCGCAGGGCTGCCCGTATTCCCTCTCAACGGCACCAACGATTGGGCGCAGCTCGTCGAAAAAATCTATCAGGAAGGCTTCCTCTGGATCAATTCAGCCGGTAACTTCAACAACAGCTTTATCGTCGATGCCTTCACCGACCGCACCGGCGACAGCCTGCACGAATTCGCAACCGG